>JAJDTE010000023.1:0-21240 GCA_022827325.1 Gammaproteobacteria bacterium | reverse complement strand
AATCTGGCGGGTGAAACAGGCGTTCGGCATGCCCACCTTCGCCTATCATGTCAGCGGCGAATACGCCATGCTGAAGGCGGCCTGCGACCACGGGTGGCTGGACGAGCGCAAGGTGGTGCTGGAAACCCTGACGGCGTTCCGGCGTGCCGGCTGCGATGGAATCCTGACCTATTTCGCCGAAACGGCCGCCCGCTGGCTGGACGCACGCTGACCGCTGCGCGCCCCCCCCCCTCCGGGTGGTTTCCGCAGTCCGGCCCCCCGCAGTTACAATAACCCCCTCGAGGTCCCGTTCACCCAGCCATGAGCAAACCCACGCCAACCGAAATCAACCTGAACCGCAAGACGCGCATACTGACCGTATCGTTCGATGACGGCGCCCGCTTCGAAATGAGCTGCGAATACCTGCGCGTGCACTCGCCGTCCGCGGAAGTGCAGGGCCATGGACCCGGACAGGATGTGCTCCAGGTGGGCAAGGAAAACGTCAATATCGACGCCATCGAGCCGGTGGGCAACTACGCCATCAAGCCAAGCTTCAATGATGGACACAGCAGCGGCATCTATTCCTGGGAAACCCTGTACACGCTCGGCGTCAACCAGGAGCTGAACTGGTCCAGGTACCTGGAGAAGCTGGAAGAGGCCGGGCACAAGCGCAAGCTGGATGCCTGAGAGCGACACCAAACCGGATCCCGGGACGTCCTCCGCGGCCGAGGGCGGCAAGACCCATTTCGGTTTTCGCGAGGTGGATGTCGACCGCAAGGCGCAGCTGGTGGGGGAGCTGTTCCACTCGGTGGCGGGAAACTATGACCTGATGAACGACCTGCTGTCCCTCGGCGCACACCGCCTGTGGAAACGGTTCACCGCATCCCAGAGCGGGCTCCGGCCCGGCGACAGCGCCCTGGACGTCGCGGCGGGCAGCGGGGATCTCAGCCGGCTGTTTGCCGCCCGGGTCGGCCGGCAGGGCCGGGTGGTCGTCACGGATTTCAGTGCCGCCATGCTGAATGAGGGCCGGGCCAGGATGGTGGATGCGGGCATCGTCGACAACGCGTCCTATGCCCTGACGGACGCCGAGAGCCTCTGCTTCGGAGACGAGCAGTTCCACTGCGTCTGCATCGCCTTCGGGCTCCGGAACGTCACCCGGATGGACCGGGCGCTGGCGGACATGTGCCGGGTCCTGAAACCCGGCGGACGCCTGCTGGTGCTCGAATTCTCGAAACCCCTCCTGCCGCTGCTGGACCGGATCTACGACACCTATTCGTTCCAGGTCATACCGCGCATCGCCAGGCTCGTGGCCGGTGACGAGACCAGCTACCGGTACCTGGTGGAGTCCATCCGCCGCCATCCGGACCAGGAGACCCTGAAGGGGCTGATGCTGGACGCCGGGCTGGACCATGTGCGGGTGAACAACCTGAGCGGGGGGATCGTCGCTCTCCACGTGGGCTTTCGCTATTGAACCCCGGTTTCCGGCTGCTGTTCCTTGAATACCTCAATCGCGGGGTCCGGGAGGTGTTGTCCGTGGACCCCGACACCGCGGGGGAGTTCGGCAGGCTCCGGGGGAAAATCTTCTGCGTCGAGATCACGCTGCCCCCGATGGTCCTGTACCTGGTGCCGGAACCCGACGGGTTCTCCCTGGCCGGGGAGACGGAGTCGGCCCCGGATGTCACGCTGACCGGTCCGCTGGCCGCGTTCCTCAGGCTGGCGGGCCGGGGCCCGGCCAGCGGGGTGCTGACCGACGGCCAGGTCACCATGCAGGGCGATGCGGAAGCCGGGCAGTCATTGCAGAAGATTCTCGCCCGCTTCGACTTCGACTGGGAGGAGCTCATCGCCCGGCGGATCGGGGACCTGCCCGCGCGCAGGACCGGCAACGCCATCCGGGGCGCGGCGCGCTGGGCCGGGGAGAGCGCCGAACTTTCGCGGGAAAATCTCGCCGACTATCTCGCCGAGGAGCGCCGGCTGGCCGTCAGCGCCGACGCCCTGCGCCGGTTCGGGGAGGAAGTGGCCACCTTGCGCGCGGACACCGACCGCGTCGCGCGGAGGCTGGACCGCCTAGCCGCGTCGCGCAAGCCGCAAAAGCAGCGGGACTGAGTCGTGCTGCCGAATATCTGGCATCTGTACCGGATCGCCCGGGTACTGCTGCGCCACAACCTGGATGAGTTCGTCCTGGCCCTGCACCTGGCGCGGCCCATGGCGATGCTCCTCAAGCTGGTGCCGCGGCGGTGGCGCAGCCACCACGGCGAGCCGCGCGGGGTGAGGCTCCGGCTGGCCCTGCAGGAGCTGGGGCCCGTGTTCGTCAAGTTCGGACAGCAGCTGTCCACCCGGCCGGACCTGATGCCGGACGACATCCACCGTGAACTGGTGAAGCTGCAGGACGAGGTGCCGCCGTTCCCGGGCAGCGAGGCGCGCCGGATCATCGAGGAAGCCTACGGCGATTCCCTGGAAAACCATTTCAGCAGCTTCGAAACCGAATCCACCGCGTCGGCATCGGTGGCCCAGGTGCACTTTGCCCGGCTCCTGGACGGCACGGAAGTCGTGGTGAAGGTGATCCGCCCGGGGATCGAGCCCGTCATCGAGCGGGATCTCACCCTCCTGAAGACCCTGGCGGACCTGGCGGAGGCCTACTGGTCGGAAGCACCCCGGCTCAAGCCCAGGGAAATCGTCGACGACTACGACCGGATCATCCATGACGAGCTGAACCTGATGCGGGAGGCCGCCAACGCCAGCCAGCTCAAGAGCAATTTCCGGGATTCCGATCTCATCTATGTGCCGGAGGTCTTTTTCGACCATTGCCGCCGCAACGTGATGGTCATGGAGAAGATCTACGGGATTCCCATCCGGGATCTGGACGCGATCAGGGCGGCCGGGATCGACTTGAGGACGCTGGCGCACAACGGCGTCGAGATTTTCTTCACCCAGGCCTTCCGCGACGGGTTCTTCCACGCCGACATGCATCCGGGCAACATTTTCGTCTCCGAGTCCGGGCAGTACCGCGCCGTCGATTTCGGCATCATGGGCACCCTGAACGAGGCGGACAAGCGCTACCTGGCGGAGAACCTCCTCGGATTCTTCAACCGCGACTACCATGCCGTGGCGGATGCCCATATCCGTGCCGGCTGGGTGCCGCCGGACACCCGGGTGGAGGAATTCGAGGCCGCCATCCGCACGGTCTGCGAACCCATCTTCGCCAAGCCGATCAGCCAGGTCTCCTTCGGCACCCTGCTGGTGGACCTGCTGCGCATCGCCCGCCGTTTCCGGATGCCGGTGCAGCCGCAACTGGTGCTGCTGCAGAAAACCCTGCTGAACATCGAGGGTCTCGGCAGGCAGCTCTATGCCGACCTGGACCTGTGGGATACCGCCAAGCCGTTTCTGGAGCGCTGGATGAGCGAGCAGATCGGCCCCCGGGCCGCGCTGCGCTCCCTCCGCCGGGAACTGCCCAATCTGGTCACCCTGGCGCCGGAACTGCCGACGCTGGCGCACCAGCTGCTGTATCGCCTGAAGAACGACGAACTGGTGCTCCGCACCCGGGACCGGGAGATTGCCGCCCTGCGCCGGCAGATGGAGGTCTCGGGGCGTCGGACCCGTCGCCTGGTGGGGGGGCTCGGCCTGATCGTGCTGGCGCTGGTGCTGACTCAGGCCGCGATACCCTGGGACACCGCCCCGGCGAGCTGGATCCTGGGGCTGGGCGGGCTGGCGCTGATCGCCAGGAACTGGTTCGGCAGGGAATGAGCGGCTCCGGAAGCCGGCGACCCCGCCTCCCGGTTTCCCTGGGCGAATCCCGCCAGTTGTTCCTGCGCGTGGTGTCCATCCTGGCGTTCGGCCTGCTGGTCGGCATCACCGGCGCGGTGCTCGCCATCGTGGTGGTGGACTCCATCTTCTGGCTCGGCGACCGGTTGTCCGCGGTCACGGCCGGGAGCGGCGGGCCCCTCAACGTCGTCCTGTTGCTCTGCCCGGTGGCGGGGGGGCTGGTCGTGGGGCTGATGCTGCGCGGCATGTCCATCCGGCGGGCCGCCAGGGTGGCGGACATCATCTACGGGGTCCAGACCCGGGAGACGGGGATTCCCTGGCGTGACGGCGTGCTCAATACGGTCGCCACGGTGATCGGCATCGGCAGCGGAGCGTCCGTGGGCCACTACAGCCCGCTGGCCAACATGGGCGCGGCTCTCGGCACCAACCTCGGCCGGAGTTTCCGCTACGATCCCGTGCTGGGCATCGGCTGCGGCGTGGCGGCGGCGATTTCCACGGCCTTCAGCGCCCCGATCGCGGCGGTCCTGTTTGCCCACGAGGTGATCCTGCGGCACTATTCCCTGCGCGCCTTCGCGCCCATCACCGTCGCTTCGTCCACGGGCTTTTTCATCGAGCATCACCTGCTCGCCCGCCCGCCCCTGTTCGAGGTGCATGTCGAGCGCTCCGTGTTCGCGCCGGAATTCCTCGCGTTCGTGATCACCGGACTTGCCTGTGCCCTGGTGGCCGTGGCGTTCATGCACCTGCTGCTGGCGAGCGCCGACCTGGCCGAGAGGAGCCGGATGCCGGCCTGGCTGCGGCCCGCGGTCGCCGGACTCGGCGTCGGCCTGATGGCGCAGTGGGTGCCCGAGGTCCTCGGTCTCGGCAAGGACGTGCTGAGCGGGATCATCGGCGGCGGTGAAACCGCTCCCTTGCACCTGGGGCTGATTCTCCTTGCCAAGATGCTCGCCACGTCGCTCTGCATCGGTTTCGGGTTCGCCGGCGGCGTATTCAGCCCGTCGCTGCTGATCGGCGTGCTGGCCGGCGCGCTTCTCGGGCATGCTTCCGGGGCGGTCCTGGGCGAGATGGCATCCGACCCGGCACTCTACGCCGTGTGCGGCATGGCCGCCGTGGCCAGCACGGTGATCGGCGGCCCCCTGACCGCCGTGCTCATCGTGTTCGAGCTGACCCGGAACTACGAACTCACCATCGCGGTGATGATCAGCGTCGTGTTCGCCAACGTGGTCGCGTACCACCTGTTCGGCCGCTCCCTGTACGACCGCCAGCTTGCCCGGTCCGGCTTTGACCTCTCCCTGGGACGGGACAGGCTGATGCTGCAGCGGACCACCGTTGCCGACCATGTCGCCGACGACGCGGTCACCGTGAAATCGGACCAGTCCCTCGCCGAAGCCCGGGACGGCATGATCGCTGCCGGACACCAGGAGTGCCATGTGCTGGACGAGCTTTCCCGCTACCTCGGCAGGCTGCACCTGTTCGATCTCCTCAGGCTTGAAAAGGCCGCCGATCCGGCCGCCGAAGCCGCCGGTGCCCACGCGGATGCAGGCAACCTCAGGATCCGGCCCGACCAGGCGGTCTGGGACGCGCTGGAAATGGTCCAGGAGTCCGGCGCCCAGAGCATTCCCGTGGTGGATCGGGGCGGATACTTCATCGGTGTCGTTTACGAGTCCACGCTGGTTGCGGCATACTTCCGCGCCATCTCGAACACCCGGGCGGAGGAACACGCCGCCTGACCTGACGGAGTCTGCATATGGCCACGCACCCCTTTGCCTGGGACGATCCCTTCGATCTCGAATCACAGCTTTCCGAGGAGGAGCGCCTGGTGCGCGACAACGCCCGGGACTTCTGCCAGGCGGAACTGCTGCCGGGTATCGTGGATGCGTACCGGGAGGAAAAGTACGATCCCGGTCTCCTGCCCCGATTCGGCGAACTCGGCATGCTGGGTTCCACCCTGCCGGAAGAATACGGCTGCGCCGGCCTCAACCATGTCTGCTACGGCCTGCTCGCGCGGGAGGTGGAACGGGTGGACAGCGGATACCGTTCCACCCTGAGCGTGCAGTCTTCCCTGGTCATGCATCCCATCCATGCCTACGGCAGCGAGGAACAGCGGCAGAAATACCTCCCGCGCCTCGCCACGGGGGAACTCATCGGCTGCTTCGGCCTGACCGAGCCGGACCACGGTTCCGACCCGGGGAGCATGCGGACCCGGGCGGAAAGAACCGGGGACGGATACTGCCTCAACGGCAGCAAGTCGTGGATCAGCAACGCCCCGGTAGCGGACCTGGCCATCGTCTGGGCCAAGCTGGACGGCACGATCCGCGGCTTCATCGTGGAGCGGGGCGCGGCGGGCTTTTCCACCCCGAAGATCGAGGGCAAGCTGAGCCTCAGGGCGTCGGTCACCGGCGAGATTGTACTGAAGGACGTGGCGGTGCCCGAGGACAGCCTGCTGCCGAACGTCAGCGGCCTCGCCGGACCGTTCGGCTGCCTCAACAAGGCCCGGTTCGGCATCGCCTGGGGGGCCATGGGGGCCGCGGAGGCCTGCTGGCACGGCGCGCGCAGCTATACCCTGGAGCGCAGGCAGTTCGGCCGTCCGCTGGCCCAGAACCAGCTGGTGCAGAAGAAACTGGCGGACATGCAGACGGAAATCACCCTCGGGCTGCAGGCCGCGCTCCGCGTGGGGCGGCTCATGGACGAGGGTCGCTGCGCCGTGGAGAATGTTTCCCTGGTCAAGCGCAACAATGCCGGCAAGGCGCTGGAGATCGCCCGCATGGCCCGGGACATGCACGGCGGCAACGGAATTTCCGGGGAGTACCATGTCATGCGCCACATGAACAACCTGGAGACGGTCAATACCTACGAGGGAACCCACGACATCCATGCGCTGATCCTGGGCAGGGCGCAAACTGGGCTGCAGGCCTTCTGCTGATACCGCCCGGGAGCCCGCCGCCGCCGTGACCAGATCCCGCTCCCTGGCGGCTCTGGTCCTGCTCGGCCTGTGCTGGGCCGTTACCGTGCCGCTGAACAAGGTGGCGGTCTCGAGCGGGCATCATCCCATCGGGCTGATCTTCTGGCAGCTGGCCATCTGCGCCGCCTTCACCGGCCTGTACCTGGGGCTTCGGGGGAAACTGCCGCGATTCGGCACGGCCCTTGCGGGCCACTGCCTGGTCATCGCGCTGCTCGGCTCCATCCTGCCCTTCAGTTTCATCTACCGGGCCATCTCGCAGCTGCCTGCCGGGATCGTGGCCATTGTCATCGCCACGGTGCCCATGTTCGCCCTGCTGATCTCGCTGTCCATCCGGATCGAGGCGTTCAGCCCTGTCCGTCTTGCGGGGGTCCTGCTGGGCGCCATTGCCTTGGTGATCCTGGTGGGTCCGGACGCCAGCCTTCCGGACCCCGACAAGGCGGTGTACGTCCTGGTGGCCGTACTGGCGTATTTCTGCTACGGCCTGGAGGGCAACTACGTGGCCTGGCGGGCGTTCCGGGGCTACGGTCCGATCCAGGTGATCTGCGGCGCCTCGACGGTCGGGGCGTTGATCACCGGCCCCGTCGCCTGGTTTTCGGGCGCCTGGGTCGACCTGCCGGGCTCCTGGGACAACCCGGAACGGGCCCTGGTCCTGGCCGCGCTGATCCACGCGTTCATCTATGCCGGCTATCTCTGGCTGGTCGGCGCGACCAGCCCGGTGTTCGCCAGCCAGATCGCCTACGTGGTGACCCTGGGCGGGGTGTTTTTCAGCGCACTCCTTCTGGACGAGCGGTACTCTTACTGGGCGTTCCTGGCTCTCGGCCTGATGATGGCCGGGCTCTTCCTGGTGCACCCCCGCCAGCAACGGCCCGGAAAACCGCCGTACCCCGCGGACTGAACCGGTCCCGGGCCGCGCGGCCGTCCACGGACCGTTGCCGTTTCGTGGGGAAGGCCGCCCCCGGCCGGGGAATCAGCCATGCACGGCGCGGCTGTCCTCCGGTGCCTCGAGCCGGCTGTCCGGCCCGTAATCCCTGAGCACCTCCGCCACCCGCAGGCGGTAATTGGCGAAATATCCCCCCTTGCCCAGGGCCTGGGCGCGGCGGTGCGCCAGCGTGTTGCGCCAGTCCCTGACGGCGTCCTCGTTCTCGAAGAAGCTGACCGAGAGCAGTTTCCCCTCCTCGGTCAGGCTCTCGAACCGCTCCACGGACAGGAAGCCGTCGATGGATTCGAGCTCCTGGCGCAACGAGGCGGCATGCTCAAGATAGGCCTGCCGGTGGTCCGGGTCGGGCCAGACTTCGAAAATGACGGCGATCATGTTGCGCTCAGGGTGTGGGTTCCGGATGCAAAGTTGGTATAGTGTCGGAATGTACCCCAAATGTTATGACGATGTCCGAACTGGAGAAAGAACGGTGCGAGGCCTGCCGCGCGGACGCCCCCCGGGTGACCGATGACGAACTGGCGGAATTCATGCAACAGTTGCCCGACTGGGCGGGGCGGACCCGGGAAGACATCCTGACGCTGGAGCGGGAGTTCCGGTTCCGCAATTTCAGCGAGGCCATGGCGTTCAGCGTGCGCGTGGGCATGCTGGCGGAATCCGAGGGGCACCACCCCGAAATCGTCACCGAGTGGGGCCGGGCCCGGGTGACCTGGTGGACCCACAAGATCCGCGGGCTGCACCGCAACGATTTCATCTGCGCTGCGAAGACGGACCGGATGTACGCCCCGCCGGGCTGAATCCCGTCCGCTCCGGAGCCGGGGCCCCGGGTGCGGCCGCGCGGATGCCGGTTCAGCTGCCGGGATTCCCCAGCTTGCGCATCCGCTGCCTGACCAGCGCCCGGCCCGAGTCGCCGCCGTCGTGCCAGCTGCCCATGGGCTTGTCCACCGGCGTCATGCTGTTGCCGTAGTTGACGTGGAAGAACCGATGGTGCAGGTGGTGGAAGTAGTCCCCGGCCGGCACGTCGATCCCCCCGGCCAGCTTCAGCCGGTTGAAACCGCTGTGGGACACCGCCGGGCTCACGCCCTGGTAAAGCCCCGTCAGGATCAGCAGCGCCGGATGGATCGGCACCACCCACCACAGGAAGAACAGGGTGAAATAGACCAGGTGCTCCACCGGGTGCATGGAAATGCCGCTCCAGGGGCCGGTGTTGCCGTTGCGGTGGTGCAGGTCGTGGGCGATGTCGAACAGCGGCCGCCAGTGGAGCACGCGGTGGTTCAGGTAGAAGTGGAAGGTCGACCAGAACAGCACCCCGAAGGCCATGAGGATCACGAGGACGGGGGACTCCCGGAAACCGATCCACTCCATGTGTCCCGAGGCATACCACCACCACGTGAGGCTTTCGTACAGCGTCCAGACCGTCACGCCGCTGGCCAGGCTCCAGAACATGTTGTCCTTGACCTGGTCGTTGAACGTGAAGCGCTCATCGTCCCTGGCCATCCACGCGGTGTTGTACTTGTAGTCGCTTTCCTGCTTTCGGCGGATATAGAGCCACCAGTGGAGGCCGCCGGCAAAGAGGGTCAGCACCGCGGCGTTCCTGAGCCAGATCAGGGCCATCCAATCCGGCGACAGCGTGGCCATGGTTTCCATGGATGGCGTCAGCCATAGCCACAGGACCACGGACAGCGCGGCGAAGAGGTATCCCCAGGGATACGCCATTTCGATGAACAGGTACCTGAGCGCCGCCAGGGGTCTGGGCGGCCAGGCGTACAGGGGCGGCACCGGGATGGGCTCCCGGGGGCGGAAGCCGGTTGCGCTGGACGTTGCCATGGCTGCGGGAGCTGGGACTGAACGAGGGTTTATTTCACAGAACAGCGGCGCAAACTTAACGGAATCCGGCCGGTTTTCATGCAATCGCGCCAGCGCGGCGGAATCATGGCGGGACGGGCGCGTCGCCGGACCGGAAGGCCGGGTCCGACGCCCCGGATTCCGCGGAAATTACAGATTTATTACCCGTCGGTTCCCGAACTGGACAACCGTCGGAAACTTGCACTATCATGCCTCCCCCTTAAAAATCACCAGCCGCGTGGACCGGGTCCAGGTTTTCTCCAAACCCGGGGGAACGGGGCACTTTTTTCTTACACCATACAGTTCAAGAGGAATATCTACCGATGAAGAAACCACTCAGTCTGCTGGGCTGCGCATTGGGCGCGTCCCTGCTTGTCGCCAATCCGGCGGCCGCCATGGATTGCGAAACCCTTACCCTGGGGTCGGCGATCTCCCTGACCGGCAAGTACGCCACCAACGGTATCCATGCCAAGAACGGTTACGAGTTCGCGATCCAGAAGATCAAGGATGCCGGCGGGGTCAAGATCGGCGACAAGTGCTACAACTTCAATGTCATCTACTACGATGACGAGTCCAAGGGCGACCGGGGCGCCACCCTGGCGGAACGCCTGATCAACCAGGACAAGGTCCAGTACATGCTTGGCCCCTACTCCTCCGGCCTCACCAAGGCCATCGCGCCGGTGACGGAGAAGTACCAGATTCCCATGGTGGAGGCCGAGGGCGCGTCCCGCTCGCTGTTCAACCAGGGCTACAAGTACCTGTTCGCGGTGCTGTCCACTTCGGAGCAGTACCTCGCTTCCGCGGTGACCCTGGCCGCCGAGAAGGCCGAGGAGTCCGGCAAGACCCCGTCTTCCGTGAAGGTGGCGGTGGCGGTGGAAAACGATCCATTCTCCCTCGACATCCGTGCGGGCGTTCTGGAGGACGCCGGCCGGTACGACATGCAGATCGTGGTCGACGAGCAACTGCCGCGGGACCTGTCCGACATGAGCGCCATCCTGACCAAGGTCAAGCTGCTGAAGCCTGATCTCCTGATCGTCAGCGGCCACTCCAAGGGCGCCGCCACGGCGGTCCGCCAGATCAGCGAGCAGAAGATCGCGACGCCCATGGTCGCGGTCACCCACTGCGAGGCGGCGGACGTGGTCGGCAACTTCGGCGAGTCGGCCAACGACATCCTGTGTTCCACCCAGTGGGCGGAGACGCTGAGCTACGAGGACCCGCTGTTCGGTTCCGCCGCCAACTACGAGATGGAATTCAAGGCGGCGTTCACGGAATACGCGGAGAAGACCGTTCCCTACCAGACCGCCCAGGCATCCGCCGCGGTGTACGTGTTCAAGGATGCCTTCGAGCGGGCCGGCAGCCTGGACAAGGAAGCGGTGCGCGACGCCATTGCCGAGACCGACCTGATGACGTTCTACGGCGCCATCCGGTTCTCCGAGTTCGGCAACAACATTGCCAAGCCCATGGTTCTGCGGCAGATCCAGGACGGCAAGTACAACGTGGTGGCGCCATCGAAATTCGCCTCCCACAAGGTCAACTGGCCGCGTACGCCCAAGTAACGCAGCTACCGACGGACAGGGCGCCCCCGGGGCGCCCTGATCCGTATGTCCCCTGATATCCGCCGCCGGCTTCCATGGACCAGATCCTCGGAAACATCTCGCTCCTGATCCAGTTTCCCGTCGTCAACCTGAAGATCGTCGTTGACGGCCTGATGATCGGGGCGATCTTCGCCCTGTCCGCCTACGGCCTGGCCCTGGTATGGGGGGTGATGAACGTCAAGAACCTGGCCCAGGGGGATTTCGTGATCGCCGGGGGATACGTCGCCTGGTGGCTGGCGAGGCACGGCATGCCGCCGCTCCTCGGCGTCCCCGTGGCGTTCGTGGTGATGTGGGGCCTCGGCTGGGTCGCCTACAAGCTGGTGATTGCCCGGGTGATCGAGCGTGACCTGTTCACCTCCCTGCTGGCCACCTTCGGTCTTGCGATCATCATGGCGCAGATGCTGAACCTCCTGTTCGGTTCCGATACCCAGAGCATCCAGCTCCAGTACGAAACCCTGTATCTCTTCGACGGCTTCGTCGACATTCCCATCGCCAAGCTGCTCGGCGTGCTGATGGTGGCCGCCCTCGCCGCCGGCGTCGTGCTGTTCATGAAGAACAGCCGCATGGGCCAGGCCATCCGGGCCACCGCCCAGGATGCCCGCGCCGCCCGGGTGCTCGGCATCGACACCGAGAAGGTGTATTCCTTCACCTTTTCCCTGAACGCCGCCATCTGCGGTGCGGCCGGCGCCATCATCGTCATGGTGTGGGTGATCCAGCCGTTCTACGGCATCACCCACTCCGTGCGCTCGTTCGTGATCGTCACCGCCGCGGGCCTCGGCAACCTGCCGGGCGTCATCGCCGCGGGTCTCGGCATCGGCGTCGCCGAGCAGTACGGCGCGCACATTTTCGGCATCGGCTACCAGCAGGCCATCGCGGTGCTGCTGCTGCTGCTGGTGCTGGTCTTTCGCCTCATCCAGCAGCGCCGCATGCGCCAGAGCCTGAAATAGGGGAGGGACGGACATGCGAAAGATCCTGTTCTATTCCGCGCTGCTGCTGGTCATCCTGGCGTCGCCCTTCCTGTTTCCGGATTTCCGCACCCAGCTCGCCACGCTGTGGCTGATGATCATCGTCTCGCTGACCTGGGACATGACCGGCGGCCAGATGGGCTACAACTCCCTCGGCAACATCTTCTTCTACGGCACCGGGATGTATGTCGCGGCGCTGATCACGATCGGCATGGTGCATCCCGTCGGCGAGTACACCGATGCCAGCCGCTCGGAACTGATGCTGTTCACCGACGGCCAGTACTTCACCGGTGTCCTGTTGGGCTGTCTCGGCGCGGGGCTGTTCTGCGCCGTGTCCGCGGCCGTTCTCGGCTACGTGACCTTCGGCCTCAGGGGGCCCTATTTCGCCATCGGCACCCTGGGCATCGCCATTGCCGCGGGGGAGCTGGTGTCCAACTGGGACTGGGTCGGCGGCGGCCAGGGCATCCAGCTGCCGGTGTATCCCGGCGACCTGGATATCGGCAAGCTGTTCTTCTATTTCCTCTTCGCCGGCACCGGCGTGGCCCTGTTCATCTTTTGCAGGTGGCTCTACGGCACCCGCTTCGGCGCCGCCGTCAACGCCATCCGCGACGACGAGGAAAAGGCCGAGGCCATGGGCATCCATACCCTCAGGTACAAGCTCACCGCCTGGGCCCTTTCCGCCTTCTTCGTCGGCGTGGCGGGCGGCATCTCCGCGTTCCAGCTGATCCACTTCGAACCCCTGGAGACCGCCTACCAGACCATCAACCTCGGCATCTTCATGGTGGTCTGCGTCCTGCTCGGCGGCAAGGGATCCCTTTGGGGGCCCGTGATCGGCGCCATCGTCTTCCACGTGATCAAGGAAGTGACCTGGAACTATCTCCTCGGCTGGCAGTGGGTGGCCCTGGGGGCCCTCATCGTGGTGACCGTGGTGTACTTCCAGGACGGCATCATGGGCTGGCTGGTGCACAAGCGGCCGGAGTGGTTCGGGATCCGGGTGGAGAAGAAGGACGCCGGGGGGGAAGCGGCGTGAGCGCGATCATCGACGTCAAGGGAGTCACCAAGACCTTCGGCGGGGTCATGGCCAACACCGATGTCACCCTGCAGGTGGAACAGGGCGGCATCACCGGCCTGATCGGACCCAACGGCTCCGGCAAGACCACGCTGTTCAATTCCATCGTCGGCTATCACCCCATCGATTCCGGCTCGATCCATTTCGAGGGCCGGGAAATCTCCAAGCTGCCGGTGCAGACGATCGCCCGCCTGGGGCTGCTGCGCACCTTCCAGCAGACGCGGATCTACGGCGCCATGAACTGTGTGGAGAACATGCTGATCTCCATGCCCCACCGCAAGATGAGCTTCCTCGAGTCGTTCGGCCGCAATACCGCCGGGGACCGGGAACGGGCGGAGATGCTGCTGGATTTCGTGGGGCTGTACGAAAAACGGTTCCTGCGTTCCGGATCGCTGTCCTTCGGCCAGCAGAAACTGCTGGAGTTCGCCATGGCGCTGATGAACGAGCCCACCGTGCTCTTGCTGGACGAACCCACGGCGGGCATCAACCCGACCCTGATCAACGGTCTCATCGACCGGCTCAAGCGGGCCAACAGCGAGTTCGGCATCACGCTGTTCATCATCGAGCACAACATGCGGGTGATCATGAACATGGCGGACACGATCTACTGCCTTGCCCATGGCAAACTGCTGGCCAACGGAACGCCCGGGGAGATCCAGAACGACCAGCGGGTGATCGATGCCTATCTCGGCGCCCACTGATCCGCCGCGGGGACTGAATCATGACTGAGAAGAAAGGCATCCGCGGATACGGCCAGGGCGAGGTGGAAGGGGTCATCTCCGTTGACGAGGTCACGCGCCAGGCGGCGGCCATCGCCGAGGAAATCAGCATCGAGAAGCTGGACGACCTGGCGGGCAACAGCCCCTATGTCACCATCGAGAACCTGAAGGCGGGCTACGGCAAGATGGAGATTCTCCACGACGTCAACCTGCGGGTCGGCCGCAAGCAGTCCCTGTGCCTCATCGGCCCCAACGGCGCCGGCAAGTCCACCGTGCTGCACGCCATCTTCGGCTTCAACAACATCTTTTCCGGCAGCATCACCATCGGCCAGGGCGCGGACGCACTGGACGTCACCAGCCTGTCGCCCAACGAAAAGCTTTCCCGCGCGGGAATCGCCTACATCCTCCAGGACAAGTCCATCTTCCCCGGCATGACCGTGGAGGAAAACCTCTGGATGGGCGGCTTCCTCAAGGACCGGCCCGCCGAGGCCAAGCAGGCCGCGGAGAGGATCTTCGACAAGTATTCCCGTCTTGCGGCCCGCCGCAGGCACCAGGCAAAGGTCCTTTCCGGCGGCGAACGCCGCCTGCTGGAGATCTCCCGCGCGCTGGTCATGAATCCCGACCTGCTGCTCGTCGACGAACCCTCCATCGGTCTCGAGCCCCGCTTCATCGACATGGTCTTCGAGATCCTCGACGACCTGCAGAACAGCGAGGGCAAGACCATCATCATGGTGGAGCAGAACGCCAAGAAGGGGCTGGAATTCGCGGATATCGGCTACGTCCTGGTCTCCGGCGAGGTGGCGATCGCCGGAAAGGGGTCCGAACTGCTGGACAACCCCAAGGTGGGAGAGCTCTTCCTCGGGGGGTGATTCTCTCCCGGAGAGCCGTCCGCCCGGCGGCCTCCCCGGGGCGGAGACTGCGCCGTGCCCGCGCCGGCCGAAGGCACCGGGCCGGGCAGCCCCGGCTCAGCCGCGATAGTCGATTCCCCGGCGCTCCAGCATCCGGACCATGGCCAGCCATGCACGCGCCCCCGAGGGCTGGGATTCCCCTTCGCTGCGGTCGTTGAACAGGGCCTCGACGATCCGGTCGTCCACGAGAATGGGCTCCTGTCCCGACGACAGCACATCCACCTGGATCTTGCAGGCCATTTCCAGGAAATACAGGTAGTAGAAGCATTCCGCCGCCGACCGGCCCACGGACAGAAGGCCGTGGTTCCGCATCACCATGAGGTAGGCGTCGCCAAGATCCCTGGCCAGGGCGGCGCATTCATCCTCGTTCCGGGTCACGTCCTGGTAGTCGTGGTAGCGCACCGTGGGGAGGATCAGGTTGGCATGCTGGCTGAGCGGCAAAAGGCCGCATTGCATCGCACTGACCGCCACCCCGGCCCGGGAATGGGTGTGGGCGGCGAAGGTCACGTCCGGCCGCGACCCGAGAACGGCGCTGTGAATGAGGAGGCCGGCCAGGTTGGGCTGATAGTCACCGTTCACCGGGTTGCCGTCGAGGTCCATCTTCACCAGGTTGCGCGCCGTGACCTCGTCCATCAGGAGTTCGTCCGGCTTGATCAGGTAGTGACCCGGCTCCCCGGGCACCCTGGCCGATGCATGGGTGAAGGTGAGGTCGGTCCAGCCGAAATGCACATAAAGCCGGTACAGCGCCGCGAGCTGTTCCCTTGCTTCGGCTTCCGTGGCGGCCGGCACGAGGCCGGACTCGGGTGTGAAGGGTCTGTTCATTGGGGGTTCCCGGGGATGATCAACCGTAAAGGACCAATAATATGATTCCTCCGCAGACCAGCACAATGCCGGCCGCCTCCGCGGCACTGACCTTTTCCCGGAAGAATACCGTGGTCGCGACGAAGGTGAAGACCAGTTCCACCTGGCCCACGGCGCGGACGTAGCTTGCGTTCTGGATGGTGAAGGCGGTGAACCAGCCGATGGAGGCGAGCGCCCCGGCGAGTCCGGCCGCGCCCGCCCAGCGCCAGTGGCGCAGCACCCGGCCAAGCTCGCCGGGCTCGCGCAGGACCAGGTAGCCCCCCATCAGCAGGGTCTGGATGGCCAGGCTGACGAACAGCGTCAGGGCGGCGCTGACGACGAAGTCATCGTGACCCAGCGCCAGCGACGCCCCGCGGTAGAAGACCACGGACCCCCCGAGCCAGCCGGCGCAGACGAGGCCGATCAGCGTCGATCGGCGGAACAGCCCGGCCAGCATGCCGCGCAGGGTCAGCCTGTTCTGGCCCAGGGACAGCGCCACCACGCCGAGAGACGAGATCGCGATGGCCAGCACCGCCCAGGCATTCAGGTAGTCGCCGAGCAGGATCGCCCCCAGCACCGCCACCATGATCACTTCCAGCTTGGAAAACGTGGTTCCCACCGCGAAACTCTGGAAGGAGAACATCCACAGCAGGCAGATGGTGAACAGGATCTGGCAGATGCCCCCGAACAGGCAGAACCAGAGGAAGCGCGCATTGGCCGCGGGCAGCGGATGGTCCCCCGTCCAGACCAGCAGTCCCAGGTAGGCCGCGGCCACCGGCAGGGCGTAGACGAAACGGGAATAGCCCGCCCCGGTGGTGGACAGCCGCCCCTTGAGGTGTTTCTGCAGCGCCGAGCGGAGGTTCTGGAAAAACGCCGCGGCGATGGTGATGATGATCCAGGGTTCGGCCATGGCGGGTATTATATGTGGATGCGGCGGTCTGACCTGAAACGAATCCTGGCGTCGGTACTGGCCGTTGCCTCGGCCGTCGCGGCCTGCGGTGCATCGGCCGGCACCGCCGGGGTCATCCCCTATGCCTGTCCCGGCGGGGTTCCCCATGTGCTGCTGGCATTCGATCCGGCGGCCGGCAGGGTGGGATACGGTGCCTTCGGCGGTGGCGCCAGGCCTGGTGAATCCGTCGCCGAAACGGCGGCGAGGGAGATGCTGGAGGAAACCCGCTGTGCCTTCGGCACGCCCACCGCGGCCGAACTGGCCGGGAAAACCCCCAGCGAGAGCGGCGGTGTTTCTGCCTATGTCGCCGAGGTGCCCTTCCTGTCCGGGCGGAAGATTGCGGAACATCCCTGCGAAGCGGCCCTCGA
Organism: Gammaproteobacteria bacterium; assembly: GCA_022827325.1. Taxonomy (GTDB): domain Bacteria; phylum Pseudomonadota; class Gammaproteobacteria; order Arenicellales; family Poriferihabitantaceae; genus VYFG01. The sequence goes on along the minus strand of JAJDTE010000023.1, from coordinate 4,351 downwards.
GCGGGTCGACTGGCTGTGGGTGCGTCTGGCGGACCTGAAGGCGGCCCTGCGCTCCGGCGGGCCGCGCCCCGAGGTGGCAGTGGCTTCCGGGACCCGGCGCATTGCGCTGTGGCGGGGCGCTGCCGGGTCCCTGCGCCAGGCGGTCAGTGACGGCCTGCTGCCGGATGGCCTCTGCAGGGCCGGCGGGCAGGAAGGCTCATGATGCCGGGATTCCCCCGGCAGCGGAGTCACTGTCCGGGGATGCCGGATACGCCTGCCCCGCCGGTACCTGGCAGGACGGCCGGAAAGTCCATTCTCCCGCCTAGGGCTGCATGCCGTAGGAAGCCGGGTTCATCCACTGCATGTAGATGTTCGGGTCCATGAGCGCGTTGTAGTTCGCGGGGTTCATCCACTGCATGTAGGTGCTGGGATTCATGAGCTGCATGTACCCCATGGGGTTCATCATCTGCATGTAGCTCATGGGATTCATGTAGACGCCGTAGGAAGCCGGGTTCATCCAGGCCATCCAGTTGTTGGGATTCGCGAACTGCATGTAATAGTCCGGCTTCATGAACTGGGTGTAGGTGGCCGGATTCATCATCGCCGGGTAGGTGGCGGGATTCATGAACACGATCCAGCCCTCCGGACGCGCCAGGTTCAGGGCGCCGGGCTGCGGCTGCCCCATCATCATGCCCATCATGGACATGGGATCGAACATGTTCATGGTGCCCGACGGCGCGGCGCCGGTGGCCGGGGCGGGCATGCCCATCCAGGTGAAGGGATTGAACATGTCGGCACCGGACGGCGCCGTGCCCTGTGTCTGTGCCTGGGCCTGGCCAATGCCAAGCCCGGCAATCATCGCTGCGCCAAGCAGCAGGCCTTTCAGTTTCATGGTGGCTGACTCCTCCGCACCGGGCGGATCTAATATTAGAAAAAACTGATATATTGTACTGCGGCGGGGAGCCGTTTGACCCGGATCAAATAGGTGGTAGGCGGGGGCAATGGGGGGATGCCCGTTCATGGTAGTCTATCGCCATGTGGATATTCCGGATGCGTCGGGACGGATCGGACTCGATGAGGTCATACTGGAATCCGGTTCCTGCCATGGCACCGAATGCCGATACCGGCTCCCGGTCCCGGAGAACATCATGCCGGCGCACGCCGGCGCCGGATGCCCCGGCCGCTGCCGGATCTCCGGTGCCTGCCCGGTGTGATGGGTGTGATCAACCTCAGACGGGAGCCTTCCAATGAAAACACGCAGAATCCTGGTGGTGGTGGACAGCAGCCCGGCGGCGCAGGCACGGGTGGAAAGCGCCCTGAACCTGGCCGGTGCCGTTGCCGCCGAGGTGACGGCGATCCTGGCGATACATATCGAGGTCCCGCCGGTGGCGGCAAGCGTCATGCACGGCGGCTGGTACATGGGCGACGAGATTCTCTCGCAGAGCCGCGAGGTGGCGCTCAGGTCCGCGGACTTGATCAGGGAGACATGCGAATCGGTGGCGGAACGGCTCCGATGGGAACTCGTCTGGCTGCAGAAGGAAGGGGACGCGGTCCAGGTGATCAGCGAGGAGGCGCGCTACCATGACCTGCTGCTGCTGGGCCGCCCCGGGACGGACGACGCCGCGGCGGGGGATTTCCGTGGCAACATCCACTCCATCCTGCTGGAGGCGGGCGTTCCCTGCCTGGTGATGCCCGACGACAGGCCCGGGCTGTCGCGGTCGCCCGGGCGCATCCTGCTGGCATGGAACGGCGGCAGGGAGTGCTACCAGGCCATGCGCGGGGCAATGCCCTTTCTCCGCCGGGCCGATGAAGTGACGGTGCTGACCCTGGTGGAACATCCCGATGAGGAGGCAATGGCGCGGCACAGGAACGGACGCGCCATCGATTACCTGCGGACACACGAAGTGAACGCCGGGCCGCTGGTCACCTCCAGGGAAGGGCTGTTCACCGGGCAGTCGCTGGTGGCGAAAACCCTTGAACTCGCACCGGACCTCGTGGTGATGGGCGCTTACGGCCATTCCCGCTTCCGGGAAACGATCCTGGGCGGGGCGACCCGCCAGATCCTGACACACGCGGAACTACCGGTACTGTTCGCCCACTGACGGGGCGGCGCGCACGGCAGGGGCGGACGGCGGGACCTGCTACGAATCGTCCCCTGGCCAGCCCTCCGCGCCCAGGATTTCCGTGTTGTGCTCTCCGAGCGCCGGTGCCCGGCGCCGGATGCCCCCGGGGGTGGCGCTCAGTTTCGGCACGATGCCGGGCACCTTGAGGGCATTCCCGTCCCGGTCCTCGATGTCGAGGATCATGTCCCGGGACCGGTATTGCGGATCCGCGGCGATATCCGCCACGGAATAGATCTTGCCTACCGGCACGTCGGCCTTCCCCAGGACCCGGATCACCGCCTCGCGGTCCCGCGCCCCGGTCCATTCGCCGATGACGGCGTCCAGTTCGTCCGCCCTCGCGGCCCGGCCGTCGTTGTGCGCGAGGTCCGGGTCGTCGGCCAGGTCCTGCCGGCCGATCGCGCCCATCAGGCGCCGGAAGATGCTGTCGGCATTGCCCCCGATCAGCACGTAGTGGCCGTCGGCGCAGGGATAGGCGTTGCTCGGCGCGATGCCGGGCAGGGCGCTGCCGGCCCGTTCGCGCACCGTGCCGAAGGCATCGTATTCCGGCAGCAGGCTCTCCATGCAGTTGAACACGCTCTCGTACAGCGCCACGTCGATGAACTGCCCTTCGCCGCCGTTCACCTCCCGGTGCCTGAGCGCCATCAGGACGCCGATCACGCCATGCAGCGCCGCCAGGGTGTCACCGATGGAAACCCCGACACGGACCGGCACCCGCCCCGGTTCCCCGGTCAGGTAGCGGAGCCCGCCCATGGCCTCGCCGAGGATGCCGAAGCCCGGTTTGTCGGCGTCGGGGCCGGTCTGCCCGTATCCCGATATGCGCAGCATGACGAGCCCCGGATTGAGTTCGTGCAGCTGCTCCCAGCCGATGCCCCATTCCTCCAGCTTGCCGGGCTTGAAATTCTCCACCACCACGTCCGCCTCGGCGGCCAGCCGCCTGACGGCCGCCTGGCCATCCGCGCCGCGCAGGTCGATCGCCAGGGAGCGCTTGTTGCGGGACTGCACCTGCCACCAGACCGAGGTTCCGTCCCGTAGAAGCCGCCACTTCCGGAGCGGATCGCCGGTTCCCTCGGCCTCGATCTTGATGACGTCGGCGCCGAAATCCGCCAGGGTCTTGGCGGCGAACGGGCCGGCGATGAGCTGTCCGAGTTCAAGGACCCTGACGCCCCTGAGCGGTGGCCTTTGCATGGATTCGGGTGGCTGATTGCGACGACGCCATTATACGTCCCCGGGGTCCCGGTGCGCGGCCCGGCAGCCCCGGCCTGTCCGGGCTATCTGGGGACGACCTCCTGGATGATCTGATGCAGCCGCCGCTTTCCCGCCGCCAGCTCGTCTTCGGTCAGCCCGGTGACCTCATGGGGGAACACCAGCCACCGGCCGGTTTCGTGGAGATAGTAGTCCGGCACCCGGTCGGTGGCGTTGTTCCCGGGCTTGTACCAGGGCGTCGCCACCTTGATCTGCTGCGGCGTGTTGCGGCGCGTGCGGGCGGTGAGCTGGTCGACCACCGCCTTGATGCTCCGGCCGGAGTCGTAGACATCGTCCACGATCAGCAGCGCGTTGTGCGCATTCAGGTTCCTGACCAGATAGCCGAGTCCGTGGACCCGGACCCTCTGCCTAGTCTGGGCAACGCCCTCGTAGAATGATGTCCTGAGGCTGATGTGGTCGGTCGGGATGTTGAAGTATTCCATCAGTTCCTGGATCGCGATGCCGACCGGGGTGCCGCCGCGCCAGATTCCGACGATGAAGTCCGGGCGGAATCCGCTGTTGATGATCTGGACACCAAGGCGGTAGGAGTCTTCCAGGAGGTCCTGGGCGGAGATGAAGTGCTTCTCGGTCATGTTGCAACTCGACGTTCGGCGGGAGGTGTGCCGGTCATTGGCCCGATATTACCCGCTCGGCGCGAAAGACCCCAAGGCCGCGATGGCGTAGACGGACGGACAGGGCCCGGGAAGGGGAAATCCGGGTTATGATTCCCGCCATGCCGCCGCCCGCCCATCCGATTTTCCTGCTCTGGGCCCATCCCCGCTCCATGTCCACGGCGCTGGAGCGGGTCATGCGGGAGCGCGGCGACTGCCGCTGCCTGCATGAGCCCTTCCTGTACTACTACTACCTCCATCTCGGGCGCAGGGACTTCCCCCACTTCGACGCCTCGCCGGACCAGCCGCGGTCCTTCGACGACATCGTCGACCTGATCCACGGGGAATCCCGGCACCGGCCGGTGTTCGTCAAGGACATGGCCTATTACGTGATGC
>JAJDTE010000234.1:0-4491 GCA_022827325.1 Gammaproteobacteria bacterium | reverse complement strand
TTTTCCCGGATCACCTACGGCGCCAGGATCTCATTGCTGATCGGACTCGGCGGTATCGCGGTCAGTCTCTTCCTCGGTTTGCTCCTCGGGGGCCTTGCCGGATATTACGGCGGCTGGGTGGATTCACTGGTGCAGCGCCTGACCGAAATCATCCGGTCGTTCCCGGAACTGCCGCTGTGGATGGCCCTGTCGGCGATACTGCCGGTTACCTGGAGCCCGCTCCTGGTGTTCTTCGGCATCACCGTGATCCTGGCCCTGCTTGACTGGACCGGCCTCGCCCGAGCGGTGCGCTCCAAGCTCCTGGCGCTGCGGGAGGAAGACTACGCCACCGCTGCCCGGCTGATGGGCGCGAGACCGGGGCGCATCATCGGCCGGCACCTGCTGCCAGGGTTCGCGAGCCACATCATCGCTTCCGCCACCCTGTCCATCCCGGGCATGATTCTTGGTGAAACGGCACTGTCTTTCCTGGGCCTTGGCCTTCGCCCGCCTATCACCAGCTGGGGCGTGCTGCTGAACGAGGCGCAGAATATCAACGTGGTGGCAATGTATCCCTGGCTGATCCTGCCCGTGGTGCCGGTCGTGGTGATCATTCTGGCGTTCAATTTCTTTGGTGACGGCCTGCGCGATGCGGCGGACCCCTACAAGTAGACTTGCCCGGAGATGCCGAAATTAGCCATCGTGCTTAAGGGGTACCCGAGGCTGTCGGAGACCTTCATCGCCCAGGAAATCCTGAACCTGGAACGGGCGGGGTTCGACATTACGCTGTATTCCCTCCGGCTCCCGACGGACAGCCGCACCCACCCGGTTCACGGGGAAATCGGCGCGGGCGTGGTGTACCTGCCGGAATACCTGTACCGGCAGCCGGGCAGGGTGCTTCGAGGCTGGTGGCGCTGCCGGCGACTGGCGGGGTATCCGGGCGCATGGAAACAGTTTCTGCGCGACCTGATGCGGGACCCCTCTCCCAACCGGGTCAGGCGATTCGGTCAGGCCTTCGTGCTCGCCGCGGAACTGCCTCGGGACATGCCGGCCCTGTATGCGCACTTCCTGCATACGCCCGCATCGGTGGCACGCTATGCCGCCATCCTGCGGGGGCTGCCCTGGGCCTGTTCGGCGCACGCCAAGGATATCCACACCACCCCGGATTGGGAGATTACCGAGAAGCTGGCCCACTGCCGTTGGCTCACCACCTGCACCTCGTACAATGCCGAACACCTCTCCCGACTCGCACCGCCCGGGAAAGTGGTGCTGAATTATCACGGCCTCGACCTTGGACGATTCGGCAGTGCCGGGAGGGTGGAAGCCGGCCGCAACGGCGGCGACGGAAATGACCCCGTACGCCTGTTGAGCGTGGGCCGGGCGGTGGAGAAGAAGGGCTACGACGGGCTGCTGCGGGCACTGGCGGCTCTCGGGCCGGATCTGTCCTGGCAGCTGGTGCATATCGGCGGCGGGCCGCTGCAGAAAGCACTCGGGGAGCAGGCGGAAAGTCTCCGCATCCAGCAGTTCATCGAATGGCACGGCCCGCAACCCCAGGAATACGTGCTTGCCAGGTACCGGGAGTCCGACCTGTTCGTACTCAACAGCCGCATCGACCGCCACGGTGACCGGGACGGACTGCCAAATGTCATTGTCGAAGCCCAGAGCCAGGGCCTGGCGGTCATTGCCACGAACCTGTCCGGTATCCCGGAACTGGTGGAGAGCGGTGTCAACGGATTACTCGTCCCTCCCGAAGACGAAAGCGCCCTGACCGGCGCATTGGACAATTTGATCAGGAATCCGGAAGAACGCACAAGGATGGGTGCAGCGGGACGGGAAAAGGTGCAGGGCGGGTTCACCATGGAGGCGGCCTTTCAGCCGTTATGCAGACAACTGCAGGAACTTGCGGCCGGCTTACCGCCGGCGTGATGGGCAATGGTCAGAAATAGCAGTGCTGCTTTGCGGGGAAGCGACCGGACTTGACGTCCCTGACGTATTTTTCAATGGCGCCCTGGATGCCGTCACGGTTACCCTTCAGGTAGTTTTTGACGAACTTGGCCGCCTTCCCGGGATAGAGCCCGAGCAGGTCGTGCCAGACGAGAATCTGTCCGTCGGTTTTCGGTCCGGCACCGATGCCGATGACGGGAATGTCCATCGCCTCGGTCAGCGCCTGGCCCAGTTTCACCGGTACGCACTCGATCAGCAGGATACTGGCGCCCGCCTCCTGGAGGATTCGTGCCTCGTCGATGATGGCCTGGGATTGCTTGGGGTCGCGTCCCTGCACGAGGTAACCGCCCAGGTGGTTGACCGACTGGGGGGTCAGCCCCATGTGGGCACAGACCGGGATTCCCCTCTCCGCGAGCAGACGCGTGGTTTCCGCGAGCCAGGCGCCCCCTTCCAGCTTGACGATCTGCGCCCCTTCGCGCATCAGAACCGCGGCATTCTCCAGGCTGGCGGACTCGGAGTAATAGCTCATGAACGGCAGATCCGCCATGATCATCGCGCGCCGGTTTCCACGGCGGACACAGCGCACATGGTAGGCGGTGTCCTCAATGGTCACCGGCAGGCTGCTGTCGTGACCCTGGATCACCATGCCGAGGGAATCCCCCACCAGGATGACATCGATGCCTGCCTCGTTGGCCGCCCATGCACTGCAATAGTCGTACGCGGTCAGGCAGGCGAATTTTTCACCCTGCTGCTTCAGTTTGCCCAGGGTCCGGAGGGTTACCCTGGCTGCTGCGGTTTGTGTTGACATGTCACGCAGTGTGGCTTGATCGACGGGAATTATAAAGAAAATCGACAACCATCAGACCGCCAGCCTTTGCGTTGCATTTTGACGGTTCATCGGGGGCAAGGCCTGACTCCACACCAAACGGCACACACCGGCCGTCTGCACCAGCAACTCATGCTTCTTTCGGTTCTCACGGGGATTCCCCGGCCTTCCTGGCCACTCCGGCCATACCCTGGACTTCAGCTACCTTGCGCAATGCGCTGAGAAAAACCACCGGCTCCTCGTCATCTGCAGCTGCAACAAGAAATTCCGCAGCGAATTCGGGATCCTTCAGTTTTTCATACAGGTAATCGTCGTACGTTTTCATAATCAATGGGATGCCTTCCACAATTGCCAGTGCTTTTTTTTCGCGCACGAACAATACTATCTTATTCTCTGTCGGATCGTTTGGCTGGAAATGTATCGAGAGGACCGGTGCATCTGGGTTTACTGGAAGCAGGTGGTTTCTAGCCGACGCAGCCCCTGAACAAGACGTAACGACCGTGTATTCCGAAATAGCCGGTCAATGATTCCAGATCAGACGATACGTTATGCCGGGATAGTCGGATCCGACAGACATTTTCGTAACGCGCCACATCGCAGAATCAACGAACCTGAGGCCACGAACACCCGTATCGCGCAATAGTGGAGCGGCGCCAGTCGGACAAGACGACGCTTACCCGCCGCATCGTCGATGATGACGGCCATATGTTTATTTCGATGGACGATAAATTTCAATTTGTTCGGTCCGGGAAGAACTCTTCGATGTTTACATCTCCCTCATATATCTCCCGATTGATATCCATTCGACCATCGAAAACAAACAGCACAAAAATCGTCTCATCTCTCAAGGTGTAATAGATATTGTAACGCTTCCGAAAGATGAGTCTTCGGATGCCGCGCGCTTCATCATAGAGATGTCCAAGCAGGGGATTGCTGCTCAGGCTATCCACGATAAAGCGATCAATTTCAAATTGAAATGTATCGGCATATTTCCGAGAGTATTCCAGATGGTACGAATAGATTGGCCACAGACTTTCGTTTGCGCTGTCCGTGATGACGACTTTCATGTAGTCGGGATCATTCGCTTCTTGAAACGATTGAGGCGCGAACGGGTACTGGCATCACTCATTTCCTGAATGCGCCCGTGTTTGATGTCTTCCATTCCCTGATTAAGGCCACGTTCAATAAAGAGCTTGGACAGTTCCTCCCAATCCTGAAGGGAAACTGTCACCGCCACGGGGCGGTTTTTCTTGGTTATAACTACCGGTTCTCTTTGCGCGGCATCCAGGTATCGGCCAAATTCTTTGCTCGCCACAGATGCGGTCATGGTTTTCATGGGACTAGCTATGGTGTTCACGATTGATATCCGGATTATACGGAAAATCCGGATATCAATGTTCTACCTTGAGCGAATTCAGACAAAGAGAAAATCAGTTGCTATCATTGCGGGATTTCAGGCCATAAAACGGGCCCCTATCGAACTCAGGTTCACACCTGTCACGCCCAGAGGCAAGACAGCGGTGCGGCCACCATCCTATCACCGATCGGCACCAGTTCGGTGCCGTCATAGAGAACGACTCCATGGCTGAAACGCCCCCCGCACGCTTCAGCCAGGGTCCGGAGCCCCGCGAAATCACCGGACCTGACAGTGGCAGTTGCCTTGATCTCGATTCCGGCGATCATGCCATCATCACGCTCCAACACGATGTCCACTTCGTGCATCTGCTGGTCACGGAAGTGGTAGG
>JAJDTE010000124.1:0-6033 GCA_022827325.1 Gammaproteobacteria bacterium | reverse complement strand
GATCGCGAAGACGATCACCCGCAGGTAGGCAATGTTCACCCCAACGGACGCGGCCAGCTCCTCGTTCTGCTGCATGGACCGGCAAAGCTGCCCGAGACGGGAATTCACGATCCGGTACATGGCCGCGAAACAGATGACCATCAGCGCGCATGCGGTGTAGTAGAACGCAAGCTTCGGGTTCTCGATCGTGGAGAAGTCGGGAATCACGGTGATGCCGAAGACCGACAGCTCGCTCGGCAGGGGAATGGAGACGATGCCCTTCGCGCCGTTCGTGATGGGCAGCGCAAGCGCGGTGAGGCGAACGACTTCGGTCAGCACCAGTGTGATCATCGCGAAATACACGCCTTTCAGCCGCAGTATCGGCAGGCCGATCAGGACTGCGACCAGGCCCGCGAACAGGCCTGCAAGCGGGAGGGAGTACCAGAAGGAGATGCCCGCCTTGGTGACCAGGATGGCCGATACATAGGCCCCGATCAGCGCGAACGCGCCCTGACCGATATTGATCCGGCCTATATAGAACGTAAGCCAAACGCCGGCGCTGGCAATGGACAGCAGGGCCACGGAAGTCAGCGTGTAGTAGAAATTCCAGCGCCCGGTGACGTCGATCAGGAAGGGAATGAGCCAGAAGATCGCGACGAGAAACACCGCGACGGCCAGCAAACGGTACATGCCTGCACGACTCATTCCACTATCCCCACGGCTTGCCCATGAGACCTTGCGGGCGGATGGTCAGGAAGATCATGAGGGCGACGAAAATGACCAGGTAGGTGATGTCTCCGTACTGGGAGAGCACGGCAAGCCCGACGGCCTCCAGCATGCCGAGGATGAAACCGCCGACGATGGCGCCTGAAATCACGCCCGCGCCGCCGATCATGACCATCAGGAACGCCTTGATGGACGTAGGGCCGCCCATGCCGAGATTGACGCCGGTGATCGTGACAAGCAGGCCGCCCACAAGACCCGCCAGCATGGCGCCGAGCGCGAAACCGATCATGGAGTACCGGTTGACGTTGACGCCCATCAGCTGGGCCGCGTCCCGGTCCTGGGCGAGGGCCCTGAGCGCGCGGCCGGTCCTGCTGAACTGCATGAAGGTGATGAATGCGACGATCGATAGTATGGCAAGGGCGCAGATCAGTATCCTGTCGTAAGGCATGATGATCCTGAAGTCCCAGTTTAGGACCCCGTCGACGATCTTCGGGACGCCGCGCTGTTTTTCCCCGAAAACCAGCAGGATGACCGCATCCAGGAGAAAGGCGATGCCCGCCGCAAGCAGCATGGTGCTCTCTTCCCTCGCCGACCGCCTGATCACGGGACCGAAGAGGAACTTCTCGATCAGGGCGCCCAGGACCGTGAGCGTCAGGCAGGACATCAGGAGCGCCACCAGGAACGGCATCTGGAACTGGCCGTAGAAGGTATAGGTCACGAACCCGCCGATGACATACATCTGGCCGTGCGCAAAGTTCAGCACGTTCATGAGAGCGAATATCAGGGTCAGTCCAAGCGCGATCATTGCGTACTGGGAGCCGAGATAAATGCCGTTGGCGACGACCTGTTCCATGGGAGATTCCTATATCACAACCGCCCCGGGCCGGATAGGCCGGCCCGGGGCAGTGTCCGGTTCTGCGAATTGGCCTCTAGTCGACTTCGGCGACAAAGAGGGTTTCGAATTCCCCGTCCTGGAAAACGTTCACAACCAGCGGTACCGCGACCTGGCGGCGCTGGCCGAACGATGACATACCGACGTAGCGCATCACGGCATCGCCCTTCATGTAGGGGTTGGGAACTTCGAACGTGTCCATCGTCTGCTTGAAGGCTTCAACGTCATCGATGGCCGCGGGGTTTTCCGCCAGGGTCGCCAGGATGTATTCGAGCGCATAGACCTTGGTGTTCGACTCGTCGTTGTATTCGCCGAACATCTCGGTGTACCTCGCGACGAATTCCTTCATCATGTCGGATGCGATTTCCGGGGTTGATGCGCCGCCCACGGAGATGAACCCGTTCGCCAGGTCCCCCGCGCTTTCGCGCAGCACCTGGGCATCCTGGGCGGTCTCCGTCGAGATCAATCCCTGAAATCCCAGCTCCCGCGCGGAACGGATCAGCTGCGGGGCATTGGCCGGCGTTACGCCGGACAGTACGAGCAGGTCGGGATTCGTCCGAATGACCGGGGTCAGTACCGGCGTGAAGTCCGTGGTATCCACCTGGTAGGTGACGTTGGCGGAAACCGCCTCAAGCCCCAACGCTTCTGCCGCGACGAGGCCGCTGTCACGCTGGCTTAAGGGGTCGGACTCGTTGGCGGCGATGAATGCCACGGTCTTGACGCCCTTTTCCTCCTTCAGGTACTTGTAGATGGCCGGACCGGACTGGTAGTTGGCGACCATTCCAAGAACCGCATTGGATGCGGGAGCCGTGTACAGCGCCTTGGGGAAGGCGTACGGGAAATAGATGATTCCGTTCGCCTCGGCTACCGGCCGGACAGCGGCCGCGCCATCGTCCACGTTCGGCCCGACCACATAGTGGATTCCTTCCTGGGCCATCTTTTCCATTCCGGCGATTGCCCGTTTCGGGTCCTTCTGGTCGTCGAACGAGACGATTTCGATGTCATACGTGACATCCCCGATCTTGTATCCGCCGATTTCGTTGAGCCATGCCGCGCGGGTTTCCATCGAACGCTGGTTCGAAATGCCCCATGCGGCGGCCGGCCCGCTGGTGACACCGACGAAGCCGATCTTGAGCACGGGATTGTCGGCAAGGGCGGCGGTTGCCGGCACAGTCGCCAGCGCGAGTGCCGCGGCCATGGTCGTGAAAAGGTTTCTGCGTTTCATAACTCCTCCAAGGTGATTTACGGAAATTGGCACATGGTGTGTCGAAAGGAACTTTTCGGTTCCACACCGACGATTCCAACATGGACATCGCAATAATGTCAACAATCTATGTTAACAATAAATATGGTGAAATATTGACAAATCTGGCCCTGGCGGCTTAAAAGACTCCGGGTATCATTTGATAAAAAGAGAGGTCGTTGGATGAGCACTTCGGCGGAATCGGTTGTGGCCGAGAATACGCAATCAGCCCTGCCTGACCGGGTTGATGAGGCATTCATCGTCGAACGCATATTCAGCGCAGTCATGGAACACCGGCTTGCGCCCGCCACCAAACTGAACGAGCACAAGCTTTGCGAGACGTTCGGCGTCGGCCGGATGCGTGTCAGGCGCGCATTGTTGCTCCTGTCCAGCCAGGGAATCGTGGACCTGGAAACAAACAGGGGGGCTTTTGTGGCCAGCCCCGGGCCGGAGGAGGCGAACGAGGTCTTCGAGGCCCGTGCGCTGCTGGAACCGGCGATTGCGCGTCAGGTCGTCGCGGATATCATGCCCGAAAGGATGGAATTGCTGAGACAGCATATCTCGCTGGAGAGCGAAGCGCGGGGCAACAACAGGGTGACGGACCTCATCCGGCTGTCCGGAGAATTTCATGTGAAGCTTGCCCAGGCGTCGGGGAACTCCATTCTGTGGCGCGTCGTTCGCGAACTGGTGACCAGATCGTCCCTGATTGTCGGTCTATTCGGGACTTCCAGCCACACGATGTGCCCGGCGAACGAGCATTCGTACATTCTGAGTGCGATCGAGCGGGGCGATGCGGAATCGGCCGAAGTTCAGATGATCGAACACCTGAAACGGATAAGGGACGGCCTGAATTTCTCTGCGCCCAAGCCGCAGGAAAAAGACTTGGCGGAAATACTCGGATTGCAATGATCCATGCGAACCCCGCATCTCACCGCCTGCGGTGATTCTCCGGGGACGTAGTCCAGCCGAGCCGCAGGCGCCGGTGTCCCGAGTCGGGGAATACGAACTCTCCGCCCTGTACCGGCGACCTCCATCACCGCGCGCCTCGCCGTCGGCTGTCCGGAAAACCCTGCTTTGTCAAGTCTGTTCCGGATACGCTTCGATCTCCAGGCCTGTTTTCCATGGCCCTGGTTTTTCCAGAACATCCGAACCTGCCTGAATGGGCCCACAACCGGTTTCTCAAGCCGGATCAGAACCGTATCTTGAACTGGAGGGTGCCGACGAACTGGCCTTCGGGCTGCGCCTCGAATTCCTTCCCGAGCCAGCTCAGACCGTAGAACAGGTCGAATCTCCTGCCGGTGTAATGGATGCCGCCCCGGAGTCTCACCCGCACCGGGGTCAGCCTGTAGCCGAGGGCTTCCGGTAAATAGATGCTCTTTCCTACCCAGGCAACGTCTGCGCCTGCCACGTAATGGAGGCCAGTCCTGCGGATGAGCCCGAAGGGCACCCGGTGCCCGGTGGCTACCGCACGCATCGTCAGATCGTCCGGTCCCGAACCTGACGTCAGATCGATGCCCGATCGGAAAATGTCCTCCGTACCGGTACGCACCTCGACAAAGGGTCTGATGGTCCACCCCCCCGATCGCAGGGTGGCGCCCGCTTCGGCGCTTGCCTCCAGACGGACGGTATTGCCGATCTGAAAATCCGGCAGGTTCGGGATATCGAACCCGAGAATCCTGTGAAGCCTGGTCTGAATGTCATACAGCCCGGTCTGGGGACCAATCACTACTACTTCCCCGCCCACACGCAGGTCGAGTTTTCTCCTGCGCGCATGACTGTGCAATCCCAAGGCCACCATCCCGGCATGTCTCCGGTCGCCCGGGTGCGGGCTGCGGACATTGGCGGGCATCAGGATATCCGAGCGAAAACGGTACTCCAGCAATTGACCCAGCCTTGAGGGCGCCTGATCCATCCCCACCGGACCGGTCAGTATGCCCGCTTCTGACGACGAACTTCGCCAGCGGTCATGCCAGTCACCGAGGGAGTCATTGGAATGCGACCACGCTAATCCGAGAAAGCCGGTTTCTGCCGCTTCGGCAAGAGCCGGCAGGTTCCCGGACTGACCGCTCGGCACCTGGATTTCGCTGCCGCTGCTGCTATCCGGCATGCCGGTGCCGATCACGAGAAGGATGACTGCAGCCACAAGGGGGCCGATCGTTTCCCGCCTGAATCGCTGTAAGCCGACCATGCTCATTCCGTTTGTTGATTTTTGGGATTTTGAATCATGCTGGATCCCGGTCTGCCCTGGTTCTGTTCATGTGGCATTTACCCGCTCCGGGCATTTCCCGGTTTCGGGGCCTGTTCCGCCGTTCGTTCCGCACTGCATCAATTCAACCCGGAGGCGCCTCCCGACAGGAACCAGGTCCTGGAATGGACGAGTCCGACAGAGAGGTGGTTCACGATAGCCAGGATTCACCGGTCTCAAGGATGTCGCGGAACCTCGCCGGCGGGACAGTCGTCGCGCCTTTGGATCTTTCGCCCACAGTTCTTCAGGACAAGTGTCGAACCGTCACCGGAACAGACCGAACTGTATTGCAGGCGACTGACCGTACGGTCCGACTGACCGGCAAGCAGGGCCGGAAGCCGACAGGGGCCCTGAATGGTCCGTCAACTGACGCACCAGCGCAGCCGCACTGTCAATTTCCCGTGGCACTTTGCGGGCTTGTCCGGATGGGGTTGTTTCGTCAAACCGTGTGGATGTCATGGGGCCCGGGAACTTCGGGACTGGTATTCGAACGTGGCTCGGAACAGGTTACGCGCGGATTGTACATTTCCGACCGGCCTATTGCAGTAAGCAGGATACGTCCATGGAGAAAACAATGGCCGCACCGGAGATCCTTTCCGAAGTCAGCGTTGACGAGCTGGACGGGCTACCCGGCAACAGTACTCGGCTTCGGCATTCACACGGGAGGCGAAATGATTGAGAACCTCCGCCCAAATACCAGGAAGTAAGTAGTCGACCCTGAAAAACCCCGTTCTCAGGCGGCCACAAGAGCCAGTGGTTGAGCACCGCCATGCCCGTATGCCGGTGTCTTCCATCGCCCGGACCATTCCGGACATTGCCTGATGTCACGGATGCCATGGACGCCACAACCAGGGCCCAATAGCCAAAGACAAAAAAACCTCAGCCGACGAAGGATCAGCCGCAGGTTGTGACCGGCACAGCACAGCAGCACGTTCATCCGGTCACCCT
>JAJDTE010000138.1:0-8949 GCA_022827325.1 Gammaproteobacteria bacterium | reverse complement strand
CTGAGGAACATGACCGAGGAGCAGTGGGGGGCGGTGATCGACACCAACCTGAGCAGCGCCTTCAACATCACCCAGCCGGTGGTCCGGGGGATGATCGAGCGGGGCTTCGGCCGGATCATCAACATCGCCTCGGTGAACGGTCAGAAGGGCCAGTTCGGCCAGGCCAACTATTCCGCGGCCAAGGCGGGTCTGCACGGGTTCACCATGGCGGTGGCCCAGGAGACGGCGGCCCGTGGGGTGACGGTGAACACGATCTCGCCGGGGTACGTGCAGACGCCGATGACGATGTCGATGCCGGCGGAGATCCGGGACCGGATCGTGCAGCAGGTGCCCGTGGGCCGGATGGGGACGCCGGAGGAGATCGCGTTTACCGTTTCCTGGCTGGCGGACGAGCGGAACGGCTACACCACCGGGGCCAACATCCCGGTCAACGGCGGGATGTTCATGAGTGCGTGATTGGCCCGGGCGACCATAAAAAAGCCGCTGCTCCTAGGCAGCGGCAATAAATCCGGAGTCGATTCTAGAGGATACCGATCCGGTAAGACCGGCCCGGGAGGGCCGGTTGTGGAGGCACCCGGTCAGGCGGCCTTTGCGGTTTCCGCGGCAGCCTTGATGTTGGATTCGGTCAGGGTGCGGGTGTCTTCGAGGAACTTGGCGTTCAGTTCACCGAAGGCCTTGACGTCGGCGCTGATCTGCGCGGTGATTTCCTTGGCCACGTCCTTTTGCTTTTCGGCGTAAACCTTGAAATCATCCACGTCGCGCACTTCGAGGCCGGCGTTGATGTTGTCCAGGTTCACCTTTGCATAGGCCTGGAGGCTGGTGATCTGCATGCTGAAAGCCTTCTCGGCATTTCTGAGTACCAGCTTGTTGAAGGCGACAACCGGAGCAAGTGCTGCTTCCAACTGCCTGTTTTCGATCGCTTTAGCCATGATTGAATCTCCTGATAAAGGTAATAGACTGAAATTTTTTGGGGTAAAAGTGAATACCCGAGCAAACATTGTGCGGTGCAGCATACCGTATTTGATTGTGCAATGCAACAATTATTTTGCGTTGCAGCAAAAAAAACCGGAAAAATGCCATGAAAACCGCTCCTGACCCGGAACCGGTGGTCGGATCGGTGCTGTCTGGCACGCCGGGCGGTGCCCGCCATGTCCTGCGGTGGACGGAATGGGGGGATCCGGAAAACCCCCGGGTGCTGATCTGTGCCCACGGCCTTTCCCGCAACGCCCGGGATTTTGATTTCCTGGCGAGGGCCCTCATGGACCGCTACCGGGTGATCTGTCCGGATTTCCCGGGCCGGGGGCAGAGCGACAGGCTGTCCAATCCCGTCCACTACCACAACTTCCAGTACCTCCAGGACAGCCGGTACCTGATCGAATCCCTTGACTTCGAACGGCTGGACTGGGTGGGGACCTCCATGGGCGGACTGATCGGGATGCTGCTGGCATCTGGAACGGATAACCCCCTTCGGCGGCTTCTGATCAACGATGTCGGCCCGGTCATATCCGGGGAGGCGCTGGCGGGTCTCGGGGAGTACCTCGGCAAGCATCCCAGGTTCCCTACGCTGGCGGATGCGGAAGAGTACTTCCGTACGGTCTACACGGGCTTTGGCCCCCTGGAGGACCACCATTATCGCCACTTCGTCAGCCACGGCCTGCGCCCGGCACCGGATGGCGGCGGGTATGTCCTCGAAGTCGATCCCCGGGTCATCGACCAGTTTGTCTCCCTGCCGTTCGCGGATGTGGCCCTGTGGCAGTTCTGGGACCCCATACGGATCCCCACGCTGATACTCAGGGGAGAGGAGTCCGTCGTCCTCGACCGGGACACCCTGGCGGAAATGAAGGCGCGCCATCCGGCTGCCGAGACCGTGGAAATTCCCGGCTGCGGCCACGCCCCCTCCCTCATGGTGGAGGACCAGATCCGGCTGGTCGGGGATTGGCTTGAACGGGACGGGTAGGGCCGACCCACGCCGGGACGCTCCGGTTGTGCGGGCCGGTCCCGCTTGCTACGCTTGGGCCGCCCGTCTGAAACGTCGCCCCGACACGTGGAGCTGAACCTCGATCCGAACTATTACGTCGATCCCGGAATCTTCCGGCGGGAACGCACGGGCCTCCTGTCCCGCAGCTGGCAGCTTCTTGGGCCGGCCGGGAAGGTCTCCGGTCCGGGGCAGTACCTGAGCGAGGACATCGCCGGCATCAAGGTTCTGGCGGTGCGGGGTTCCGACGGCGAGCTGCGCGCCTTCCGCAACGTGTGCCGTCACCGGGGCGCCCAGCTGCTGGAGCGGGGCGGGGGCCGTCTCAAGACCATCCGCTGTCCCTACCATTGCTGGACCTACTCGGATGCCGGCCAGCTCATGCACGCGCCCTGGTTCGGTGAGGATCCGGATTTCGATGCCGCGGACTGGCCTCTGGAACGGATCCCGGTGGACACCTGGCGGGGCCTTCTCTTCGTCGCCGTCGATCCCGCCGAGTCCCTCGGGGACCAGCTCGGCGCCGCCCGGGAGGCGCTCGACGACGTGGGGATCGAATCCTACGGACACGGTGAGACGGTGCGGGTGGAGTTCGAGGCCAACTGGAAGGTCTACACCGACAACTTTGTCGAGGGATACCATATTCCCGGCATCCATCCGGAATTCCATGCCAGCGTCGATTTCGAGCAGTTCCGGACCGCCGCGTCCGACAACCTGGTCACCATGACCGCCCCGCCCAGGGACGGTCTTTTCTACCTTGGCCGCTGGTACTGGATGTGGCCCAACTGGACCCTGTCGCTGTTCCGCGGGGGAATGAATACTTCCCGCATCAACCCGCTCGGTCCGGACCGCACCGAACTCATCTACGATTTCTATTTCGATGACCTGGGCGACGGGACGGCCAAGAGCCGCGCGCGGACGGTCGCGCAGAACCTGGACGTGGTGCGTCAGGATTTCGGGATCTGTGCCAGCACCCATCGCAACTATGCCAGCGGCGGATACCGTCCGGGCCCGCTGTCGCCGAGGCATGAACAGGGCGTACACTGGTTCCAGTCCCGCTACCTGGCGTGCCTTGACGCCTGAGATAGCCGGTCCGGGGACGTTTTGGGCAAAATTTACGACGACAGACGACTAGGGATGCGCGGAGGTATGGGATATGATCGCCCCCGAAATTCCGGCCCCACATGACCACTTGAGCCCGAACCTGCCATCATGACCAGATACTCGGCCTGGAGCGTATTCCTGCACGGCCTCCTGGGACAGCGCGGCTGGGACCGGGCCTGGCGAGACCCGGAGCCCCGGCCGCATTACGACGTCGTCATCGTCGGCGGCGGACTGCACGGACTGGCCACGGCGTTCTACCTGGCCGAGAACCACGGAATCCGGAACGTGGCCGTGCTGGAGAAGGGGTGGCTCGGCGGCGGCAACGCCGGGCGCAACACCACCATCGTGCGCTCGAACTACATGATGGACGGCAACCGGTTTTTCTACGAACACTCCCTGAAGCTGTGGGAGAACCTGAGCCATACCCTGAATTTCAATGTCATGTTCAGCCAGCGGGCCCACGTCACCCTGCTGCACAGCCCCCCGGCCATGGACGCCGCGGCGCGGCGCTACAACACCTTGCGGCTGACCGGCAGCGACGGCGAGATCTGGCCGCTCGATACGCTGAAACGGGAGATCCCGCACCTCAACTACGACAACGCCAGGTTCCCCATCGTCGGCGCCACGGTCCAGCGCCGCGCCGGCACTGCCCGCCACGATGCCGTGGCCTGGGGTTACGCCCGGGGCGCGGACAGCCGCGGCGTGGACATCATCCAGAACTGCGAGGTGACCGGGATACGCCGGGAAGGCGGCCGCGTCACCGGGGTCAGGACCACCCGGGGGGATATCGGGGCGGGCAAGATCGGGCTCGCCGTGGCGGGGAACACCTCCCGCCTGTGGCGGATGGCGGACCTCGGCAGGCTGCCCATCGAGACCCACAAGCTCCAGGCCTTCGTATCCGAGCCGTTGAAGCCGCTGCTGGACCACGTGGTGGTGTTCGGGGTGGGCGGCGCCCATTTCTATATTTCCCAGTCCGACAAGGGCGGCATGGTGTTCGGCGGAGATCTCGACTGGTACAAGTCCTACGCCCAGCGGGGCAACCTGCCCATCGTCCAGGACGTGTCGGAATGCGCCACCTCGATCCTGCCCTGTCTTGGCCGGGTGCGGCTGCTGCGCCACTGGGCCGGCGTCATGGACATGTCCATGGACGGATCGCCGTTCATCTGCAGGACCCCTCTCGAGAACCTGTATCTCAACGCGGGATGGAACTACGGCGGCTTCAAGGCCAGCCCCGCCTCGGGCTGGTTCTTCGCCGACCTCATTGCCAACGGCAGGCCGGACCCGGTGATTCGGCATTTCGACCTGCAGCGTTTCGAGCGGGGGGTCAACATCGATGAACGGGGGGCCGGTCCCGACCCCAAACTCCACGGCTAGGAAGTTGACGGCATGATCCGGATCCCCTGTCCATACTGCGGCATACGCGATCACAGCGAATTCACCTACGGGGGCGATGCGTCGGTGGCGTATCCGCCGCTGGACGCGACCGCCGAGGAATGGCACGAAGCGGTGTTCCTCAGGGAGAACATCCGGGGCATGCAGTCCGAGACCTGGCACCACGTCAACGGCTGCCGCATGTGGCTGGTGGTGGAGCGCGACACGACGACCCATGAAATCCGCTCGGTGCGCCCGGCGCATGCCGGCATGGCCAAGGCCCTTGGGATGCCGGCGGAGGAATCCGGATGAGCGCCAAGCGTCTGATCCAGGGAGGGCGCATCAACCGCGACCGGGTTTTGCGGTTCAGCTGGGACGGCCGCACCCTGTCCGGCCACCCCGGTGACAGCCTGGCTTCCGCACTGCTGGCCAACAACGAATGGGTGCTCGGCCGCAGCTTCAAGTACCACCGCCCGCGGGGCATCATGTCGGCCGGGGTCGAGGAGTCCGGCGCCATCGTCACCGTGGGCGCGGGAGACCGCCGCGACCCCAATGTCAAGGCGACCACCCAGGAGCTGTACGATGGCCTGGTGGCGGGCGGACAGAACGCCTGGCCGGATGTGCGCCATGATCTCGCTGCGGTGAACGGACTGTTCAGCCGGTTCTTCGCGGCCGGTTTCTACTACAAGACATTCATGGGCATCCCCCCCTTCGAGTGGGGGCGCGGCACCGGAATCTGGATGTGGTACGAGAAGTTCATCCGCCGCGCCGCGGGCATGGGCGCGGCGTCCCGGGAGCCGGACCCGGACCATTACGAGCACGCGCACGGATTCTGCGACGTGCTGGTGGTGGGTTCCGGCATCGCCGGCATGTCCGCGGCCCTGGCCGCGGCGGAATCCGGCCTGGAAGTGGTCCTGGTGGAGCAGGGCTGGGAGCCCGGCGGCGACCTGCTGGGGCAGTACGGCGGCGAGGCGGAACACCGGCGCGAGGACATGGTGCGGGACCTTGCCGGCGCCGGGGTGCGCCTGATGCTTCGCACCACCGCGTTCGGCCTGTATGACTACGGGGTCGCGGGCCTCCTGGAGCAGGTCACCGACCACCTGCCGGATGCCCATCCGGACCTGCCGCGCCAGAGGCTCCATCTGCTGCGCACGCGACAGATCATCCTCGCCACCGGAGCGATCGAGCGCAGCTTCGCCTTCGGCAACAACGACTACCCGGGCGTGATGACCGCGGATTCCGCCGGCATCTATCTCAACCGGTTCGGCATCCTGGCGGGCGAACAGGTGGTGGTGGCCACCAACAACGATTCCGCCTACAACGTCGCCATGGACATGGCGGGCGCGGGGGCCGAGGTCACCCTGCTGGACGCCCGCTCCAAGGTGTCCGGGAAGCTGTTCGAGCTTGCCGCCGATGCGGGCGTCAGCCTGCGGAACAACTGTACCGTCATGCGGGCCAATGGCCGCCACGGCGTCAAGTCCGTGACCACCGCCGCCGCCTCGCGCGGCCGCTGGAAGGCCGGATCCAGGCAGGCCTGCGACCTGCTGCTGGTGTCCGGCGGCTGGTCGCCGGTGGTCAACCTGATGTCCCACCGCGGCGTGAAACCCGTCTGGGATGCGGAAAACGCCTGTTTCCTGGTCCCGGGGCCCCACGAGGACATCCGCATGGCGGGCTCCGCCGCCGGCTGCTGGAAGGTGCCCGACTGCGAACAGTCCGGGCTGGCCGCGGGCCGTGCCGTCGCCCGGGCGCTCGGGCGGGATGTCACCGTCGTGGATGCACCGCCTGCGGGCGGGTGGAGCATGCCGATCATGCCCCTTTACGAGGTACGCGTCCCCCGGCGGAAGCTCAAGGCCATGGTGGATCCGCAGCATGACGTGACCGCCGAGGACGTACGTCTGGCCCATCGCGAGGGCTATGTCTCGGTGGAACACCTGAAGCGCTATACCACGCTCGGCATGGCCACGGACGGCGGCAAGGTGGGCAACGTCATCGGCCTGGCGCTGATGGCCGAGGCGCTGGGAAAGGAAATTCCGGATGTGGGCACCACCACGTTCCGTCCGCCCTATACACCGGTGTCCATCGGCGCCCTGCGCGGCCGCAGCGTGGATGAGCACTTCCGGCCGCTCCGGCGGACCCCGATGCATGACTGGAACCTGGACCACGGCGCGACCATGACCATGGCGGGACTGTGGCATCGGCCGTGGTATTTCGCCCGCCCGGGCGAGGGCATCAGCCAGGCCTATGTCCGGGAAATGGAAACCACCCGGCACACCGCGGGGCTGTGCGACGTCACGTCGCTCGGCAAGATCGCGGTGCAGGGCCCGGACGCCACCGAGCTGCTCAACCGCGTCTACACCAACCCGTTCGCCAAGCTGCCGATCGGCAAGGCACGCTATGGCATCATGCTCCGGGACGACGGCTTCGTGATGGACGACGGCACCACCTGGCGCCTGGCGGACACCGAATACTTCATGACCACCACCACGGCCCACGCCGCCAAGGTCATGGTCTGGCTGGAGGAACTGCTGCAGACCCGGTGGCAGGAACTCAGGGTGCACGTGACCTCGGTGTCGGAGCAGTGGGCGGGCTGTGCCGTGGCGGGCCCGAAGTCCCGGCAGGTGCTGGCCGCCTGCGTGGAGGATCCGGCCTGCGTGGAGAACGAATCCCTGCCTTTCATGGGTGTGATCGAGACCCGGCTGAACGGGGGAATACCCTGCCGCATCGCCCGGATCAGCTTTTCCGGCGAACTGGCCTACGAGGCCTACGTGCCCTCGGACCATGGTCCGGCGATGATGGAATTGCTTTGGGCGGAGACCCAGCGGGTCGATGGCTGCCTCTACGGTCTCGAGGCACTGGGGGGTATGCGCATCGAGAAGGGTCATGTCACTGGCGCCGAGTTGGACGGCCGGGTGACGATCGAGGATGCCGGCCTCGGGCGGATGGCCTCGGACAAGAAGTCCTATATCGGCAGCGCCCTCAGGAAGCGTCCCGAGATGCAGCGGCCGGACCGGCCCCGCCTGGTGGGCATCCTGCCGAAGGACCGCAGCCAGACCTTCAAGGCCGGGGCCATCCTCTGCGAACCCGGCAAGGTGTCCGGTCTCGGAGAGGGCTGGGTGACCGGGGTGACCCACTCGCCCGCCAACGGCCACTGGATCGGGATCGGGTTCATTGCCGGCGGCCACGAGTCCTGGACGGGGAAGACCGCCATCGCCGCGGACCCGTTGCGGCAGGACGACGTCGAGGTGGAAATCGTCTCCCCGCACATGTACGACCCGGAAGGGGAGAGGATGTATGGCTGACCGCGCATCCGCACTGGACGGTCACCTTGTCGCCGGGGTCAGCGGCATCGTCACCGAAGACGGCCCCGGGGTCGTCCTGGAACTCTTGAGGGACCTGGTC
Source organism: Gammaproteobacteria bacterium (assembly GCA_022827325.1). GTDB lineage: Bacteria > Pseudomonadota > Gammaproteobacteria > Arenicellales > Poriferihabitantaceae > VYFG01. The sequence continues at coordinate 1,106 of JAJDTE010000138.1, read as the reverse complement.
CTGTACCAGGTGGCCGCCTGGCCGGACACCCTGGAAGCGTGCGGCGACGCCCTCGCGGAGGTCGCGGGGGCCGATGCCCTGCCGGGTCCTGGTATGGCGATCGAATCCGGCGGCGTCGCGGTTTTGCGGACAGAGCCCCTCAAATGGTGGATCGTCGGGACCGCGGCACCGCCTTTGGATCCTTCCGCCGGCGCCGTCCTGGACCTGTCCCATTCCCGGACCCGGGTCCGGGTCACCGGTCCCGATGCGGCGGCGCTGCTGAACCGGTTTCTGCCGCTGGACCTGAGGGAGAACGCCTTTCCCCGGGGTTCGGTGGCTTCCTCGGCGCTGCATCATGTCGGCGTCACCCTGTGGCGCAGCGCCTCGGGCTATGAACTCTTCATGCCTCGAGGGTTCGCCCTTTCCTGCTGGGAGGTGCTGATGGAGACCGCGCGCCAGTTCGGGGTCGAGGTGCGCCAGTCGGCGCTGCCGGGCGCCGGAACCTGAGACGGCCGGGGCATTCGTCCATAAGGGTTGGCCCGGGCGTCGTGTCATGGCAGGATTGCGAGCTGTCATGCGGTGCACCCGGCAGGATGATCTGCCAAAATCCGGCTGAAGCAGTCTGGCGGCCGGACGGGACGCCCAATTAACAGGTCCAGCAGTGATCATGCCATGAATTCAGAAAACAGTATCCGAATCGATGCCGACCGCCTGTGGCGGTCCCTCATGGAGATGGCCCGTATCGGCGCCACCGACAAGGGCGGCGTGTGCCGGCTGGCCATGACCGACCTCGACCAGGTGGGGCGCAACGTGCTGGAACGGTGGTGCCGGGAGATCGGTTGCAGCCACTCCCTGGACCTGGCCGGCAACCTGTTCATCCGGCGGGCGGGAGCCGATGACGGACTGCCCGCGGTCATGACCGGCAGCCATCTCGACAGCCAGCCCACCGGGGGTCGGTTCGACGGGGTGTACGGCGTTCTCGCCGGACTTGAGGTGCTGCGGACCCTGGTGGAACACGGGGTGACCACCCGTGCCCCCCTTGAGCTTGCGGTGTGGAACAACGAGGAGGGCAGCCGCTTTTCGCCGCCCATGATGGGTTCTGGCGCCTATGCCGGCGTCTTCGAACT
>JAJDTE010000137.1:0-14861 GCA_022827325.1 Gammaproteobacteria bacterium | reverse complement strand
CACCCGGAGCGACCTGTCGCTGCGCATGGCGGCGGTGGGCGGAAGGGGTGCGTTGATGACGCCAGGACAAACCGGCGGCATGGATCTTGCGCTCAGGGCGGATGCGTTCCTTGTGCAGACGGAGTCCGAGGCGGTCTCCGGCGAGGGCGCCACGAAAGCGGACGCGAGCCGGATGCGGCTGATCCTCGAGGGCAGCCGGGCGTTCAAAACAGGAAATGGCGCTACGCTGACGCCGGGCCTGGAGCTGGGTCTTCGCCATGACGGCGGGGACGCGGAGACGGGTACGGGGGTGGAACTCGGCGGCCGCATCTCGTACGCGAACCCTGAGACGGGTCTCAGCCTGGAGGCGAATGTCCGGGCGCTGGTCGCGCACGAGGATTCGGGCTACGAGGAGTGGGGCGCTTCGGGCGCGCTCAGTCTCGTTCCGGGAGACCGGGGTCGGGGTCTGTCGTTCCGCCTCGCCCCGACGTACGGGACGCCGGGAAGCGGCGTGGAGCGGCTGTGGTCCGCGCGGGACGCGGGGGGTCTTGCGCAGGGCGGCAACACATTCGAGCCGGAGAGCCGCCTCGAGGGCGAGATCGGCTACGGACTGCCGGCGTTCGGGGACCGGTACACGGGCACGCCGAACTTCGGCTTCGGCCTCGCGGACGGGGGCGCCCGGGATTACCGGATCGGCTGGCGGCTGGCGCCGGCGCGCGGGGGTTCGTTCGAGTTGGGTCTCGACGCGACCCGCAGCGAGCCGGCCGGGGCCGGCGGCTCCGGGACTGTACCGGAACACGCGATCGTGCTGCGGGCCGGGGTGCGCTGGTAGAACCCCGGCGGCGGGGCCGGACGCGGCACCGGCGAACACCGGTATCGGCTTCGTGCGAATCCGGAACGCTGGAAAGAAACCCGGAAAGAACCCGGAAAGAAAGCCGGTGAGAAAACCGGAAGGAAAACCGGAAGGAAAACCGGAGACGGAAGTTTCGGGACGCCGGTCCGGAGGCCGGGCGCGTGAAGACGCCCGGTTCCGTGAGGACGCGGCCAGGCAGGTTCTCCGGATGGAGACGGGGCTGTTGGGGATTCTGTGCGAGGAGGCCGCCCGGGAACTGCGGCTGCGGGGCGTGGAGGTGGATGGAATCCGCGCCGAATCCGCGCCCGAACGCCGGAAGTCGGTCCGGAGGAAGGCCGGACGGGGGAAGACGGACGCCCGCCGGCGGCGGAAGGCGGAGAATGCGGAACAGGGACTGGTGGCTGACTTCAGGGAGAAGGTGCTGGGCCACGCCGCCCGGACGGGGCTGTCGGACTCCCGCTTCGGCGTCATGGCGGTCGGCGACCCGTCGCTGGTCCGCCGCCTGCGCAAGGGCGGGGTTCCCCGCCTGGGCACGGTGGACCGGGTGCTGGCGTTCCTCGGGGAGGCGCCGCTGGCGCCGGCCTTCCTGCTGGAAGCGGAGGCGTTCGTGGAGGTGACGCGGACGAAGGAGAGCGTGTTCTCCCGGGAGTCTTCGGGGAACCAGAGTTTCCTGACGCAGTTGCGCCGCGGGGCGTTGCCGCGCCTGGACACGGCGGACCGGGTGCGGACATGGATGCGCGCGAACTGCACGGCTGGGGAGTGGGAGGAGATCCGGTCCAGGGTGGCGGCGGAATTGCCGGAACCCCTGCCGGGTCCGCTATCTCGGGGAGGATGTGGGGGCGTTGGTCCAGCGGAGGGATGATGAAGGAAGCGGCGGTGGCGGTTGCCGGTTTGTTCCATCGTCCAGCGCTGGACATGCGCTGGTGTCAGCTCCGTATTGAACCGGGACGGATACGAATTGATTACGAAGTTGGGCGGCTTGTCCGTGGATGATCGTTCATGCGTGACGTCGGGGTGGGCGAACGTGTCTGGCCGTAGAGTATGTTCTACAGCATCATGAAGCGCAGTAAAAGTTCGTTATTTCAGAGTCAATACTAAGATAATTTATCTGCGACAATAGCAATATGCAATGTGACAGCCCAGCGATTGTTTATGCTGGAGGCGGCGCAATACCGAGGTCGAATGTGACCGCGAATTTGGTCATTATCTCAGAAATAACACTCACTCAATGATGAATGTATATCCATGAAAAGAGCTTGCAACGCAAGAAAAGTCCTCTTTGACTGTCGGATAGCATATAAAATGATGGAGGACGAAAAGGATCCAAATCGATTTCGTATTCTTTGGGTTGGCGGTTTGGCATTATTACGAGCAGTAGGGCATGTGCTGCATAAAGTTGATAGTGAAAATCAGGCTATAGGTAGAGCAAGTCAAGCTGCATATAATAGTTGGAAAGCCGACAAAGATTCTCACAAGATATTTTTTGAATTCATCGAGAAATCTAGGAATCTCCTATTGAAAGAATATGAATCACTTGCGGATTCTCGTGGCACTATTCCAATTGTCGTTTTTTCCTCTCAAGGTTCTGAAATACATGAACTAGACGAGAACCTATTTCGGCCTTTGGTAAATGGATACGGGGCTGGTGAGGATGCGAGAGACGTATATCTGGAGGCTATTGATTGGTGGGACTCGGAACTGACGGCTATTGAAAAAAGCGCTTCTGATTAGATTGGATGACTATATTTCATTTCATTGATCAATGTGAAAGATGCAAACTTCTGTGTTCAGTTAAACGTATATAAGGCGCAGCTAGCCTCTTCGATCTCAAGCTTGGTGGCATCGCCAGGCACCAATTCCGATTCGGGCGAACTGCCGAAGATGATTTCCATGAAAAAAATTCTATTTACTTTGTCCTTATTATATTCATTATCAATCTACGGCCAAGATCGCGATTACCTGGCTTGGTACGATTCGGAAGATATGAAACCAAATCCAAATTGTTATTGGGAAGACATCCTGGAACCTAGAATAATTGATTTACTTCTTTCTTTCAGCGGGGGAGAAAGAACTATCCCAGAAGAACGAGTGCATGAAATCATGGAACATACCTTGAGCCGGTGCATGTGGAGTGCAGCAAATCACCCGGATGTGGACACAAGGTTGTTGTGCGGAAGACGCATGGCGGTGCAAATTTTTCTATTTAGTGAAACCGAAATTATTGTACAAGCAGCCAATGATATTTTCTCCCTCACAAAAAACATAGATGATTTTAACAAGCGCTATGACATCTATAATCAATTATTTTGGGAATGTGAAGAAAGGGTGTGGGAGGGTGCATCAGTATTCGAATTTCGAAAATGAACGGAGATTTTCCGGACTGTTCCGAAGGGCTGAAGGTTCTGATGTTTTGCCACAAGCTTCTCCGTTAATCCGTAGGTATTCGCTGATGAATTCATCTGTGTATTGTTCAGCTTGAGCGACTATATATTTGGACCCAACTGCAGAGGAATGCGGTGGTATGGTGTTCGCCGCATGGGACTTGGTCTGGGAAGCGAACTACGCCAAATGCTGCATTGCACATAGGCGTAGTAAATCACCTTGGAAAGGCTTGCAAGCCCGGTGTTCCATTCGAATTCTCCCAAAATGAACATGGTCGGTGGTTTCTTCCGTATTCGGGTTTCGGTTTCATGGATGCACGGTCAAGAGTACGAGACCCGCCAGTGAAACTGGAATGACATGAGACATGTACCCCATCGTAACTCATTGACATTCAAGGCCGGTTCCCGGAAATTTCCCCGCCAGAATGAACTTGTGAAGGGGTTACGAGTGCAAGTAGAAGATGTTGTCAGGGAGATCGACCTAGCAATCCGACAGGGCAGACTTGCCGAGCAGTTCTGCACTGCGGACGTTCGTCGCGCCTGTCCCGGTTGGGACTATCGTACCAATAACAATTTTCTTCCGAAGTACCGTCTCGGCAATCCGGGGGGACATAAGGTCTACTTCAAGAGGAATCCCGACGGGTCATATAGTCTATTGAATTGATGTGGTGCATCATTTTCTTCCAGATTTAGGCCAAGAGCCAGGCTGGTTGATGTCATCCAAAATTGTGAGACTGATCCTACATATCCGAAACGTATACCTGGCGTTTTGAATTTTGTCTGGCCAAGTCAGGGTCCAGAGATTCAAATAAACAGGTAATATTTGAACCTAGAAGATAAAGTGAGATGCGGGCAACACATGAGAATCTTAGAAAATACGCTGTAGCCCCATTGGCTCAGTGGTTGATTGACGTAGCTATACGTCGGTCATCGCTCACCTATGGAGAAGCAAAGCGACGATTGGAAATCGAAATTGGATTCGGCACAATTTTTTCCACCGAAGTGGGCTTTCCTGCAGGCGTGTTAATGGATCAAATGTTGCAGATCCGTCCTGATGTGCCACTACTAAATTGCCTGCTTGTGCAGCAGGGCGATAGCATGCCTGGCAAGGGCGCTGGCCTGTATATGGCAAAATATTTGAACAATCCTGCACTGGCCTTGCCTAGGTTTCGGGACAGAAATCTGGATCAGTGGCGTGTTGCGTTTGACAAAGTCGCAACCGACGTTTATAGCTTCCGAGACTGGGATCAAGTTTATCAGGAAACTTTCGGGCAATTACTTCCGGCTCCTGCCATACACCAGGGTACGGAGCGAGATGGTTTTGACAACACTCGAAAGGGAGAAGGACAGAACCATAAAGCCCTGCGGCTTTGGATCAAGGACAATCCAGAATGGATTCATCAAAGATATATCGATTTTAAAACAGACACCGAATTTGTCCTGGATTCCGGAGACAGGGTTGATGTAGTGTATCGAGGCCCTGCCTCGACGGTAGTCATTGAGGTCAAGTCGCTGGATTCAAATGATGCCGATCTCCGTCGGGGTGTTTACCAATGCATAAAATATCGGGCTGTCATGGAGGCAATGGATGTCCGATCAGATGCACATGTCGTCCCAATTTTGGTGACTCAGAGAAAAATTCCAAACGACCTGAATGAACTCGTAAGAAGACATGACATCCGGCACTTAATAGCGCCCGAGAAACTTCGGTAGCAATATTACTATGCCGCTGTTGGAACAAAATGACTTTGATCCCACAGCTTAAGAGACAATACTGAGAATAAGCAGATACTGGAGATTCATGTGGCATACATCGTCCCATCCGACCTGTCGCGCCTGTCCCTGTCTGGGGCGCATTATGCAGAACTCGAGGTTTTGCAAATGCTTAAAGCAGAGCTTCCCAACGATTATACGGTTTTCCACGGAGTCCACTGGTCAAGGGAGTACGAGGCATGGACGCATTTTGGAGAAATTGATTTCGTCGTCCTGAATCGATCGGGAGAGGTTCTTTTCATCGAACAGAAGAATGGTGAACTGGAAGAATCTGATGAGGGGCTCATCAAGCGGTATGGCTCTGACGAGAAGAATGTTGTCCAGCAGGTTCACCGATCGCTTGATAAGGTGCGGGATAAATTCAATTGGCTGAATGGAAAAGACCGAAGTCTTGAAGTCGATTACCTGATTTATTGTCCTGAATATCAGATAAAACAGGTCAATGCAGCAGGGTTGAGTGCCGAGCGGGTTTTGGATGCTGCTGCAAAAGATCGTTTGTCGAACCGTATACAGACACTACTCGGGCCCGGCAAGGCAACGCGCGACGGCTGGTACGAAAAGGTCGAGAATTTCTTTTGTCAGACGTTTGAACTTGTTCCCGACATTCATGCCCACATAGGTTCACAGGAAAAGCAGTTCGTGCGTCAAAACGGGGCACTGGCAGATATCCTGACAAATCTTGAAATGGAGCCATACCGGCTCAGGGTCTCAGGTGCGGCTGGATGTGGCAAGAGCCTGTTCGCTAGGAAATTTCTGGATCAAGAAGTATTCGCCGGCCGAAAAGTCCTGCTGGTCTGTTACAACAGGCCCTTGGCGGATCGTATAAGGGAAAGCGTTGGTGATGCCGGAAGAGTCAACACATATTACGGCTTTTGCGATGAATTCCTGCAATCCCTCGGACAAAAACTTGACTTCTCATCAATGTCGTCGGATCCGGGTTTCTGGCAGGATGTACAGGAAAAGGTCCTGGTTCAGAAAATTATGGAGGAAAATAAATTTGACACCCTGATCGTTGATGAAGGGCAGGATTTTGAGCAGGAATGGTTTGAGATTTTGCGGCTCTTCCTTCGAGAAGGTGCGAATATCCTCTGGCTGGAGGATGATGACCAGAATCTACAGGAAAAGCCACCGGTATCGTTGGATGGATTTGTTCGTTACAGGAGTAAAACAAATTATCGTTCCCCGGAGTCCATTGCAGAATTTATCAAGGATACGCTGCCCATTCGGTTTGAGCAGGGCAATGGCTTGCCGGGCCTTGGTGTGGCTGTACACAGCTACAATGATGCGGAAGAACAGCCGAAAATTGCAGGAAAGATCATTCAGCAGCTGATGGGGCAAGGTTTCTCACGGGATGACATTGTGGTGATTTCGTGTCGTGGCGTACAGAGTTCAGTATTCTGTCAATACGATCAGGTTGGCGGGGTGGATCTGCGCTATTTCACCGGTGAGTACGATAAGGACGGTCTTCAGGTCATGAAAGAGGGTGATCTGTTGTTCGACAGCGTTTACCGATTCAAGGGGCAGGAAGCACCCGCAGTCATTCTGGTGGATGTGGATCCGCATTCGGAACACCTGACACGCGCTGAGAGGATCTTGTTTTGCGGGATGACTCGGGCAACAGTCCGGCTCGAACTGGTTGTGAACTGTGAGAACGAATACAACAGCCGGTTTCTCGACGAAAGCGAATAGGTAACTGACCAATAAAGGAAGAATGGTGTCCAGACAAAACCTGTAAATCCTGTTGGTGCCTGATGTTTATACGGGGGAGGACTAGGAGAATTGACACCCCCCTTTCGCTGTTCGATCATACCGTGTGTGCGGGTTCCGTTCCGACTCATGGGATCCTCACGGTGATGGAACCGAATGAGGTGCCCACTTGGAGCCGTGATAGGAGGTTAAAGTGTGGCGGAGAGAACCGACTAGTTCAGTATTTCGCAATTACATCCAAGCCAATTATCTGGCCGATGCATGTGATCACGGTATCACCGAACGGCACGAGTTTGGCAGACTGGTATTAAATTACAATGAATCAACTGTTAAGTCGGAAAATTTACCACCAAAAGCTGCTGAGTTGGCTCTTCGATAATATTTGTCACCCGAGAACCGAACCGATACGAACAATCGCACCGAAGGTGTAGGAGGCAACAGTACACTTGCGCGTCCTTCAATTTGATTGAATCCGCTTGCACATTGATTACGGTATTTATTTGAAATAATCTAACTATTTGTTTGATAATAGTTAAATAGGAATTATCTATAGAACCGGGAAAAAGTGCCACCTCCTGTCTGCCACCTTCCGTCCGACCAGCCCAAAGCCATTCCTGATATGCGGGGTGGAGGAGGAATGAAAATAGTGTAGAGATTGTCAGGGGCTTGCCGTAGATTAAGATGAAGCCTGATGTCTCGCCCTTGTCAGGTGTTGCCGTGTGCCTCCCTGTGCCGGGCAAGAACCGCTGGCGCATCACTGGCTATGCCGCCAGTTCCCGCCGAATCTTTGCGAGGTCGTAGGCATTCTGCAGGCGCAGCCAATGTTCCGCAGTACTCCAGCCGATCGATTCCAATGCAATGGCTACCCTTGCCGACATGGCTATGCGCCCGTCCAGCAACCGATACAGGTTACTGCGGTCAATTCCGATGCGTTCCGCTATGCGCGTCAGCGATTCTTCACTGGCTTCCACAGAATCACGCAAGCACTCACCGGGATGACAGGGAATTTCGATTGATTTGTCTGGTTTGCTCATCTGAACCGCCCACTAGTGATAGTCCATGAAGTCAATATCCACGGTCTCATTATCCTCAAATCGGAAAATCACTCGCCAGTTGCGAGTGACCCTGATACTCCAGTACCCGGCCATGTCGCCCGTCAGCGGATGCAACCGAAAACCGGGGTCGGTAAGATCTTCCGGCCCTTCCGCCATGTTCAACCGGGACAGAATTCGGGCAAGTCTGCCCGCCTAGTCTGCCGGCATCCCTCGCCTGTCGCTGCCTGCTGAATGCCAGAATCGCCGCAATGCCTTGTGCCGGATTTTCACGATGCACACCATAAAACAACGCCACGCCGTTAGCAACGATGCCGTCAATCCCAGCCCCGGAATACCAGTCAATACACCATCCCTGTGGGGTAAAGCGTTTCCGGGAACCCCGGCAATTCATTCATCTACAGGGAGTTGGATACAACCCAAGGCCCTCAATTTCCCATCGATCTACCGCCTTCCGCCGGGGGGGGGCGCTTGGTCGCGCCTATGTCCTTACTGGTGATTTCATGACCATGGCCACCCCGAGCACGCAAAGTGCGATTCCGCCGACGGCGACAGCCGACAACCGTTCACCGAACAGCAGCCACGCCTCCACGGCGACCAGCGGCGGCACCAGGTAGAACAGGCTTGCCACGCGCCCGGCTTCGCCATGGCGGATCAGCCACATGAGCAGCAGGACCGCTCCCAGCGAGAGCACCAGCACCAGCCATCCGAGGGCGAGGACGAACCGGGGCGACCAGTAGATGTCGCGACTTTCCAGGGTGAACGCAAGCACCCAGTAGAAAACCCCCGCGGCGACATATTGCACCAGTACCCCGGGCAGCAGGTCGAAATCGGTGCAGAACCGCTTCTGGTACAGGGTGCCGCAAGAGATCGCCAGCAGGGACGCCACGCAAAGGCCGAGGCCGGTCGCGCTGACTCCGGAGATGCCGATACCGCGCTCGCCGATGACGATCGTGACCCCGGCGAGCCCGATGAACATCCCGAGCATTTTCAGGCGCCCGAGATCCTCCTTCAGCCATACGGCGGACAGGAGCACGGTGACCAGCGGCTGCAGGCCCACGATGAGCGCACTGAGGCCCGCGTCGGTCCCCCGGTAGATGGCGGAGAAAACCCCGCCGAGGTAGACGCCGTGAACCAGGACGCCGACCACCGCGATATGAAGGTAGTCGCGCGGACGCCCCGGCCATTGAACCCTAAAGAGGGGAATCAGGACGCCCAGGGCCAGCACCACGATCAGCATGCGCACCCCGAGAAAGGTGAACGGCTCTGCAGCGGGCAGGCCGTACTTGGCTGCGATGAAACCTGTGCTCCAGAGGGTCACGAACAGCAACGGGATCAGGTATCGCGAAGTCACGTCTCGGGGGGCCGGTAAGGGTCGGGACAGATGCAAATGCCCGCCGCGAAGCAGGCGGGGATTCACGGGTGGAACGCGGGCACCCCGACACCATGGACGTGCCGGTTCAATCCGCCGTCGGGGACCGGAAGGTAACACGGATCGGAACCCCGGGGACGTCCGGCCCCGCCCGGCGGATGGCCCGGCCGCGGGAGCGGCGCCCGGCGGAACTCTGTTAGGATTTCACTACCAGAACAGATTCCGGTGAACCGGGGAATTGGCATGACAGAGCCGGCGCGGCAACGGATTCGCATGGCCTACCTTGAGGATGAGGCCACCGCCATCCGGCGGCTGCTGGCGTTGCTGGACCTGGATGCGGCGTCCCGGCAACGGATCAGTGCGGCAGGCGCCGACCTGGTCAGGCGGGTCAGGGACCACCATGCCCCGGGTGTCATGCAGTCCTTCCTGGTGGAGTACGGACTGTCCACCCACGAAGGGGTGGCACTCATGTGCCTCGCGGAGGCATTGCTCAGGGTGCCGGATGCGGAAACCATCGACGCCCTGATCCAGGACAAGATCGTGCCCCATGACTGGGCCTCCCACATCGGTGATTCCGGCTCCATCCTGGTGAATGCCTCCACCTGGGCGCTGCTGCTGACCGGCAGGATGCTCGAGGAAGAGGCCGAGGGGGTGGTGGGGGCGCTGCACGGCGTGTTGCGCAGGCTGGGAGAGCCCGTGGTGCGCCGGGCGGTGGAGGCCGCCATGCGGGAGATGGGGGAACAGTTCGTGCTCGGCCAGGATATCGACGAGGCCCAGGCCCGCGGCGCACCGATGGAAGAGGAGGGTTACACCTATTCCTACGACATGCTGGGCGAGGCCGCACGCACCGAAGCCGATGCCCGCAGGTACCACGCGGCCTACCTGGCGGCGATACGGGCCATCGGCGCCAGGGCCCGTTCCGGAGACCTGCGGGACAATCCCGGCATTTCCGTCAAGCTGACCGCACTGCACCCGCGTTACGAATTCGTCCAGGCCGGCCGCATGCTGCCGCTGATGTGCGACCGGGTGCTGGAACTTTGCCGGACCGCGCGGCAGGCCCGCGTGGGGCTCAACATCGACGCCGAGGAGGCGGACAGGCTGGAAGTGTCCCTGGACGTGGTCGAAAGGGTCCTGCCCGACCCGTCGCTTGCGGGCTGGGACGGTTTCGGCGTCGTGGTGCAGGCCTATGGACAGCGCGCGATCCCGGTGCTGGACTGGCTGTACGGACTGGCCTCAAGACACGGCCGCCGCATCATGGTCCGGCTGGTGAAGGGAGCCTACTGGGACACCGAGATCAAGCGCGCGCAGGTGAACGGCCTGCCGGGATTCCCGGTATTCACCCGCAAGGCCGCCACCGACGTCAGCTATCTCGCCTGCGCCCGCAGGCTGCTTGGCATGCGTGACCTGATCTATCCCCAGTTCGCCACCCACAACGCCCATACCATGGCGGCTGTGCTTCACCTGGCGGGCGAAGACCGGGAGGGTTTCGAGTTCCAGCGCCTCCACGGCATGGGGGAGGCGCTGCATGAAATCGTGCGCGAACAGGCGGGGACCCGCTGCCGTATCTATGCACCCGTGGGCACCCACGAGGACCTGCTGGCCTATCTGGTGCGAAGGCTGCTCGAGAACGGTGCCAATTCGAGCTTCGTCAACCAGATCGTGGACACGGCAATCAGTCCGGAAACAATCGCGCGGGACCCCGTGGCCGCAATCCGGGCGCTTGACGCCATACCGAACCCGAAGATTCCGCCGCCCCGGGACCTGTACGCACCCGGGCGGCTCAACTCCCGGGGATACGACGTCAACCATCCGGACATCTGCGGGGAGCTGCTGGCAGCCCGCGATCCATGGCTGGGGGGTGTCTGCTGGGATTTCGCGCCGGGTGCGGGCGATGCGGTGGCGGTCGGAAACCCCGCGGACCCGGCAGAGGCGGTCGGCCGGGTCGCACCCTGCAACCCGGAGGAGTTGCCCGCCGTGGTGGCAAGGGCGGTGGCCGCTTTCCCGGGCTGGTCCGCGCTGCCGGCTGCCGACAGGGCCCGGCGGCTGTTGCGGGCCGCGGACCTGTACGAGGAACATAGCGGGGAATGGCTCGCACTGCTGGCCCGGGAGGCGGGAAAGACCCTGGTGGACTCGATCGCCGAGATTCGCGAGGCCGTGGACTTTCTGCGCTATTACGCCACCGGAGCCCCGCAGGCGGAACGGGACACCGCGGCAAGGGGGGCCATTGTCTGCATATCCCCCTGGAATTTTCCCCTGGCCATCTTTACCGGCCAGGTCGCCGCCGCGCTGGTCACCGGCAACACCGTGCTCGCGAAGCCGGCGGAGCAGACGCCGCTGATCGCCGGGCGGGCGGTGGGGCTTCTGCACCGGGCGGGCATCCCGGCGGACGTGCTGCAACTGGTCATCGGCGATGGTGAGACCGTGGGCGCCGCGCTGACGGCCCGGCCCCAGATCGCCGGGGTCTGCTTTACCGGGTCCACGGACGTGGCCGCGGTCATCAACCGGCAACTGGCGAGGACGGCGGCCCCGGACGCCATGCTGATCGCGGAAACCGGCGGCATCAATGTCCTGATCGTGGACTCGACCGCGCTGCTGGAGCAGGCGGTGGCGGATATCGTGGAAGGCGCGTTCCGAAGCGCGGGACAGCGATGCTCGGCCCTGCGGGTCCTGTATGTCCAGAGCAGTATCCGGGACCGGTTGCTCGAGATGCTGTTCGGGGCCATGGAAGCGCTGTCCGTGGGCGATCCGCTCGCCTTGTACACGGACGTGGGCCCCGTCATAGACGGGGAGTCGGCGGCCCGGATCCTGGCATACCGTGAACGGTGCCGGGCCGACGGCCGGCTGCTGTTCGAGCTGGACGTGCCGCCTGCGGGGCATTTCGTGCCCCCCATGGTGGTCGCGGTCGGGGGCGTCGGGGAGGTGGCCGAGGAGATCTTCGGCCCGGTCCTGCACGTGGCCTCATTCGAGGCGACGGAAATCTCCCGGGTCGTGGAGGCCGTCAACGCGGCCGGGTTCGGACTCACGTTCGGATTGCATACCCGCATCGACCGGCGTGTGCAGGATGTCATCAATCACGTGCGGGCGGGCAATGTCTATGTGAACCGCAACCAGATCGGCGCCGTCGTGGGCTCCCAGCCATTCGGCGGGGAGGGCCTTTCCGGTACCGGTCCCAAGGCCGGCGGCCCCTACTACCTGCGCCGCTTTCGCCGGCGAGATGATCCCCCTGCCGGCGAAAGCGGGAGCCCCGTGGGCCAGGTTCCGCAGGGGGCGCTGGACAGGGCCGCCGGGGAACTCGGGAAACTGTCCGGGGGAGACGGCGGGGACAGGACGGCAACACTGCGGAAACTGCTCCGCGGACGCGCCCCCGGAGCCATGGCGGCGGCCGCGGCCATGGACTGCGGGCCCGTGGACCTTCCGGGTCCCACCGGCGAATCCAACCGGATCGCCAGGCATCCCCTGGGTCTCGTGGTGTGCCTGTCGCATGATCCGGACGCACTCCTGGACAGGGCCGTACAGGCCCTGAGGCCGGGCAACCGGGTGCTCGCTCTGGGTGCCGGGGCACAGGCGGCGCTGGCGCCCCTGCTGGGACAGGGACTGCCCCTGGCGGTACTGGATGGCGCGATTCATCCGGACCGGCTGGCTGACCTGAACCCGGATGCGGTATCCGCGGACGGCACCCAGGACCTGTCGGCGATTCGTCTTCGGCTGGCGGCCCGGGATGGGCCGATCGTACGGCTGATCACGGAGCGCATCTACCCGGAGGCGTATGTCGTGGAACGTTCCATCTGCATCGACACCACGGCCGCAGGCGGCAACGCGGCCCTGCTGGCTGCCAGCGAGACGGAGGATGCCGGTACACTTTCGGATGACCGGGTCGGGCGCCGGTGAAGCCGGGATAACGCAGGGGCGCGGCCGGCGTTCCGGCCGGGGCCGTTGGACAGGTTGAAAGCGGGACCTGAAGCCGGCGGAGCCACGTTCCCGGATTGTGTTCCCGCCCAGGCGGCCCACTTGGCTCTGGATGAAGCCGGACACTCTCATCCACGGGGAGTCCTGCATCCACTTCTGTGCTATCTTTCCCGACATGGAAGCCACTGACACCGCATTCATCCGGGCACTGCCCAAGATCGAGCTGCACTGTCACATCGAGGGAACGCTGGAGCCGGAACTGGTGTTTGATCTCGCGGAACGCAACGGAATCGGGCTTTCGTACCCGTCGGTGGAGTCGCTCCGGGAGGCGTACTCGTTCACGCGCCTGCAGGATTTTCTCGACATCTACTACGAGGGCATGAATGTCCTTCGCACGGAACAGGATTTCTTCGATCTGACCTGGGCGTACCTGGTTCGCGGTAACGCGCAGAACCTGCGCCATACGGAAATTTTCTTCGACCCCCAGGGACACGTGGACCGGGGGATACCGTTCGAAACCGCCGTCCTCGGCATCACCTCGGCGCTGGACCGCGCCGAGCGGGAATTCGGCATCAGTTCGGAACTGATCATGTGCTTCCTCCGCCACCTGGACGAACAGGCGGCATTCCGGACCCTGGATCAGGCCGAGCCGTTCCGTGACCGGATCATCGCGGTGGGCCTGGACTCGAGCGAACGGGGCAACCCCCCGGAGAAATTCGAACGGGTATTTAAGGAGGCTGCCAGGCGAGGTTACCGGCGGGTTGCGCATGCCGGCGAGGAAGGACCGCCGGAATATGTCTACGGCGCCCTGGACAGCCTGGGCGTGGAACGCGTCGATCACGGCAACAGCTGTCTCGAAGCTCCGGAGCTTGTCCGCCGCCTGGTCCGCGAGCAGGTGCCGCTGACCGTGTGCCCCCTGTCCAACCTGCGGCTCTGCGTGGTCGAGTCCATGGAGCGGCACCCCCTGGCGGAGATGCTGGACCATGGTCTGAAAGCCACGGTCAATTCCGATGATCCCGCCTATTTCGGCGGATACATGAACGAGAACCTGGAGGCGGTGGCGGGCGCCCTTGATCTGGGCCGGGACCAGCTGGTGCAGCTCACCCGGAACGCCGTGGACGCGGTGTTTGCTCCGCAATCGCGGCGCCAGGCCCTGAACGACGAGCTCGACACGTTTCTGGCATCGGCCGATGGCTGACGACAGCGGACGCATACAATGCCCAAACTGCGGCCAGGAGATCGACGTCAACGACGTGCTGGCCCACCGCATCGAGAGCCGGCTGCGCGGCGAACTCGAGGCAAAACACAGGGAGCAGGAGGAACAGGTCCGCGCACGGATGGAGGAGGTCGGCCGCCAGCAGGCGGCGCTTAAGGAGGCGCAAGAACGCCAGGCAAGGGATACCGAGGAGGCTATTGCCCTCGGCATCAAGGAGCGGGAGGCGGAACTGGCGCAGCAGCTGAAAAGCCGACTCGAGTCCGAGCAGGAGGAAAAGATCGGGTCGCTCGAGCGGGAACTCGGCGAGAAGAACGATAAGCTGAAGGCCTTTCACCGCGCCCAGGCGGACATCGCGCGGCTGAAACGGGAAAAGGACGAACTGTCGGACGTGGTACGGGCGGAGGCCGAGCAGAAGCTGACCCGGGAACGGGAACAGATCAAGCGGAGCCTGGAGGAAAAGGCCCGGCTGGACATGGCGGAACGTGACAAGGTGATCTCCGATCTCAACCACAAGCTGCAGGATGCCCAGCGCAGGGCCGAGCAGGGCTCCACGCAATTGCAGGGAGAAGTGCAGGAGCTTGCCATCGAGGACTGGCTGCGGGCGCGGTTTCCCCTGGATACC
>JAJDTE010000081.1:0-43193 GCA_022827325.1 Gammaproteobacteria bacterium | reverse complement strand
GCCAATGCCCTTGACCGGAGGGGCATTGGGAATTTATTCTTCGCGCCTGATAAATACAGTTATCGCGCGTAAAAACGCCCGGCGGAACCTCATAAGTCCCTGTTTCTGCTCGATTATATATTTTTCCATTTTTCCCGTCCTTGCCATTTCCCGTCCCTCGGGCAGGTTTGTCATAATTCTTTCGGGGGCCCGGCTTCCGCTGCCGAACAGGGTCCGTCCCCACCCGTTGAAAGGCCATCCCCGCCATCCCTGACCCACGCATCGGGCCCCTGTCCGGATGACACTGGGCGGGGGGATTAAGTTCCCGGGAAGGGGTGGTCGGGTAACCGGCGGAATCCTGCCGGGATCATGGTTGCGTGTCACGAACAGTCGAACCCGGGCCGAAGTCTCATGCAGCAATCCCCGGGTTCCACTCAGGGAAAACCCTGAGTCAGACCGGTTCATCAATCACGCGGATCTGGCGCATAATTCCACCCTGGCAAACCGCAACCGATCCCGTGTCCAATCCAAGATTCCCGCATCCCGTCACCCTGATCAGCGGCGCCGCCCGCGGCATCGGCAGGGCGTGCGCCGAACAGCTCAGGCGAGATGGGCACGACATCATCGGTCTGGGCCGCCGGCGACCGGCGGATGGATTCCCGGGCGAATTCATCGAAGTGGACTTCGCCGACCGCGCGGCCGTTGCCCGGATATGTGAACAACTGCCCCGCAAGGAGGAGATCAACGGCGTGGTGAACAACGTCGGGGACCCCGGACCCGAGTTGCTGGAGGAGATCGACCTCAACACTGTGGACCGGGTCATGGAAGTGAATTTCTACAGCGCCATCCAGCTGGTCGGGGCAGCGCTCCCGGGCATGAAGGCACAGGGTTACGGGCGCATCGTCAATGTCTCCAGCGAACTTGCCCTCGGCCTTTCGACCAGGACCGCCTACGGCGCGGCAAAGGCCGCCATGATCAGCGCCGCCCGGACATGGTCCCTGGAACTGGCCGGATACGGCATTTCAGCCAACTGCGTCGCACCCGGACCGGTGGATACGGATCTGTTCAACCGTAACAACCCGCCGGGCAGCGATATCCGGCAGATGAAGGAAGACAAGATCCCCATGGGAAGAATCGCCACCGTGGAGGACATCGCCCGGGCCGTGGCATTCTTCATGGCGCCGGAGAACGGCTACGTCACCGGCCAGACGCTCTTCGTCGACGGCGGATCCAGCCTGGGCGCCAAGGGACTGCTCTGAGTCCCGGCAACGCCCGCCGAAACTGGTGGCGGCGACTCAATGGGTGAATACTTCCGACACGCTGATTGAGTTGTCGCCGGGCCAGAAGATCTTGCTGACTTCCTCGTAGTTCGGCAGGGGCCGTTCCGTCGGCATGGTGTAGACGAAGGAACGCAGCATCAGGCGGCGGTCCGCTTCGTACATGTGCGTCGGCGTACCGCTGTGCAGCATGGCATGGTTGTCCCAGATGATCAGTTCACCCGGCGTCCACCGGTGGCGATACACACGATCCGGATGACTGGCGATTTCCAGCGCCTGCTTCAGCAGCGCCTCGCCGGTTTCGAATTCCACTCCGGACAATTCCAGCGGGTTGAAATTGAGATAGTAGACCGTGCGGCCGGTGACAGGATGGGTCTGGACGACACGATGCCAGACCGGCGGCAGGGCTTCCCGCTCAAGGAGCGTCAGGGGGATGAAGGATTCGGGATCCTTCACGAGCAACGGGTTGTTGTGCGCGTGAAAGCTGGCCAGGGCGCTGACGTCCCTCAAGGCGTCCTGCAACTCCGGCGGAGAAGCGTCCCAGGCATCCGCCGTGCTCAGGAACAGGGTGTCGCCACCTTCCCGGGGAACCTCCACCGCGTACAGCAGCGTGGCGGCATCGACGTGGCAGGCGGCGGATCCGTCGGTATGCCATCCGAATCCTCCCCTGGCAAAGAATGCCAGCGGCTTGCCGTCATCATCCTCGATGTTGCCGACCGTGGACACTTCGGGATACTCGCGGAAATTGAACTGCTTGCGGGTTTCGATCTTGGGCTGGCCGAAGTAGTGGCTGATGCGGGCCTGGTCCTCGGGTGACAGATCCTGCTCCCGGAACAGCAACAGCGAATGCCGGTCATACAACCGGCGGATTTGGTTGAACTGGTCCGTCGACAACGGCCTTGAAAGGTCGACGCCAAGGACCTCCATGCCGAAATTCGGCATCAGGGGTTTGGTTTCGATATTCATAACTGCATTCCTGAATTAGGTTTTCTGCCCTCCACCACGCCTGCAAGTATAGCAAGCCTGACCAGGTCGGCCAGCGATTCCGCATCCAGCTTCCGCATCAGGTTGGCCCGGTGCGTCTCGATGGTCTTGGGACTCACGCTGAGCAATTGGGCGGTTTCGCGGTTGGACTTGCCGCTCGCCACCAGTGCCATGACCTCCCGCTCCCGGTCGCTGAGACGGGACAGGGATGTCCGCAGCATTTTCGCCTCCTCGAGTTCGCTCCGGTTATAGGCATCTGATTCGATCGCTCCCTGGACCTTGTCGATCAGCGCCTGGTCGCTGCAGGGCTTTTCCAGGAAATCCAGGGCGCCAAGCTTCATCGCCCGGACCGCTGCCGGAACATCGCCGTGGCCGGTCATGATAATCACCGGAATGTCGATGCCCCGGGCGCGAATCAGCTCCTGGGTTTCCAGCCCGCTGTATCCCGGCATCCGCAGGTCCAGCAGAAGACACGCGGGACCGGTGTGATCATAACCTTCCAGGAATTCAGGGGCCGAGGCGTACAGGCGGGTCTTCAGGCCCACCGACTCCATCAGGTAGCTCACGCTGTCCCGCACTCCGGCGTCGTCATCCACGATGTAGACGATTCCCTTCATGCGCCTTCGATCCGGGCATCGGGCAGATTGAACGTCAACCTGGCACCGGTGGTGCAGCTTTCGTCCACCCGCAAACGGCCCCCGTGGGATTCGACGATCGTCCGGCTGATGGGCAGGCCCATGCCGAGACCGGAGTCCTTGGTGGTGACATAGGGCTCGAACAGCCTGCCGACAATGTCATCGCTGATCCCGGACCCGTTGTCGGAAACGCTGACTTCGCAGCCGGTGCGGGAATCGTGGTCCACGCTCACCGACAGGAAGCGATCCTGCCCCGGCGCCTGTTTCAGGGAGTCGATGCTGTTTCGGATCAGGTTGAAGAGCACCTGCTCCATCTCGATCCGGTTCACCTGTACAAGGACCGCGGCATGGGGCAGGATCTTGCGCCACTTGATGCCGTTTCGCCGCAACGATGCCTCGGCCAGTTCGAACACCGCGTTCACGATGTCGACCATGTCGTGCTCGTTGACGGACGGAACGGAATTCCGCACGAATTCGCCGACGTGGCTCAGGATGGCCTTTGCCCTTTCCGCCTCCCTGGTGGACTTCTCCAGGGCGTCGACCACTTCCGGGAACCGGTCCCGGCAATTTTCCAGGCGCCGGAGGGAGCCCCGGGCATAGTAGGTGATCGCCGTCAGCGGCTGACTGAGTTCATGGGCCAGGGCCGATGCCATCTCGCCCATGGAGGCGCGGCGCAGCACCGCCGCCATCTGCTCCTGCTGCTGCCTGATCTTCTCTTCCGCCTGCTTCCTTTCCGTGATATCGGTTCGAAGGCCGACTACGCCGCCGGTC
Organism: Gammaproteobacteria bacterium; assembly: GCA_022827325.1. Taxonomy (GTDB): domain Bacteria; phylum Pseudomonadota; class Gammaproteobacteria; order Arenicellales; family Poriferihabitantaceae; genus VYFG01. The sequence goes on along the minus strand of JAJDTE010000081.1, from coordinate 39,547 downwards.
CGGGTGCGCCGGTCGGTGGCCATGATCCATCGGCCGTCGGAGAGCTGAACCTCCACGGATCCCTTCTGGTTCAGGTAATCCGCCATGCGCTCTTCGAGCCACTCGTCCACGCGGCCGACGGCTTCGCGCACCTCCCCGGACCCGGCGCTGATGCGCAACAGGTCCCTGAACGATACCCCCGGATTCAGCTTGCCCCGGATACTCGGAAACAGGTCCACGATACGGGAGTTGGAGGCCACCAGGTGCCCGTCGCTGTCGAACAGCAGGAAGCCGTCCGTCATCGATTCGAGGGCCTCGTCCAGCCATTCCTGGTTCGCTCTCAGCTGCTCCTCGGTTTCACGGCGTATGCGGATCTCCTCCCTGAGTTCGCGGTTGCTGGATTCAAGGGCCGCGGTGGCGTGCCGGATCCGCTCATCCAGTTTCTCATAGGCCTGGCGCAGCTCCCGTTCCGCATGCTTGCGGATACTGATATCCCTGACCAGGAAAAAATAGCCGAGAACCCGGCCGTCCTGCACATCCGGGATGTAATTGAGATGCACATCACGGCAGACGCCGTCCCGGTAGGTGATCGTGCTTTCCTGGCTGACTTCCTTCCCGGAGAGCACCTGTTCCAGCAGGGTCTCCACCGTATGGTAGTGCTCGTCGGTGAACAGGTCCCGCAGCGACATGCCGATCAGGTCGTCCCGGCTCAGGCAGTACCAGGACTCCAGTTGCCGGTTGGCGAATACGATGCGCTGATTGAGATCCACGTAGCCGGTCATGGCCGGCAGGGCATCGACGATCTGCTGCAGCCGTTTGTTTTCCTCCAGCAGCCGGGAGATGTCGTCGTCCGGATTTCCGGTACGCAATACCGCCCTCCCTTCCCCCGCCTGACGGGCATGGTCAGGAGAAAAGTCAGGTGCGTCGCCGATACGATTCATGTCACGCCGAAACCGGAAGACAAGTGATCCGGACAACGATACCATTATCACGGGCCCCATTTCCAACGAACTCCCCATGAACGATCCCAGAGACCTGTCCTTCTCCGTGCCGCACGAGTCGCCGGACCAGCGCATGCAGGCCGCGCTGAACCTGTACCGGAATCTCATTGATGATCAATCCTGGTCCATCGATATCGCGCGGCTTTGGCAATACCGCCTCGCGCAGGTGCGAAAGATGCTCGATGCGTCCGGGTTCGCCGGGGTGGTGCTGTATGACCCGGTCAATATCCGCTACGCCACCGGCACCAGCACCAGCCCGGTGTTCTCCCTGCACTTCCGGGACCGCTACTGCTTCATCGGCGCCCATGGGCCGGTGGTGTTCTTCGAAAAGCCGCACTGGCGCCATCTCACCGAGGGCTCCGGCCTGGTCGGCGAGGTGCGCGACCGGATTTCCTGCCGCGGCGCCACGGGCGGTGCGGACATCGACGGAAACATCGCCCGCTGGATCGGTGAGATCGGGGACCTCGTGGACAGCTACGGCGCCGGCGGCCACCGGCTGGCGATGGACCACTGCGAACCGGGGCTGCTGCGGGCGCTGGAATCGAAGGGCTACACGGTTTGCGAGGCCCAGGAGCCAATGGAGCGGATCCGGGCGATCAAGTCGGCCGAGGAGCTGGACTGCATGCGGGTGTCGCTGGCCGTCACGGAATACGGTATGCAAAAAATGCAGGATGCGCTGCGTCCCGGTGTCACGGAGAACTATCTCTGGAGCATCCTCGGCGGCAATAATATCGAATACAGCGGCGAATGGCTTGAATGCCGCCTGCTGACATCGGGCCCGCGCACCAATCCCTGGCTGCAGGAGGCGTCGGACCGGCCCGTGCAAGCCGGGGAGGTGGTCGCCTTCGATACCGACATCATCGGGCCATTCGGATACTGTGCGGACATCTCGCGAACGTTCTTCTGCGGGCCGGGCACACCGACCCCGCGGCAAAGGGCGATGTATGCACTGGCCAGGGAGGAACTGGCGCACAACACGGAACTGCTGCAGCCGGGCAGGACGCTGCAGGAGATCGCGCAACGGGCCTTTCCCGTGCCGGCCGAATACAAGGAGAACAGCTACGCCTTCGTCGCCCACGGCATCGGGCTGTGCGACGAATGGCCGAACTGCTACCAGCTCGAAATTCTGGAAGAGCGGGGGGAGGGCGATATCGTGATCGAGGCGGGCATGACTCTTTGCGTGGAAAGCTATATCGGGGAAACCGGCGGACCGGACGGCATCAAGCTCGAAGAGCAGGTCCTGGTCACGGAGTCCGGCCCGGTGACGCTTTCGCGCTTCCCTTTCGAGACCGCGATGGCCGGATAGACATCATGGCCTGCCCTACGCTACCGGAAACCGTATCGGCCGCCACCTTCACCACATCCCCGCGAGCCGGCGTATCTGGCGGTAGTCTGGACCCTTCAGTGACCCATGCGCATCCCAATCATCAACAGTCATGCACCCGGGGCTTTGATCGTCCCCGCTGGCGTCACGGGTCTTGCCGGACGGGCCGTTTCGCGCACAGGATTTCGAGGATTCAAAAGAACCGGACGTCCCGATTGGTCGAGGCAGTTGTAGCCCACCACGCCTCTCATCAAATTGCCCGAAGAGACAGACCAGGCGCACCCGCCCGAGATACAGACAATCCGGATCTTCGAGGTATCGAAAAGATTCCGGCCATCATTGCTCATCCACGCGGCGTGATTGCAACTCTTGTGATAATTTAAGGAGTCAAAGGGTATATCTCAGTTCTACAAAGCCCATCGCGCTCGATACCTCGAAGGGCCAGGCACAACAACACCGGCAACTGCACATCATCAGAAAACCCGCCTCAATCAAGTACCCGAGCGTCTGCCCGTTCACCCTCGCCTCCCCCGCCGTGGTCCGGCTTCCGCCAGATACTCAAGCCGTGTGCTGATTTCGTGTTGGGGCAGGAACACCGTGCCGTCCGACTGCCACGCCTTCAGCGCCCGAATGAGAACCGATCTGCTGCAAACCGCCGCGGCCTCAAGCTCGTCGATCACCCAGAGCACGCCGTGTACCCGCAGTCCGTTCCCCGCGGCAACCTTGCGCAGCAGAGCATCTCCCGTGAGCAGGATGCCGGGATAGACCGTTGCGGTAACCAGACTGAAGCAGTCGTTCGCTGACAGGCCCGGATGGCGCCCCTTCACCAGGAACGCCTGACCGACCTCCTCTGGCGTCAGATCGTGCGTGATCATGCCGGCCGCATCGAGCGCCTGCCATTCGGCCTCCGATAGGTCAAGCACTTCGAAGGCTCGCACGGGAAACGGAACCACGAAGCGATAGGGCAAATCGCAAACGACACCCAGCAGATCTCCCTTGCGGAGGTCGATCAAGCACGAAGCATCGTTGACGATAACGCAGGTCATTGGATGGCAGGACCGTTGATCTGCCGCTCGACCGATTCGAGCGACTGGTTGAGAAGCGCGGCCGCGCGCACGGGCGAGATCAGTTCCTCGCCCACCGCTCGCGAGACGAGCCGCTTGAAGCGACGAGGCTTCTCGAAGGCCGCGAACCCATGGTCGGGCTGGATGGGATCCGGCTCCGAGCTGCGCCAGGACCGGGCGAAGGTCGCGAAGGCGTGCTGTACAGAGCCCTCGGACAGAACGCCCACCTGCCCGAGACGCATCAGCAGGGCCGTGGCCGACACGCCGTAAATATGCTTCAGACGGACGATCTCGTAGTAGGTGATCCTGTGCCGATTGGCACCAACTTCCTCCCGAAGGAACTGACCGGGAACCAGGAACGCACCGGCGAACCGGTTCATCGCCCGTTCGAGGTTGATCGCCGGATTGCCGGTGGAGCGGATGATCCTGTGCGCGAGCTCGTGGGCCAGCGTGAAGCGCTTGCGCTCCACATTGACCCGGCTGGACACGACGACCGCCTCGGCGACGATCTCGCCGCTTCGGAGAACATGGCACGAGAGCCCGTTGATGTTCTCCGGGAGATCGGCCTCCACCACCTTGATTCCCTTGTCTTCGAGCAGTTCGCACAAGCTGGGGATCGGGTCGAGGCCGAGATCCCAGATCCCGCGGAGTTCATCGGCCCGCTCGTCGATCTGGGATTCACTGGCGACACTGTCGACGCGCCGCCTCTCCAACCAGTCGACGCTGGGTTCGATGTCCAGAATGTGCTCGATCGCCAGGTACCGCTCCAGATTATCCATCACGACCGCTTCGGCCATTGCGCGTTCGCGGGCCGAAACGCCGGAATGCTTACGGAACTCAACCGCTTCGAGCGCCTCAACCTGCGCGCTCATCAGGAAGTCCAGCGAGACGTCGAGAGCCTTCCCGAGACCAACCAGGACGGCCGAGGAGGGCAGCATCTTGCCCGCCTCGTACTTGCTGATCGCCTGAGCGGTCACCTTCGGGCTAGTCCTGTCCGCAAGCTCCCGCATCGATAGACCTGCCCGTTTCCGGGCGAGCCGGAGTCGTTGTCCAAACATCCGTTCCTCCTCTTTCGTTAACCTGTGGTTGACAATATATGTATGATTCGTGTTATTGTCAACTTCCAGTTGGCGCCTACTGCCGGACTTTATTGCCCTGAGCGTGGACCGCATCATGGTGCCGGACAACGCACAGATCAGAGGACATCGAGATGGAAAAATTCGAATTCAAAGTAAACGGCGAGACCTTCTTCGCCGACCAGCAGGCCGATGGACGTTGATGACGTCATCCGCGCGTGCGACAAACGGCATTACTGATTGAATGCACAACTGCTATGCCATGGGAAGCAGCCTTTATCTACACCCTCGATGAGATTTTCTGGTTACGGATGCTCCCGGTTCATCGCACCAGCCCTGCCAGGGCAAGACCGGCCAGCACGATCAATGCCACGTTCCTGTACTGCGCCTCCCCTACCCCACCGAACAGGCGGGACCCGAGCCAGGTGCCGGCCAGATACAGCACCGCGGCTGGCAATGCGATCAGCAGGTCGCTGCTCCCCACGGTTCCCGCATAGACGGAGATGAACGTGAACCAGATCTGCACCAGGAAGGCCCAGGCAACAATCAGGGTGCGTGCTTCCACGTGATTCCACGGGCCCAGCAGAACCGCCGTGATGGTCACCAGGGCAATGTAACTGGCACCGAAAACAACGCCGCTGACGATCCCGATGAGCACCATGCCGACCAGGCCGGGGCGCTTTCGATACCGCCAGCCCGCCAGCATCATCAGGCTGGTCAACAGGATCGTGACGGCGATTCCCCGGGCCAGGACATCCGGATCCATCGCCACCAGCAGCCATTGGCCGGCCGGCATCACCAGCAAGCTCGGGATCACCAGGCTGAGGGTCGGCTTCCACTGAATCCGGCGAAAGCAAGAATGAAACAGGAAGGTGCTGGCGGCGAAATCCACGATCAGCACCTTGCCCACGATCATGATCGGCGGGTAGAAAATGGTCAGGATGGCGATGAGGAAGGCGGGTCCGCCGAAACCGGTGAATCCCCGCAACAGCCCGGCGACAAGCGCCACCACGGCGAGAACCCCCATTCCCGGTTCTTCACCTAACATCGTTCAACGAATTTTGCCAACCGCAACGGCTGCATGATCACCTACCTTCTGGCCTGGAATCCGAAGCGCGCCCCCTGGCGGGAACGCACCGAACTGCTGCGCCGCCTCGAAGCCGGCCTGCCCGCCGTCACTTCCTGGGGGATGCTGTCGAAATCCATCCGTCCGGGCGACAGGGTCTTCCTCATCAGGCTGGGAGTACCCCCCCGGGGGATCATTGCTTCGGGCTCCGCAGTCAGCGGCGCCTACCTTACACCACACTGGGACCCGGAGAAACGCAGGCAGGGAAAAAGCAGCCGCTGCGTGGATATCGCGTTATCCCGGCTGCTCGATACGGATGCGGCCCCGCCGCTGTCCGTGGACGATCTCGGCGAACCGCCACTTGACGAGATGCATTGGCGCATCCAGGGTTCGGGCGTCATGATCCCGGCCCACGTCGCCGCAGCGCTGGAATCACGCTGGTCGGCCCATCTCGAACGCACCGGCGCCGGTTCATCGGCCGACACATAGCAATCCGGCATACGTCATCACGGTTGATGACGGGTCTTTAATGCTGTGCTAATTTCAGCGCATGCAGCGGTATTCCATATTCAGCCTGGCCCGCAACGCTCTCAGCCACCACCGGAACTGGCAGCACGCCTGGCGCAGCCCGGCGCCGAAGGCCCGTTACGATGCCGTCATCATCGGCGGCGGCGGCCATGGACTCGGCGCCGCGCATTACCTTGCCAGTGAGCACGGCATGACCAACATCGCGGTGCTGGAGAAAGGCTGGATCGGCGGCGGCAACACCGGCCGCAACACCATGACCGTGCGATCGAACTTTCTTCGCGAGGCCAGCGTCCCGTTTCACGAGCATTCGCTGGATCTCTATCGGCAGCTGAGCCGCGAGCTCAATTTCAACACCATGACCAACGAACGCGGGATGATCACCTTCATCCAGAGTTCCGCGGTGAACCGCATCGCCATGCAGATGGCCAACACGATGCATATCTACGGCGCGGATTACCGCGTCATCGGACTCGACGAGGTCAGGCGCCGGATCCCGATCTTCGAACCCGCCGAGGACATGCGCATGCCCATCCACGGCGCGGTGTACCAGCCCCGGGCCTCCATGGTACGGCACGACGCCGTGGCCTGGGGATTCGCCCGGTCCGCCGACGCCCGCGGGGCGGACATCATCCAGAACTGCGAGGTCACCGGCATCCTTAAGGAGAACGGCCGGGTAACCGGCGTCGAAACCAGCCGCGGCGTCATCCATGCGGACAAGGTGGGCATGGCCGTGGCGGGCCACGGCAGCGTGGTCGCCGGCATGGCAGGCATCCGGCTGCCCATCGTCACCCAGCCGCTCCAGGCCTGGGTATCCGAACCCATCAAGCCGGTGCTGGACGAGATCGTGGTGATCCGCAGCTATTTCGGCACCTACCTGATGCAATCCGACAAGGGGGAGATCGTGGTGGGCCAGGGCTGCGACCCCTATCCGTCCTATGCCCAGCGCGGGACGTTTCCCATCATCGAGGACGCCACCACAGCGATGCTGGAGGTGTTCCCCAGTTTCCGCCGGCTGAAGCTGCTCCGCCACTGGGCCGGCATGCTGGACATGGTCTACGACGGCAGTCCGGTCATATCCCGCACCGACCTGAAGGGCTTTTACGTGGATCTTGCCGGGTCCGGCGGTTTCAAGACCACCCCGGCAGCGGCGCGGACTTTCGCCCACCTCATCGCCCGGGATGAACCCCATCCGCTGGCGGCGGCCTATGAACTGAACCGCTTCAGCAACGGGCAACTGATTCCGGAGGGCGGCGTCTCCGCCAATCGATGACATGCTGCTGATTCCCTGCCCCCATTGCGGAGAGCGAAACGAACACGAATTCGTCTGCGGCGGCGACGCGGAGCGCATGCGGCCCCCGTCTCCCCAGGATCTGGATGATGCCGCCTGGCAGGACTACCTGTACAACAACACCAACACCAAGGGCTGGGTCCGGGAACGCTGGTGGCATGTCCTTGGCTGCGGACGCTGGTTCGAAATCGAGCGCCACACGGTGACGCACGCCATCCGCCAGCCGGAAGGTTCCGGAGGTTCCGATGGCTGAGCCCATGCGGCTGCCCCGGGGCGGCCTGATCGACCGGGACACCCCGCTGAATTTCACCTTCAACGGCAGGCAGTACACGGGGTACCGCGGCGACACCCTGGCCTCGGCGCTGCTGGCCAACGGCGTGCGGCTGGTCGGGCGCAGTTTCAAGTATCACCGCCCCCGGGGCGTCATGGGCGCCAGTATCGAGGAAACCAATGCGCTGGTGCAGCTGCTGCATCCCAGGGACGAACCCAATGTACAGGCTACCCGGCTGCCCCTGACCGACGGCCTGGCGGCCCGCAGCATCAACTGCTGGCCCTCGGTGGGTTTCGACCTCGGCGCGGTCAATTCCCTGCTTTCGCCGTTATTCCCCGCAGGGTTCTACTACAAGACCTTCATGTGGCGCCCGTGGAAGGAATATGCCCGGGTCATCCGCCGTTTCGCGGGCCTCGGAAACAATCCGGTTGCCCGGGACCATGGGCACTACGAACGCCGCTACCACCACTGCGACCTGCTCATCGTCGGCTCGGGGCCCACCGGGCTGGCCGCCGCGCTGGCCGCGGCCAGGACGGATCTCCGCGTCATGCTGGTGGATGACGGCGAGCGCCCCGGCGGGGATCTTCTGAACCTGCCGCGCACGGTCGATGGCAGCGATGGGGAAGCCTGGGCCCGGGAGTCCGCCGCATGGCTGGATTCCCGGCCGAACGTCCTTCGGCTGGGCCGGTCGCTGGTCGCCGGCTACTACGACCACAACCTGCTGACCGCGGTGGAGCGTGATCCGGATGCGGACTGGGTCGCGGAACGACTGTGGCGGATCCGGGCGGGCCGGGTCATCCTGGCCACCGGCTCGGTGGAGCGGCCCCTGCTCTTTCCGGGCAATGACAGGCCGGGGGTGATGCTCGCCTCCGCCGCTGCAGCCTACTGCCACCGTTACGGCGTCAGGCCGGGCCGGACGGCGGCGGTCGCCACCAACAACAACAGCGCCTATGCCGCCGCCTTCGCGCTCAAGCAGGCCGGCGTGGACATTCCCGTGCTGCTGGACCAGCGCACCGCACCGCCGGAGGCACTGCTTGCCCGGGCGGCGGAACTCGGCATCCCGGTACTGACCGGCCGGCGAATCACCGGCGTGTCCGGCCGGACCGCCCTGTCCGGCGTCAGCTCACAGACCGTCCAGGGTACCCATACCAAGCGCCATCGCTGCGACGTTCTCTGCACTTCCGGCGGCTGGAATCCATCCGTGCAACTGCATTCCCAATCCGGCGCCAGGCCGCGCTACGACGGATCCAACGCCTGCTTCGTGCCCGGGGAGGCGGTGCAGTCCGAGCGCACGATCGGCGCCGCGGCGGGGGCGTTTTCCCTGGCGGCCTGCCTGCAGCAGGGCCTGGATGCCGCGAACGAGGCGGTGGCGGCGCTGGGACGGGACGCACCAACAATGCCGGCCTTCGGCGCCGACGGTGAACCCGCACTGGATATCGAGGCGGACTGGTCCATGGCGCACGGTCCCACCGGCTCCAAGACCTTCGTCGACTTCCAGAATGACGTCACCACGGCGGATATCGACCTGGCGCTGAGGGAAAACTACACCTCTGTGGAGCACGTCAAGCGCTATACCACCGCCGGCATGGCAACCGACCAGGGCAAGTCCGGCAACACGCATGTCATCGGCTACATGGCGGCGCAGCTCGGAAGCCCCCCCGGGGATGTGGGCACCACCACGTTCCGCCCCCCGGTGGCGCCGGTCAGCTTCGGCGCCGTCGGCGGGATGGATACCGGTGAACTGATCATCCCCATCCGCCGAACGCCGCTGACGCCGTGGCACATTCGCCAGGGCGCCCGGATGAACGAAGCCGGGGCCAACTACCGCCGGCCGTTCTGGTACCCGCGTCCGGGCGAAAGCGATGAGGATGCCATCTGGCGCGCGGCCAGGGCGGTGCGGACGAGCGCCGGCATTTACGACGGTTCGCCTCTCGGCAAGTTCGAACTGTTCGGCCCGGACGTGGCGAATCTGCTGGAGCTGGTGTACACCAACCGCTGGCGGAAGCTCGAGCCGGGCCAGGGCAGGTTCGGCCTCATGCTGCTCGAGGACGGCCGCCTGCTGGATGACGGGGTCACGTTCCGCCTGGACGAACAACGCTGGCTGATGTCCACGGGAACAGGTACCGCGGACCAGGTCCACGGGCACCTGGAACGCCTGCTCCAGGTGGAGTTTCCCCACTGGAAGGTGTACATCACACCGGTCACCAACCATTGGGCGAACATCTGCGTCTGCGGCCCGAAGGCGCGCTCCGTTCTGACCCGGGCCGGAACGGACATCGATCTCAACCCCGAAAAATTTCCCTTCCTGGCATTGCGGACGGGTCGGGTGGCCGGGGTGGACGCCCAGGTTGCGCGGGTCAGCTTCACCGGTGAGCTCAGCTTCGAGGTCAACGTCCGCCGCCGGGATACCTTAAGGGTATGGGAAGCACTGATGAAAGCCGGAGAGGCTTATGACATCACCCCTGTGGGTTCTGAAACCAGCAATGTGCTGCGCATCGAGAAGGGATTCATCTCCGCCGGCAGCGAAGGCGACAACATCACCAACCCGTTCGACGCCGGGATGGGATGGGTGGTCGACATGGACAAGGCGGATTTCATCGGCAAACGCACCCTCGTCCGCGACCTGGCGGACGAGACCCTCGTGCGCCAGCAGGTGGTCGGCCTGCTGCCCGAAGACGCCTCCTTCGTGCCGACCGAGGGCAGTGCGCTGATCCAGCCTGGCAGCGAATCGGTACCGGATTTCCAGGGACATGTCACCGCCTCGTGCTACAGCCCGAACCTTGAGCGGTCCATTTGCCTGGCGCTGCTGAAGAACGGGCGCCGGCGCCTCGGGGAAACCATCGTGATTTCCGGGCTGGAACGCACCGTGGAGGCGGAAGTCACCCACCCGGTGTTTATCGACCCCAAGGGCGAGAGGATGAAATCTTGAGCGGCTACGATGCCCAGGTGACCGGGGTGGATTGCTGCCTCATCGATATCCGGTCGGACCGGGACGGCCGCACTGCCCTGGCGGAGGCGCTCGGCATGGCGCTGCCGGCGGCGACCGGCCACTGCACCACCGACGGCCACAGGCATCTGATGCAACTGTCGCTGGATCATTGGCTGTATTCGTCCGAGGATGCAGCCGACGAGGAGCTGGTGGCGCGGCTCAACGGGGCATTCAGCGGCTGCCATGCGCTCGCCACGCTGGTCACCGACCAGTACGCGGAATTCCGCGTGGAGGGCCGGGATGTCCTGGACGTGCTTTGCCAGGGCGTCTCCATGGACCTGTCCCCGGACCGCTTCGGCCCTGGGCAATGCGCCGCCTGCGCGTTCACCCGGACCCGTGCCGTCCTCCTGCCCCTGGAACCCAGCCGGTGCTACCAGGTGTACGTCGAGTCCAGTCTGGGCGAACATGTCGCCGAGTGGCTGAACCGGGCGATCGGCGGCCGCGACGCGGCGTGATCGCCCGCCACAGGTACCTCATTGAAGGCCGGGTGCAGGGCGTCGGCTTCCGCTACGCCACGATCAGGCAGGCGGAACGCCTGGGCCTGACGGGGTGGGTCCGGAACCTGCCGGACGGGCGGGTGGAGGTCGAGGCCCATGGCGACGAACAGGCGATGGACACGCTGGAGAATTGGCTGTGGAAGGGTCCCGCCCATGCCAGGGTGAGCCGGGTCACCCGCACCGACGCCGAACAGGCCGACCACGGATCCTTCAGCGCACGGCACGATCCGCCATACTGACGTTGCCCATACCGGATAAATTTTTCGGTTCTGAAAAATCCGAAGTATGAACGTATCTATCTGAATATAAAAAATGACGGGGCAGTCTCGGAGGTCCGTATGTGGTCGACGAGTCCTTCAATGTTTGCAATCCGCTACTCTTGTGGATCCCGCTTGCCAGTGTCGCCCTTGCGTATGGCAAAGTCCCGGCGGTCGCGATAAAGAGGGGCGCGGTTCAGCACGTAGTCTTCGGTGCTGAGGTCGATGTCCGGGCAATCAGTCATGGTCCAGTATTTGTAACCGCCCAGGAAGAGGTATTGGCGTTTCTGGTGGAAGAAGTGGCATTCGACGCCCTCGCCGCGGCCAATGCGCTCGCAGAAGGCGGCCAGAAGTTCCTGCTGGGCGTCCCGCTTGATGACCACATATTCATGCGGCCAGGTTTCTCTGTATGTCACCGCTTCCCGCCAAGGGGCGCGGTCTATCAATTCCATGATGTTCGGCTGGCAGTTCACTATTCCCTCCTTCATTTCCTGCAGGATCCGGGTCAGTTGCCAGAAGGGGAATCCTGTGGGGCAGGCCCCCTGCAATGGTCTACGATTCGCTTGATCTGTTCGGCGGCATCATCTATGACCCTGTCCCTTTCGGCGCTGCACTTGAGGCGGATGGGGAAATATCGATAGTCGCCGGATTTCACATTATTCGGAAAGGCGCCCCGAGCCTCTTCCAAACTCTCCATGTTCTCACGATTTTCTTTAAACCAGGACCCCAGCCACAAGGGCGAGACTCCATGGTCACGCCATAACGTTAAATCAATCGCGAGAAACAATTCGAACCTGTCATACATGCAAAAATATTGGCCGGAATAGTAGGTGCTGCTCGAGGCATTGCGACTGACCGTATCGGCGTTTCTGTCCTGCGTGAGTTTTTCCACGATCGAGCCGATCAAGCCGATAAAGTTAACCAACCGACGGGCCGAGTCCTGGTCAGTGACATCTTCGTCACAGAGGGGAAGGAACCCCTCCAAAACCTCCCGGTCCACAAGCCCCTGCAGTTGGAGGAGGTCATGCCGGGTGCCGTCGTTCCCCGGATGGGCGGCATCCAGCAATTTTCCCAGAGTATGCTGCCAGTTGGTGATCATCAGGTTCTTGCCGCCGACACGAACCCTCTTCACCGGAGCATTTTCCTCTATCCCCTCCCATTCCATACCTGCCGTTTCGCATCGTTCCTTCAGTATCTGCCAAACAGTTGCAACCCGTTTTTCGGGAACAACAAACACAAGGGCGGACTCGGGATTTTCAGGTAGGCTGTCGAGGTAGGACACCGGCTGTGCTTCGGTAAGAGGAGCCCAGAACTTGTTTTCAACGAAAATTCGTACATGACCGTCCGTATCATGAATCGTCAGGTCGGGCCGGCTGCCTTCAGAGCTCACTTCGGCCTGAATATGTCCGAGCTCGAACTCCATGGGCCCGCCTCCCAGCATTCCAATGAATGCCTTAGCGATATCATTGTCCCTGTTCAGTATATAGGTCAGGGCCTGTGTTGCAGCTGGCTCGGCCTGCTGCGGCCCCCCAAGTACGACATGCGCCAACACACTCACGGATCACATTCCTCACAATGGTTTTCGAGGATTGCGATTATGCCGGTCGGCAGGATTGAGACAAAGACCTTCTGTCCGAACCAGTGAACATCCCTCTGACCCCTGTCATCCGACTTCTTCCGGGCCGCTTGTGCAGGTGTGCCGGACACCATGCCGCGCAGAATACTGTCGGGGTCAATCGGTACCAGCCCACCAAATCCATTCATGCGGGTCAGTGTTGACTTGCCGCAACCGTTGGGACCGGCAACCACATGCAGGGTAGGCATGGCCGCAGATCCGGTACTGGCCGGTCAGGAGGATTTCTTTTCAGGACGTCTGAGAACCCTGTCTCCATCCCTGGTACGAGCAATGTAGGCCCCGTCTGACCGTACTCCATACAGGGTTCCGCCAGCCTCCAACTGAGCCGACAGATCCGCCCTGATCCGATCGCGCCAGTCCTTCGGAAAGCCATGTATGCCGGGTGGCTGCTGTGCCTTTTTACCTTGCCTGACCACAACGGACTTTTTCCTTGTTTTACGGATTTTCATTGTTCCTCCGGTGACCGCCTGCATGATCGATGGGCGAATCAAGGATTTCTACCATTGGGTAATTTGGCCAACAGGATTTTCCAGCCACTATTTACAGTTAACACACATTCGATCAACGTTAAAAAGGGATCAGAGTCGACTAATCCGGCACGCTGTTCCGATGAACACCCTCCGTGAGAAACAGCCGGGCGGTTTCCGCAGCCTGGAAGCGGCATTCCGCCATCGAATGATCGGAATAAAAGGCGTTGTGCGGCGTGATGACCAATCGACCGCGCAACCAGTCCTCGTCACGCCGCCAGGCATCCACCAGGGGATGGGGCGCCGGGGGCTCTTCGGGCAAGACATCGAGTCCCGCCCCGGCCAGTTGACCGCTTTTCAGCCCGTCCTCGATCATGTCGAGTCCCTGGATCAGGTTGCCCCGCGCGGTATTGACCAGGACATGGCCCGGCCGTGACAGCGCCAGCAGCTCCGGCGTGATCATCCCGCGGCTTTCTTCCGTCAGCGGGCAATGCAAGGTCACCATGTCGCATTCAGCGAACAGGGACTCGAGGTCCGGCATCCGGGTGATGCCCACGGCCCGGGCGAGACCGTTGCTGATGTACGGGTCATAGCCGAGAACACGATAGCCGAACGGCTTCAGCCGGTTGATCACGCTGATGCCGATACGGCCCACGCCCACCACGCCGACGGTGCACCGGTTCGACTGGTGCACGGGGCTGAGATGGTTTTCCTGCCAGCTGTCCCGGTAGAAGCGTGCGGCCCAGTCGTGCTCGTAGATTTTCCGCTGCAGCCCCAGCAGCATGGCCATGGCGGTGTCCGCAACGTCCTCCGGACCGTATTCCGGGTTGTTGGAAAACGCGATTCCGGCCCGGGACAGGGCCTGCCGGTCGATCTTGTCGTAGCCGACGCCGTACCGGACGAGAATCCGGCAGTTCTTCAGCCGGTCGATGGTGGCCGTGGTGATGCGCGGCGTCCAGACCAGGAAGACGTCGAGCCGCTGCAGTTCCCCGGGGTCGAATTCCGCTTCGTCCCGGGTGTTGAAATGGACCACCTCGATATCGCCGCCAAGGGCCGCCATTTCCGGCTGGAACGGCGGCTGGACCAGGTGGGTGACGCCAACGACCAGCGACGGCATCAGGCGCCCCATTCCGCCACCAGGCCGCGGACATACTCGGCGAACGCCGGCTGGTGGTATTCGGCAAACACGGACCAGGAACAGAACGTCCTGGGGTCGGTGACCCGATGCGGAAACAGGATGCCGTTAAGGTGGTCGTACTCGTGCTGCCAGGTGCCGGCCGAATATCCCCTGACTTCGAACGACACGGGTTCGCCCTCCCGGTTGTAGCCGCTGACGCCGATCTCCAGGTGCCGGGCCACAGTACCGCGCAGGTTGGGCACCGACAGACAGCCCTCGTTGCCGTCATAGGTTCGGTCCGACAGGAAACGGATCTCCGGGTTGATCAGGACCGTCAGCGGAATCGGCGGCTTGTAGGGGTAGCGGGGATTGTCCCCGACTTCCACCGTGAACAGCCGATAAGGTATGCCCACCTGGTTGGCCGCGATGCCGGCGCCGTTGGCATGGCGCATCGTGTCGATCAGGTCATCCACCCAGCCCTGCACCTCGGGGCTGACGATGGCATCCGGCGCCACCTCCTCGGCACGGGACGCCAGGACGGGATGCCCGATCTGCAATATCTCTCTGACCGCCATGATCGATCCGGTGGGGGAAGTGCGGATGGATTTTGCCTGTTGTCCGGACGGGAAACAATGCGCGCCGCAGAATTCCGGGGCACCTTGCATTGCCGGGAAACCATGCCAATAATCATCCCATGAAAGTCCCCCAGTCCCGCCCCCATGACCTTGGCGGTTCTCCCGCCGGGCCCGTGGATCAGGCACCCCATGAAATCCCGTTCCGGGAACAGCGCATCGACGCCATGGTCAACCTGATGCGCACCAAGGGCGTGATTTCGGACTGGGCCGAGTTGCGCGCCGGCATCGAAGCCCTGACCCCGGAAGCGTACGAACAGCTCGGATACTATGAACGCTGGGCGATCGTCGCGGCGGAAATCGCGGTCCGCCGGAAACTGGTGACCCGGGAGGAACTGGATGCCCGCATCCGGCACCTGGCGGAGAAGGCGTCATGAGTTTTCAATCAGGAGACACCGTCAGGATATTGCGCCGAGATGTCGCTGGCCATCACCGTGTTCCCGGCTACGTCATGGACCGGGTCGGCGTGGTCACCGAAGTGCTCGGGCCGGAAGCGGTGCCGGAGGAAGCGGCCCTTGGCCATGCCGCACCGGCCAGGGTGCCGGTCTATCGCGTGCGGCTGGATCAGACATCGCTCTGGCCGCGCTATGAAGGGCCGTCGCATGACACCCTGGAGATCGAGGTCCACCAGCACTGGCTCGCACCCGCCGGCGGTCCCGACCCGGGCCGGTCTGAAACCTGACTCCTGCCCGGTATGGCCAGAGACCATTCCCGTTCGCCGCCCCGGCCGGATCATCCGCCGCCGCGGACCCGGCACCGGTTTCTGGACCTGGCGCTGAACGAACTGCTGATCGAGCGCGGCCTGTATTCCAGGACGGAACTCCGTGACATGATCGCGTCCATCGATTCGGTGGACCCTTCCACCCATGGCGCCCGGGTGGTGGCCCGATCCTGGACCGACGCCGATTTCAGGCGGCGGCTGCTCGGCGACGCCAACGCCGCGATCGCGGACATCGGGCTGGACCCGGGAACTTCGCAGCTACGGGTGCTGGAAAACACGCCGGAAACCCACAACGTCGTGGTGTGCACGCTTTGCTCCTGCTATCCCCGGGCCCTGCTGGGACGTCCCCCGGCGTGGTACAGGGACAGGGAATACCGTGCAAGGGTGGTGCGGGAGCCCCGCGCGGTACTGGCGGAATTCGGCCTGTCGCTGGCGGAGGAGCAGGCCGTCCGGGTCCACGACTCCACCGCGGAACTGCGCTTTCTCGTACTCCCGGAACGGCCCGCCGGAACAGGACACCTGGTGGAATCCGAACTGGCCGGCCTAGTCACCCGGGACGGGATGATCGGCGTGGCGAAACGGTAGGAGAGGCGCCGTCTTCCCGGATGACGGCCGGGGCCGCGGTTTCAGTCCGCGGGACGATAGCGCTTCGGTCCCGACATCATCTCGATGACCAGCTCTTCCTGGCCGAATCCGCCCCTCGGCAACGTCAGGGCCTGCTGCCCGGGATAATTCAGTATCCGCCGCACCTCGGGGTGCAGGTAGTAGGCGGCGCAGACGAGAATCACCACCTGCCGGCAGTCATCCGGGCAATCCCTGGCGCAGTCATCGAACCAGTCCGGCGTCACGCTTTCAGGGCACCGCGCCAGCAGCCGCAGGAGCGCCGCTTCCGAGGCAGGCCGCAATTTCCGCACCATCCCCAGTTCCCGCGCTGCCAGATCCAGGGTGCCCGCGGCCGGCATCTGACCGCTGGCCGGCAGGATGACATTGCATAGCGCGTTGAATCCGGCGGCCTGGGCCTGCGTCAGGGGAGCCATGGCGATCAGATCGGCACCGGCTGATTCCGGCGCTGGTCGAGCAGCCGCTCCGTGGCCCGGAGCGCCAGCGCGGCGACGGTCGCCGCGGGATTCACCGAAGAGCCGGTCACGAACGTGCTGCCATCCACCACGTACAGGTTGGGAATATCATGGCTGCGGTTCCAGCGGTCCACGACCGATGTGGCGGGGTCATCCCCCATCCGGCAGGTGCCCAGCGCATGCCATCCGGTGTCGGGGGCCAGGGCCTGTGCTTCCGTACCCGTGGCGCCCGCCTCGAGGAACGATTCCCGGGCGCGTTCCACCATGTATGCCAGCATGCTGCGGCTGTTGTCATCCACGCGGTAATGCAGCCGGGGGGCCGGGTTCCCGTGGGCGTCCGACAGCGCGTCATCCAGCGTGACCCGGTTGTCCGGATGGGGGATATCCTCCGCGGTGATTCCCCAGATTGCGGAACGGCCAAGCCAGCGCGATACCCGCTCGTGGATTCCTGCGCCCCACCCGGGCGCCCCGTCCGTGGGATACAGGGCCGCCAGCAGCGGGCCGCCGCTCGGCACCAGGTTCCATTTCGCGCCGCGAATGAATCCCCGGCGCCGGTCCGTCTCCGCGAACTCGAGGCTGTAGAGGCTCTGGCCCCAATGGCCCTGCCAGCTTTGCAGGTCCGCGTCGAAGAACCCCACCACCCTGGCCAGCGGATGCATCATGAGATTTCTCCCGACCAGTCCGGACCGGTTGGCCACACCGTCCTGCCAGCCCGGACAGGCGGACATCAGCAGGAGCCGCGCGGTACCGATGGCATGGGCGGCCAGGATGACAACCTTCGCGCGGATTTCCCGCTCCTCCCCGCCGGTGTCGTGGTAGGTCACGCCCCTGGCCAGGCCGTTACGGTCGACGACGATGCGCGATACCCTGGCGCCCGTTCTCAGGTCGACGCCCAGGGAAAGCGCCCCCGGCCAATGCGTGCGGTCGACGGTTCCCTTGGCGCCTTCGTTGCAGCCGCCGCGGCAGGTGGACCGCTGCACGCACGGGCGCCGCCCGTTGTAGGGCCGTGAGGTAATGGCGTTGCTGCCCGGCCACCAATGCCAGCCCAGACGGTGATGCGCCGCCGCCACCCTTTCCCCCCAATCGCCGATCGGCAGCGGCGGCATGGGGTATTCCGGCCGGTCCGGATAGGCCGGGTCGCCGGCGATGCCGGAGACACCGACATCACGCTCCACCCGGTCATAGTACGGCGCCAGTTCCCCGTAATCGAACGGCCAGTCCGCCGCCACGCCATCCAGGGAGCGGACGCGAAAATCAGACGGCAGAAAGCGCATCCAGTGGGCGCTGAAAAGCACCGTGCTGCCGCCGACGCCGTTGAACAGCATGGGTGCGATATCCGAAGTGTCGTCGGCGACGGGATAGTCCGCGGGATTGCCGCGAATGTTCGGATTGGGATGCCATGGACCCATGGCAGCGACTTCGAACGTCGGCTTGTCACCGGGGTAATCTTCCGGGTTCTGCCATTCCCCCTGCTCCAGGCAGGTAACGCGGATGCCGGCCTGGGCCAGCCGCAACGAGGTGATCGCCCCGGACAATCCCGCCCCGATGACCAGGACATCGGACTCGTCCCTGGCGGTCATCAGCCGCTCCGGCGAAACCCCTTGAGCCAATTTCCGACCGCCGCACGGTTGGCGGCCACCTCCTCGCCGATCACGGCATGACCCTCCAGCGTACCCAGCCAGGCGTCGAGCCGGGGGCTGAAGGAAACGTCTGCGCCAAGGTGGGCGAGAATATCCTGGCCCATGCGCAGCGTGGCGGGAAAGGCGCAGTCCGCGAGACAGGGTTTGACGCCGCCGACATACGGCGCCGGATCAATGATCCGTTCCAATTTTTCCAGTTGCCGGAAGAAACCGTCCAGCAGGCTGCCGGGGTGATCCTCCCCGGAGATTTCCACCCCCTGCCGGACCAGCGGGAACAGCACCCTGACCGCCGGCTCGACCCGGGTATTGTGAAACTGGGAAATCGCGCGCTGCCGCGCCCGTTCCCGGGGATCTTCCGCGCGCATCGGCGGAACCGGGTAGACATCCTCCAGATATTCGACAATGGCCTCGGAGTCGAACAGCCTGAACCCGTCGTGTTCGATCGACGGGATCGTGCCCGGCGGCATGCGGACCTGGTATTCCGCGCTCGAATAATGGCCTCCGGGCGGCGGTGATTCCTCGTACGGAATGCCCTTGATGCGCAGAACAATCCGGACCTTGGTGCAGTAGGCGCTCAGCGGCAGCGCATAGAGGCGGATCATTCCGGTTTTCTGTAGTAACCCACCGTGTCGCCCTCGGTCGTCACACCGAGCCCGTTGAGCAGGCGGTTGGAGTAGTTGAAGTACGCAACGACCTGGTTGACCTCGAGGATCTCACCATCGGTGCAGCCCTCGGCCTTCATGGCATCGAACACGGACCTGTCCATTCCCGCAACGTCCACGGTCAACCGTTCCGCGTAGCGCAGGAAAGCCAGTTCGCGGCCGGCAAATTCCCGCTCCGGCTGACGGTCGACGAACGCCTGGTGGATCCGGTCGGACCTTGGATCGTCGTTCATCAGGTTGCGGGCATTGGTCCAGTGATGGGTGAAGCTGTAGTCGCACCGGTTCAGCAGGCTGGTATAGGAGGCCACCACCTCCAGGAACCAGAACGGCAGCACGTTGGCGTCATTGTGCAGCACGCTCCGGTACAGCGTCACATGACCCTTCATGGTGGCGGGACGCAGGCTGTGGGCGCGCATCACGTTGTCCACCGTGCCATGGGGCGTCTTCACCAGTTCGTACATCTCACTGAGTTCCCCTTCGGCGGCGTCCAGGGGCACCATCTCGATCCAGGCGCTCATGTCGCCTCCCCGCGATTGCGATAGGAAAACGACCGGTCGAAGCGGCCGCGGATGTACTCCCCGCAGGTCACGTCCTCATACAGGGGCGCCTCATTGTCCACGGTTACCGGGCTGATCAGGGTGTCCCAGTCCGGATCCATGGCGATGGCGATGGAAAAACGCTCCCCGCCGGACGTATTCACCACCGCGTGCGGAGTCGACTGGAACCGGTCATTGCTCCAGCGGGCCAGGAGATCGCCGACATTGACCACCAGGGTCCCTGGAATCGGATGCGCCGTCAGCCACTCGTCCTGCCTTGACCTGACCCGCAGCCCGCCGCTCATGTCCTGCGCCAGAATGGTCATCGTGCCGTAATCCGTATGGGGCGAGACGCCGAACTGGTCGGCCCCCAGGTCCGGCGACTGCGGCGGATAGTGGATCAGGGTTCCCCGGGTGATGGGCTTGTTGAAGCGCCCGATGAAATAGTCCCGGTCGATTTCGAGGCTGGCCGCGACCGCCCTGAGCAGCGCCTTGCCGCAGCGATGGGCGGCGTCCATGTAGTCCAGCAGCACGGGGCGCATTTCCGGCATGAATTCCGGCCAGCGGTTCGGCGGCATGAATTCGTTGCCCGCCAGGAAGTCGGGATTGTCGGCGGCAAAGTCCATTCCCCAGATATAGCTTTCCTTGAGATCGTCCTTCGCCTGCCCCTCCATTCTCGACGTGCCGAAAGGCAGCAGTCCGCGGTGGTATTCCCGCGCCAGCACCCCGGCCTTCTCTGCATCTTTCCGGGCGAAGAACTCATGGGCCATGGCGAATGCCCGCCGCATCAGGGATTCATCGATGCAATGGCCGGATACATAGAAGAATCCGACCGTGGTAGCGGCGCGCCGGATCTGTTCGCCGACGCCCATGAAATCCGGTGCGTCGCCGAACAGCGGCGCGATGTCGATGACAGGAATTTCCGTGACGTCTATGTTGCGAACCTCAGCATAGGACATGACTGCACCTCGTCATTGTTCGGTCTGGGCGGAACCGCCCAACCGTTCATCCGCGCCCATCCTGCGCTCGAGACGGCGGACCCCGGCGGAAACGATCAGCACCAGCAGCAGGTACTGGATGGCGACGAACGTGTAGATCTCCAGCGGGCGGTACTCGGTGACCGCCAGCTCATTGCCCCGGCGAAGCACCTCGGAAACGCCGATCACGGATACCAGCGATGTCATCTTCAGCATGATCACCAGCTGGTTGCCGATGGCCGGCAGGGCGCGCCTGAGCGCCTGGGGAAATATCACGTAACGCATGGTATCCAGGTAGGTCAGCCCGAGCGCATTGGACGTTTCGAACTGGCCCCGTTCGATGGACTGCACGCCGCCGCGGAAGATTTCCGCCATGAACGCCGACCCGTAGACGGACAGGGCCAGCATGCCGGCGGGATAGGGCGACAGCGTGATATCGATCATGATCGGCAGCCCGTAGTACACCCAGAAGATCGACACCAGCGGCGGTATGGAACGGAAAACCTCGACATAGACCCGGTAGACGAGCCGGAGCCAGCGACCCCGGGCGAGACCGAGCAGGCTCACCAGGAATCCCACCACGTTGGAGATGATGACGCAACAGATGGTAAGGGCGATGGTCCAGGGGATTCCGGACAGCAGGAAGGCCAGGTTGATCCGTCCCCGCTTCAGCGTCGGGTCGATCACGTACCAGCCCCATTCCTGGGAACTGGCGCAGCCGCCGAGCAGAACCAGGACAGAAAGTATCAGCAGAATTCTGAGGTGGGCTGTCTGCGCAAACCACCGACCGGACAAGAGCATCAATACCGTTTTGTTATATGGAAAGGGCCTTGGAAACCGCTCGTTTTCAAATCATCTTGACCTTGAAGACGACTGTGGGTACCGTCGGATTCTAGCGCGATTCCACGGTGCATTGCCCCCGAAATGAACGAAAACCAGCACCGGCCTGCCGGGTTCCAGGGATACCACCTGCCCACCCATGGCGAGCCGGATCCGGAACTCACCCATGTTGATCGGGGCACGCCTTGCGGCGAGTACCTGCGCAGATTCTGGCATCCGGTTGCGCTCGCCTCGGAACTCGGCGAACTGCCCGTCACGGTGGAAGTCCTGGGCGAGGCGCTGGTCCTGTTTCGCGACCGCAGCGGTCGTCTCGGACTGCTGCATCGGCATTGTTCCCACCGCGGCGCCTCGCTGGAATACGGCATCATCGCCGAGCAGGGCATCATCTGCTGCTATCACGGCTGGCATTACGATACCGACGGCACCCTGATCCGGGCGGGATCCGAGCCCGCGGACAGTCCCGTCTGCCGGCGCGTGGTCCACGGCGCCTACCCGACCCATGAACACAACGGCATCATCTTCGCCTACCTGGGCCCGCCGGAATCGAAGCCGCCGTTTCCGGTCTTCGACACGGAGAACAGGGCGGATACGGAAGCCGTTCCGTTTGTCATCACCACGCCCTGCAACTGGCTGCAGGTGTACGAAAACACCCAGGATCCGATTCACGTGCTGCACCTGCACGCCCGCTCCAGCGGCGTGCAGTTCGGCGCCGCCTCCGGCGTCGACCAGGAAATCGAATACCGCAACACGCCCATCGGCATGATCAACGTGCAGACCCGGCGCGTTGGCGACATGCTCTGGGTCCGCAGCACCGAGTCCATCCTGCCCAACGTCAACCAGACCGGCGCCATCTTCGAGGAAGCGGAGTGCGAGAAATATTTCCAGCGCAGCGCCATCCTGCGCTGGATGGTGCCGAGCAACAATTTCGTCACGCGCACCATCGGCTGGCGCTTTTTCAGCGACGAGCTGGACCCCGATGGCCGGGGTGACCGCCGCCAGGTGGGGCTCGAGAAGATCGACTTCATCGGCCAGACCGAAGAAGAGCGGCCCTACCAGGAACGCCAGCGGCAACCCGGCGACTACGAGGCCCAGGTATCGCAGCGGGCCATCGCCGTGCATGCACTGGAACATCACGGCGGCTCCGACGCCGGCGTCATCCGCCTGCGCCACCAGTTGCGCAAGCAGGTCCGCAGCCTGGCCGACGATGCCGCGCCCGGCTATCCGCCGGCCGGCCCGGACGGTATCGCCACCTATATCCAGGACAGCGTCGCTCCCTGGCCGGAAAACGCCAATGGCCTGGATGAACGTCAGCTGATGCGGCATTCCGGAGACCGCGTGGCCCAGGCAATCATCGAGAGCGCCGAACTCCCCACCGAGCAACGCAGGCAGCTTGTCCGGGAAGCATTCGGCACCGCCGGGGCGACCTGACAGAAAGTTTCAACCACCAACCAACCGGGTAATATCGCCCGACTCCAACCTTCACACTAGAGGAACAACCAATGATCCCAAGAAAACTCGTGGCCCTGGCGACTGGCCTTGCGGCACTGCTGCTTTCCACGGCAACCCTGGCCCAGGACCAGTCCATCCTGAACAAGGTACTGGACAGCGGAACGCTGAGAGTAGGCACCACCGGTGATTTCAATCCGATGTCCTTCAAGGATCCGGAAACCAAGGAATACATGGGCCACCAGATCGACGCCGCCAAGCAACTGGCTACGGACATGGGCGTGGATGTGGAATTCGTTCCCACCGACTGGAAGACGCTGATCAACGGCGTGGTGGCCGGCAAGTACGACATCGTCATGACCGGCACCTCCATGACGGTCTCCCGGGCCAAGGCCGCCGGTTACACCATTCCCTGGGGCCGCACCGGTTACCTCCCGCTGACCCGCGGAGAGATCGCCGACCGGTTCAAGTCCTGGGACGATATCAACCAGCCTGACGTCACCGTCGGCTACAACCTGGGCACCTCCTTCGCCGACTTCGTCAAGCTGAGACTGCCCAACGCCAAGGTCAAGGAAGTGGAGTCCCCGGCCCGGGACTGGCAGGAACTCCTGGCCGGCAGGGTGGACGTGACCGTTTCCAGTATCCTGGAGGCCGGCAAGCTTTCCAGCACCCACGAAACCCTGGCCATTCCGTTCCAGAAGGTGGCCAACAGCCTGCCGCTGTCCTTCATCGCACCACAGGCGGACCACGTCTGGCTGGGCTTTCTCAACAACTGGATGCGGATCAAGCACGAGAGCGGCTACTTCAAGTCCCTGAACGAGAAATGGGGCATTCAGGGTCAGGACTGACCCCGGCCCGCCTTCCCGGTTCGCCCGGATACTGACCAGGCGAACCGGGGATGTATCTGGCCCATGCCACCTGGCCACAGGTCCGGGATTACCTGGAAGCCCACGATGGCATCGTCATTCCGCTGGGTTCCACCGAGCAGCATGGGCCTACGGGATTTTTCGGAACCGACTCGATCTGCGCGGAGTCCATTGCCGAATGCGCCGCTGAGTCGCGTGACGACATCCTGGTGGCGCCGGTGATGTCCTATGCCCCGGCGCAGTTCAACCTGGGATTCGCCGGCAGCATATCGCTGCGCAGCACCACGCTGATCGAACTGGTGAAGGATGTCGTGAACTCGCTGGCGACCGGCGGATTCCGCCGGTTCTATTTTCTCAACGGACACGGCGCGAACATCGCGCCCGTGCGCTGCGCGATCCATGACCTTTATCATGCCGCGAGCACCGGCCAGGGTGCGGCCGGCGGACTCGACTTCCGCCTGCGCAGCTGGTGGGAGCTGCCGGGCGTGGACGCCATGCGCCAGCGGATGTTCGGTGACCGCGAGGGCATCCATGCCACGCCCAGCGAGATCGCCATTACCCTGGCCGCCAGCGAGTCGCGGCCCACCCGCGGCGAAGCGGCGTTCAGGGCACTCGACCCCGCGGAAATCCGGGAGCATGCCGGTGACAACCACCAGGACGCCAGGCGTCACAGGGAGGCGTTTCCCGACGGCTGTGTCGGTTCCGACCCGGCCATGGCGAGCAATGCGCTCGGCGAGGAAATCCTGGCCGAGGCCGCCAGGGCCTTGCGCAGCGACTACCTGGAATTCACGGCGGCCTCCAGCCTGCCATCGGAACGGCCCCACGCGCAGTGATGGCGACCATGGACAACCTGACCGCCGGTGCGGACAACCTGCTTCTCGACTCCATGGGCATCGGCCCGGACCAACGGATGCTGGTGGTGGAGGAACCCGATGACTGTACGCTTTTCGAGAAAAGGTTCGCGGACTTCATCGTCCAGCACGCCGGATTCCATGGGGTCACGTCGGTGCGACGGTCCCCGGCGCTGGTCGCGGATCCGAAGGACTTTCCCCGGGACATTCTGCAGATGATGCAGGAGGTCGACCATACCCTGTTCCTCAGCCGGCTCGGTGACTACTGCCGATTCACCAACCTCGAGGCGCCCTGCAGCAAGACCATCTGCTACGTACGCAGTCTCGACATGCTTGGGTCCGCGTTTGCGGGGACGTGCAACCGGCTATTTCATTCCCTCCTGGAGCGGTTTGAATCAGAGCTCTTCGCTGCACGGGAGTGGCGCATACGATGCCCGCTCGGCACAGACATCAGGGGTGGGTTTGCCTGGGATCAAGACAGTGAGGGTGAATTCTCGATGAATCTCTTTCCGGTCACCACATTCCGGCCGGCTCCCTGCGGCACGGCGGATGGCCGGGTCGCACTGTCGCGCTGGCTTATGCCGGGCGGCGCTCCCAAGGTCGACAATGCGCGCCTGATGCTGGATGAGACCATTGTCGCCGAGGTATCCAACGGCGAACTCACCGGATTCACCGGTTCCATCGAATCCGTGCGCGCGGCGAATGACCACTATGATCATGTTGCCGGAACCCTCGGCATCAACCGCAACCGGATTCATTCCTGGCATGCGGGGATGAATCCCTTTACCCGGTTTGACGGCGATCTTGCCACGGACAGGGGCCTGGCCGAATGGGAAGCTATCTCCTTCGCCAGCCCCAGGTATCTTCACATGCACACCTGCGGTGACATTCCGCCCGGCGAAATCTCCTGGTCAGTGTTCAATCCCACGGTAGAGGTCGATGGACAGACGTTATGGGAGGACGGTCAGTTCCTCTGGCTGCAGCGTCCGGATATCCGTCCGATGCTGGACGCCTCCCCCGGTGCCCTCGCGCTCCTGGAGACCAGCGCCGATATCGGCGTCGGCCGGTGACGGACTGCAGCTACTATCCGCTCGGCGATGTGACGCTCCAGTCCGGCGAGCGCCTGGCTGACGCCAGGCTCGGCTACAAGACCTACGGCACGCTGAACAAAGGCGGCGACAACGCGGTTCTCCTGCCGACGTTCTACACGGGTACCCACGTGCGCAACGAGGGTTTCTTCGGCCCCGGGCGCGCGCTGGATCCCGAACGGCATTTCATCGTCTCCATCAATCTGTTCGGCAACGGGATTTCAACCTCGCCGAGCAATGCCCACCCGGACTGCGCCGGTCACCGTTTTCCCCTGGTTACCTTCTTCGACAACGTGGCCTGCCAGCACCGCCTGTTGACCGAGGGACTCGGCGTCGAGCGCCTTGCCCTGGTGACGGGCTGGTCCATGGGCGGCTGCCAGAGCTACCAGTGGGCTTCCCAGTACCCGGACATGGTGCGCGCCGCGGTGCCGTTTTGCGGGTCCGCCCGGACTTCGCCCCACAACAGGGTTTTCCTGGAGGGCGTCAAGGCTGCACTGCTGGCAGACGCCGAGTTTGCCGACGGTCGATATACCAGGCCACCGGAGCGCGGCCTTCGCGCCTTCGGCCGGGTCTATGCCGGCTGGGCCTTCTCGCAGACATTTTTCCGGGAGGGCCTGTTCCGCCAATTGGGATTCGACACCTACGAGGAACTCCTGCTGGACTGGGAGGAGGATCACCTGAACTGGGACGCCAACGACCTGCTTGCCATGCTGCATACGTGGCTATGCGGGGACATCAGCGCCAACGACCGGTATGGCGGCGACTTCGAGCGCGCCCTGGGCGCCATCACGGCCCGGCTCATTACCATTCCCTGCAGCGATGACCTGTATTTCCCGCCCGAGGACAATGCGCTGGAAGTACGCCATATCCGCGCCGGGGAGATGCGCGTTCACCACTCTCCATGGGGACACTGCTCCGCATCACCGGGAAATGATGCGGGTTTCCAGAGTTTGCTGGACCAATGCATCAACGAAGTACTGGAACAGACTTCGTGAACACCGTCAAAGCCGCCATACTCGGATTCGGCCGCTGGGGCCGGATACTCCACGACGCCTCGCTGTCCGCGAGCCGTCTACGGATCAGCCACGTGGTTACCCGATCCCCGGACAAGGTGCGGGAATACTGCACCACGCATGACCTGGTCCTGGGCGACGACTTCGAGCCGGTCCTTAAGGACGACGGCATCGACGCGGTAATCATCGCCACGCCCCATACACAGCACGCATCGCAGTTGCTGCAATGCGCCCACGCCGGCAAGCACGTCTACTGCGAAAAGCCCTTTACCCTGACCGGCGACGATGCCGCGAAGGCACTGGACGCCCTCGAATCGGGCGGATGCACCGCGGCCATCGGTCACAACCGCCGGTTCGCGCCGAATACGCTGGCGTTGCAGGATATGCTGGCCGCGGGAGAACTGGGTGACCCGGTTCACATCGAAGGGGTTTTCAACGCCAGCATGACCGCGGCGAAGGGACAGTGGCGCGACAGTGTTGACGAGAGTCCTGCCGGTGGCATGACATCACTTGGCATCCACGCCCTGGACATGATGATCAATCTGATGGGAAATGTCAGGGAAGTCCGAGCCACCAGCCGGCGCGTTGCCGCAAGCCTGTCCTTCGATGACTGCACCGTGGCGGACTTGCTGTTTGCCAACAACGCCAGTGGCCGCCTGACCACGCTCACCTCCACCGCCATGCAGTGGCGGATCACCTGGTACGGCACCCGCGGCTGGGCGGAATTACAGGATCTCGACACCCTCATCGTGCAGCCGGTGGAAGGGGAGCGGAAGACAACCCATTATCCCGGCTATGCATACCCCGGCCTGCCGACCATCACGTCGGCGCTGCAGGCGTTCGCCGGCGAAATCCAGGGCGGCGCAGCCTTCCCGGTTACCCCGGCTCAGATTGCCCACGGGACCGCCACCCTGGAAGCCATCATCCGTTCAGCGGAGACTCGACAGGCTGTGACTCCCGGCGCATAGCCGAGGACGAAACCGGGCTTCCGAGCATCCCCCGTTTCCACAGTATTATCACGGCGACACCGTCCATCGACGCAAATCAACCGCTCTTCGGGATGAGTTCCGCCGCCGCCCCGTCAGATGGCCGAATGGTCCACTTGAAGGTGTACAGCTGAAGCACGCGGACGTGCGGGCTTTTTGACGAAGCGCATGCGCGGGATGACCGGGGCCCCAACCTGAAGCCAGGGGCGGTCGGGCACCTTCCGGCCAGCCTTGCAATGTCCGCGTTGGCGACCGGGTTGCAGATCCGGAAATCCTGCTGCGCGGATTCCAGGCCCGCCCCTGATGCGCCCGGCAACGCATACGCTCCACTGGCCCGCAAGCTCGCCGACTGCCTCCAGGGTGCGCGGCAGAGGCTGCCGCCCGAACGCCGCTCGAGCCAAATGCCGTTTGCAAACCGGTGTCCGGAGCTCCACCGCATTCCTTCGCATGGGGAACTCGGGGGTTCTGTCGGGGTCACATCAACAAGGGGGTGCTGGATGCATTCTCCCGGGGCGACCCGGGAGGCCGTCAGGGAGGCGACGGGACCCCTGCAGCGAGATTCGGGCAGTCGGAATGTATTTCCGGGATGTTCCGGAGGGAAAGAAGATGAAAGCCGAGAATAATGTCCGGCAACAAAATGGAGATTCGCTGACCTGGAGCAAGGAAGCATGCGCCGGGGCCATCGCGGCAGGGCGAAGAGCGCCCGAATGCCTACGGGCCTCTGCCGGGGAACAGCAGGCACCAGGACCAGCGCGGCGCCGGAAACCACCTTCAAAGCGAGGCGATGACGGACCCGCCGGGTTCACCTGGACAGCCCTTGCCCTGATCGTCATCGCCCTCTTTCTCGAGGTCTCACCGGCGAACGCGGCCTGCGGAAAGAGCAGTCGCATCAGTCACGGCGACGCCGAATGCCTGAGCGCATCTTGGAAGAACAAGGGCATTTTCAGGATGAACAGGTACCGTGTGCGGAACATGTGTCCGGGTTACGGGAAGGTTGTCGCCAAGGTTGACATACGGGGTGAAACCGACCGGACGCCCCATCTCACGGACGGGGAAGAGCGCAATGGACAATCACAACGCACGATCCGGTCGATTTCCTGCTGTTCGGACCTGGGCGACCTGTGCAACCGGGTGGATGTGGTTACGGAAGAAGGGTGCCTGAGGCGGTTCAGGGAGGTGAGTACCGCCGCGATGTCCTGCACGGAGATCAGCGCCGCCCCGGTCATCTCCGGAGAAAATTACAGCTGCACCATCCATGCCCGCTGCCGGAACCGGAACGGTGTCAGCTTCCCGACCAGTATTACGGTGCCCTTTGCCGATCTCGGCAAGGTCCAGAACTGCGACAGCTACCTGATGTCCGGGTCCTGCACCTCGGCGTATATGCGTTCGGCGGGACCGGCCCTTTCGGCGGCGGATGCCCGGGTGGTGGAGGGGCGCGACAGCCACGCCCTGTTCGCCATCACACTGGACCGGAGGGCAGCCTGGCCGGTGACGGTATCGTACACCACTGCCGACCGGACGGCCCGGGCCGGGGCGGACTACCGCCCGGTGGGCGGCGCCCTGCAATTCGCGGCAGGTGAGACAGAAAAGACCGTGACGGTAGCGGTCATCGACGATGCGGTGGACGAGGGCGAGGAACGTTTCGTCCTGCTGCTGTCCGACCCGGCCGGCGCGGACATCATGGACGGCGAGGCCATCGGCACGATCGCCAACAGCGATCCGATACCGAAGGCTTGGTTGTCGCGCTTCGGACGTACGGTGGCCGAACAGGTGGCCGGGGCAGTGTCCGGGCGGCTACATGACGTAGCCCCGCCGGAACGAAGGGGCGCCGGTGGCGTGACTGGAATTTCCGAACCACCGGCCGCCGGTCCGGTTGAGGGCGACCCCGAAGAACACGGCGCCCGGACGACATGGGCCGATCTGACGGGCAGCTCCTTCAACGGCCGGTCGCCGCCGGGGCCGGGAGACATCCATACAGAAGGCCGGGTGACGACCGGCATCTTCGGTTTCGACACCGCGAGGGAACGCTGGCTCGCCGGGGTGGCGTTGTCCTTCAGCGGCGGCTCGGGATCCTGGGACATGACGGCAGCCGGCCGCGGCAGGGTGAACGCCTCCCTGAATGGCCTCTGGCCCTACCTGCGCTACGACCTGAACGACCGGTACCGGGCCTGGGCGCTGGCCGGGTACGGGACAGGCAGGTTGACGATCGACCGGGCCGACGGGACTGCACCCCCGGTCAGAACCGGCCTTGGAATGCGCCTGGTGGCCTCGGGGCTGCATGTCACGCTGCGGGAGCCCGACGAGGCCGCCGGGACCGCTCTTTCACTGGATGCCGATGCGCACCTGGTCACAACCACGTCAGGCGCGGCGCCCGGCATGGTGTCTGCAAGGGCCGAGGCGAGCCGCCTGCGCGTCGTGTTCGATGCCGCACACACTTACGCCCCGGAAGGAAGCGGACATACCCTGACTCCCGGAATGTCGCTTGGCCTGCGTTTCGATGGCGGCGACACCGAGTCCGGAGCCGGGATCGAGGCCGGCATCCGCCTGCGCTATTCAGCCCGGGAGTCCCGGCTTGCCGTAGAGTTCCGGTTCAGGACGCTGCTTGCACATCGCGCACCCGGTTTCGAAGCATGGACCGCCTCCGCAGCGGTTCGCATGGTGCCCGGACCCTCGGGCCTTGGCCTGTCGCTGAGCCTAGTGCCTACGGCCGGGAATTACCCGAAGGGAGGCTTTCCGGATATGGCCTCGCCAGATGACCAGGCCGGACCGTACCCGGGCGGAGGGCGCACCGTGGCCAGGAGGCTGGAGACCGAAGTGGGCTACGGCATCCGGAATCCGGCCGGCCCGGGGACGATGACGCCCTATGCCGGAGTATCGTTTACCGGGAAATTCCGAACTTGGCGAACGGGCACGCGCTGGCAATTCCGTCCGAATGCCACGCTCGGTCTCGAGGCGACCCGGGCCGAACTGGGGGGGGACAACGTTAAGCACGGCATCCTTTGTCGTGCCACGGCGCGCTGGTAGGCACGTGAAGGGGCAATTGCCGGGATGCGCCGGCTGTGGACGCGGAATATGCTCGTCGGCTCCCTCGCGTATTCGGCCTTCGGATCCGGTGCCGCAACATGATTCCGGGCCTTGTCCCGCCAACCTCATGGAGCGGTCTGTCTCCTCTTGTCCGAATTGGTGGAGACCATCGTCGGGAAAAACCGCGGTAAAGCGCTTTTTCGCGCCTGCGATGGAGTGATCCCTACAGTTCGTCTTCAAAAGCAGGCGAACGGGACAGTGCAAGGCCTGCAATGCGGTGCCAGAATGCTGCTCCCGGGCACCCTCGACATAGCGACATAGGCGCAAGGCGCCGACGAATATCCGATTTCCCTTTTCAGGGGCGGGATTTCAGTATGTCGTCGCAGTCGAGATCAGGACGCTCCGGGTTGCCCGGCAAGGATTGCCGGGTATCTTCAAGGTACCTGCAGAACTCCACAAGTTCCGATCGGACGGCCTCGAGTTCAGAACTGGCGGCCTGCCTGCGCGCCCGGTAGTCCTCGACGCGCTTGCGGAGCTCCACAACCTCAGATCTGAGGGCCTGGTAATCCGCCGTGATCTCATCGATCCGGGCGAGGTATGAGCTTTCCGTGTAGATGAGCCACCCACCCACAACCAGAAACAGGATCAGTACAAGCACCTTGACGAATTGGGCCGGCAACTTCATTACCCCGGTACGCTCGAATCCAGTGGCTGATCTGCATTGGAATACATCATGGACTGGCCTGCGCGGCCTGTTCTCCAGGGATTATCGGCTGTTCCGCTGCTGCATCCCCGGGAGCAACAGGCAGGGCCAAAATCAAGTCAATGGCGGCGGGATGTGTCAACGGCACAGGGAAAACGGTATGTACGCGATCAGGGTAACCAACCTACCAGAAAAAGTCCACGATCGGGTCGGCTCGACATCATTTTCTGGAGGGCCTGCCTATCCGTCATGGCCTCGTTGATCCTGGCGATAGCCACACGGTTTGGATTTCGATGTGTCCAGTAAAATCATAATATGAAGATTCTCATCCAGGGAGCTTACGGAATAACGATTATTCCCGATATTGATCAGTCCGATTGCCGCCCCATCAGAGAATGAAACCATGAAGTCCACAAACAGATCTGCCTGCAAGCCCTCGCTGCGGGAACCGTAGATGAATAGATCGGAAGGCTTATGTCGTTTGCGATTAATCACAAACCGGTCCAATTCGGCCCGCTTGCCGGATGGTGAGAAAAAATATACTGGAGCTTCTTTTGTTTCCAGGGACATGAATTTCCTGCCGGATGTTTTGTCCACATTGGAAACCAGTGAATCAAGAAGGTCGACATTGAATCTTATGAAGTAATTCTCCAATGTTGTCGGTTGGGACCGGACTTGGCCGAGTACTTCCTCCAGGCTAGGCCCGTTCCCGATGAGCCGGCTTTCCGGGTCCATGTAATCCAACAGTTGATGTTTCCCGAAGGCGTGGGCGTCGATACAAAAAGAAACCAGAATAGCGCCGAAAATCAACGCCGGAATCCCATTTTCTCTATGCATGATTATGCTCCCGGGTTTTACCTGCCGTGATACCGATGTTGTGCGATGGACGGAATTTGTCGTCGTCTGCCCTGTTGCAGCCATCTCCCCGGCGGAGCACTGATTGTACTTCCTCCCCCACGCCCGACGGGGAATCCGCCCACTCCGGCGCGCGCAGGCAGATGCCCGTCGGGACGCATCTTGCGGCAATGCGATGCGTCCGCAATATGATCATCCGCCACTGTTCCGCTGCAACATTCGGGCGGACTTTTTCGCGTATCCATCGTTCGGTCTTCCCCGGGTGTCTGGAGATATGACGCATGACATAGCGGAATCCTTGGCCGGAAGAGTAGGCGACCGTTCGTCGATTCCCCCTCACACCCGCAATCCGTATAGCAGACTGACCAGTCCCAAGGAGATTGCGATGAAAACTGGAATTTATATTTTTTTCATGAGTTAAAGTGGTTTCCCGATGTTTCCAGAGCAGGGAATCTTCTTTGCTCCAAATCCGGGGATGTCCCTGTCCCGGAAGGCGGCGTCCCTGCCATTGACAACGAGGCGGCCCACGGTACGCTTGCATAAGGTTCGGTACGGTTTTCCGGGCAATTGACCGTCCAATCCTTCACGGTTGCCGACCGAGTTGGCCTCCAGTTGTTGCCGGGCGGCGCGGCCGGCTAGTTGCCGACCGAACGGTTGCCGCAGGCATGCCGAAAGCAGGCGACCTGAAACCCGGGCGCAATCAGGCGGGGCGGTGCATGCACCGGCAAGAGGCGCCGGAGAACAGGATCCAGTAAATCACATTCAATACGAAGTGGTATATTAGTCAAAAGCGCAAAAACCGCACCGATAAGCAGAAGTGGCAACAACCGGCTGATAATCAGACCCCAGACCCCGTTCAAAGATGTTCAAGCTGTTTCGATCTCTCAGCATCAAATCGAAACTGACATGGATTGCCCTGTCCCTGCTGATCATTCCCTGGATGGGCTACCAGTACGTACAGGAGATCCGCGGTTTCCTCCTGCGTAGCCAGCAGGATGCCCAGTTGCTGGCCGCCAACGGCATCGCCACGGTGCTCAACGACCGCTCGGAACTGTTCAATCCCACCACCGGGGTGCAGGAACTGCTGGGGGCGAGGAACGACCTCTACGCCCATGCCCTGAAAGGCGCCATCCAGCTGGACGGCCAGGCCGAGGACTGGGGAGAGACCGTCGACCAGTTCAACTACTATACCGGCAGCACCACCTTCAGCTGTGACGCCGGGGATGACCCGGACAGTTTTTCCCTGGCCAACGTAATCGGCTATTCCAACGACGATCTGTATGTCCTGTTCGAAGTCAATGACGACGAGATCGTCTACCGCGATCTGAGCCTCCTGAAGCTTGACACCAGCGACCAGATCAGGATGCTGCTGCAGTTGCCCCGGGGTGAACTCCGCCACTACCTGCTCGTGGCCAGGGCTCCCGGCAGGATGAGCATCTACCTCGTCGACGAGAACTGGGAACTGCCCCTCAAGGGCGAACCCGTCACGACGTTCATCGCGGAACTGGCGGAAACGCCCTGGGGATACCGTGTCGAACTGCGAATTCCGCGGAACATCATCGTGCGGCGCGCCCGGCTCGGCTACTTCGTGGTGGATGTGGACAACCCGGAATCCCGGCAGGTCGTCGGCACACTGTCCACATCCCCCAGGGAGGCGAACAGCAAGCCCGGCCAGGTCCTCCTCAACTCGCCGGAACTGACCAAGATCCTGAAGGCACTGGACCGGCCGCACTCGCGAATCTGGATTCTGGACAACGACCAGCGCGTCCGCGCGGTGGTGGGCGGACTGTCCGCACCCATGGAAGAGACGCCGATCAACGACGCGGAACGGTCCTTTTTTGCGCGCCAGTACTTGCGCGCCGAGGCATTTTTCGACAGGCTGCTGAGACGGCCGTCCGACCAGTTCGTCGACGTGCCCAGGGATATTTCCCACCGGCCGGACAGGATCTTCACCCGCATTCTCAAGGGTGAACCCATGGTGGAGGCCAGGCCTTCACTGGACGGCAAGGCCCAGATCATCGTAGCCGGTTATCCCATCCGTTCCGGTGATGAGATTCTCGGCGCCGTCATCATGGAGCAAAGCAGCAACGCCATCATGGCGGAGCAGTATTCACTGCTGCGGAATCTCACCCTAGTGACGATTCTCGTCTTTGCATTCGTGCTGACCGCCCTGGTGATATTCACCTGGCGGCTGACGGTCCGCATCCGCAGGCTCTACACCACCACCGAAAAGGCGATCACTCCCGAGGGCCGCGTGATCGAGGACCGTATCCCGCAACGTGACTACCCCAAGGACGAAATCGGCGATCTCGGCAGGAGCATCACCAGCATGCTGACACGCCTGTCCGGTTACACGCGCTACCTGGAAGGCATGCCGGACACCCTGGCCCACGAAATGAACAATCCCCTGAATGTCGTGTCCTCTTCCCTGGAAATACTGGAGAACGAATTGCCCGGCATCACCGGCAACAAGCACATGCAGCGGGCACAGAATGGCGTCAACCGGCTGCGTGCGATTCTCACCGCCCTGACCGAAGCGGCCAACCTGGAAGACGCCATGCGCGACGAGGCCAAGGAAAGACTGGACCTGGCCGCGCTGGTGGCGGAAGTGGTGGAGGGGTATCACAGCGTTTACGATGAGCACACCTTCCAGCTGCAGGTCGGATCAGGGCCCCTGTGGATCGAGGGCAATACCGACCACCTCGCCCAGATGCTGGACAAGCTCGTGGACAACGCGGTGCAGTTCACTCCCCGCGAACGCCCCATCATCATCCGCGTGCGGGAGAATCAGGGTGAAGCGGAGATCATGGTGCTGAACGAGGGACCCACCATTCCGGACAACATCCGCAAACATGTCTTCGACCCCATGGTGTCCTACGGCAAGACCAACGCCAAGCAGTCCCACCTCGGCCTTGGCCTGTTCGTGGTCCGCCTGATTTCCGAGTACCACCACGGCACGGCTTCCATAAACAACCGCCCGGACAGGGACGGCGTGGGCGTCACGGTGTCCATCCCGAAGGCAGCATGAGGATGCAGCGGACGGTCACGGGATAGCCGGGCCCGGATGCGGCCGGGGCATCGGCGGGATGCCCCCGAAGGGCGCGGAGCTACCAGCTGCCGATGGTCCAGCGCCGCATGTTCGGGATTTCCCCCAGTTCCTTCTCCTCGGTCAGCCACATCGAGTCCACTTCCCGGTTTTCATAGACTTCCGTGATGTTGTTGTCACGGTACACCGTGACCCGCTCCAGGCGACCGCCGATCCTCCATTCCCGGACCGTGTACTTCTCGTTTGCGGCCACCCCCTCCGATTCAGATTCGGCGGCGATATCGGCCGGCAGCTTGAGACCGCCGGACTCATCCGTCCCGGAATCCTGGGACCATGCCGGCGCGGACAGGGATGCCGCCAGAATGACGGCCGTCAGGAGGGAATGCCTGGTGTGGCGGTGATCCGTCATGGTCAGCTTGGTGATTGGTCAGTGGGCTGTTTCGGTTATCAGGCGACTGCCCGGGTTCCCCGGACTGCAGGCGGTGTGGTGGCCGCGATCCTGCCTCCCGGGAGGTTCATCGGACACGGGACGTCTCAAGGGGATCGAAACTGCCCTGGCCGCCGCGGTAGAAACCGTTCACCGCATCCCGAATTTCCTCGGGACGGTCCAGAATCCGGAACATGTCCAGGTCCCCTTCCGCGATGGTACCGCGTTCAAGAAGGGTGCCGCGAAACCAGTCCACCAGGCCGCCCCAGAAACTCCCGTTCACGAGTATAACCGGAATCCGGTGCACTTTATCGGTTTGCATCAGCGTCAGGCATTCCAGGACCTCGTCCAGGGTGCCGACCCCGCCCGGCATGACCACGAATGCCGTGGCGAAGTGCACGAAGATCATCTTGCGGACGAAGAAATGCTGGAAGCTCAGGTTGATGTCCTGGTAGGGATTGGGCGTCTCGTTACGTCCCGGCAGCCGGATATTCAGCCCGATGCTGGCGGACCCGCCCTCCTGGGCACCCTGGTTCACCGCCTCCATGATTCCCGGTCCCCCTCCGCTGATGACGGCAAACCCTTCACTGGAGAGCAGCCGCGCCGACCTTCGGGCGATGTCGTAATCCCGGTCATCCCGGGGAATCCTGGCCGAGCCGAAGAAGCTGACCGCGGCACCGATTTCCGACAGGCAGTCATGGGCAGTGGTGATTTCCTGCATGATCCCGACCAGCTGGTTCGCACCGAGCGCGCCGCCGCGCATGCCGTTCAGTTCGGACAGGAGTCGTTGCATCGGTTTGTTCATGGCGGCAATCTTCCCGGAAGGTTTTCTGGGTCTGCGGTTACAATACCGCGGGTGACCTCCCCGATCTTACCCCCACGAGATGGTACCTGACAAAGATAATGAACTGGTTCTGGTAGACGGTTCATCCTTCCTGTTCCGGGCGTACCATGCCATCGGCAGCCAGGGCGGGCTCTCCACCCGGGACGGCCAGCCGACACATGCCGTGTTCGGCGTGGTCAACATGCTGAGGAGCCTGATCAGGGAGGTCCAGCCGGAATACCTCGCCATGGTCATGGACGCCAAGGGCAAGACCTTCCGCCACGAGATGTATCCGCAGTACAAGGCCAACCGGCCGCCGATGCCGGACGATCTCAGGGTGCAGCTCGGCTATCTGCTCGAGATCATCCCCGCCATGGGCCTCCCGCTGGTGTCCGTACCGGGGATCGAGGCGGACGACGTCATCGGGACGCTGGCCACCAGGGCCGTCCGGGAGGGCTACCGGGTCATGATCATCAGCAGCGACAAGGACCTGGCCCAGCTGGTGAACGAGCACGTGGTAATGGTCGACACGATGAAGAACTCCACCCTGGACCCTGACGGCGTCATGGCGAAGTTCGGCGTGCCGCCGGAGAGGATCATCGATTTGCTGGCCCTGACCGGGGACACCTCGGACAACGTCCCCGGCATCCCCAGGGTCGGACCCAAGACCGCCGCCAAGTGGCTGGCGGAGTACGGCAGCCTGGACGAACTGGTCGCACGCGCGGACAAAGTGAAGGGCAAGATCGGCGAGTCCCTGCGCGAGAACCTGGACATCCTGTCCCTGTCCCGCACCCTGGTCACCCTGAAACTCGACGCCGAGCTCGACCTGTCATTCCACGACCTCACGCTCAGGGCACCGGACCGGCCGAACCTGCGGCGCCTGTACAAGGCCCTGGAATTCCGGAGTTGGCTGGCGGAACTCGGTGACGAAGGGGACATGGCCGAAACCGTCAGTCCGTCCGACCCGGCAACCGCCACGGAATACGAAACCATCCTGGACGACCGGGCCCTGGACCGGTGGATCGAGCGCATGCGCACGGCGGAGGTGGTAGCGCTGGATACCGAGACCACCTCCGTGGACGCCCACCAGGCCTCCCTGGTGGGCATGTCGTTCTGCGTCGAGGCCGGGAAGGCCGCCTACCTGCCGCTGGCCCACGACTTTGCCGGCGCACCCCCGCAACTGGACCGGAACGCGGCGCTCGACAGGCTGAGGCCGCTGCTGGAGGATGCCGCCGTGGTCAAGACCGGCCAGAACCTCAAGTATGACCTGGAGGTTCTCGGCCACCACGGCGTCAGCGTGGCGGGGGCCGAACACGACACCATGCTGATGTCCTACCTGCTGGATGCCGGAAACTCCCGGCACGACATGGACACCCTCGCCACCAGGCATCTCGGTCATACCACCATCAAGTTCAGCGATGTGGCCGGCAGCGGAAAAAACCAGCTCACCTTCAACGAGGTGCCACTGGACCGGGCCACGGAGTATGCCGCCGAGGATGCCGATGTCACCCTCCGGCTGCATCGGGCATTGCTGCCCCGGCTGGAGGGAATTCCCCGGCTGATGGACCTGTACCGGGATATGGAGATACCGCTGATCCGGGTTCTCGAGCGGATGGAAACCCGGGGCGTGCGCGTGGATGCGGACATGCTGCTCGCACAGAGCGCGGAGATCGCCGAACGGCTCGTTGACATCGAACGCGAGGCGCACAGGGCCGCGGGGGAGGAATTCAATATCGCCTCACCCAAGCAGATCCAGGAGATCCTGTTCGAGAAACAGGGCCTGCCGGTGACCGCCAGGACCTCCAAGGGGCAGCCGTCCACCGCGGAAAACGTATTGCAGTATCTGGCCGTGGAGCATGACCTGCCCCGCCTGATCCTGGAGCACCGCGGTCTTGCCAAGCTGAAAAGCACCTACACCGAAAAACTGCCGCTGCTGATCAACCCGAATACCGGCCGGATACACACCTCCTATCAGCAGGCGGTGGCAGCCACCGGGCGGCTGTCCTCCAGTGATCCCAACCTGCAGAACATTCCCGTGCGCACCGAAGAGGGCCGCAGGATCCGCGAGGCGTTCGTCGCCGAGGAAGGCTTCACCCTGCTGGCGGCGGATTATTCCCAGATAGAGCTTCGAATCATGGCACACCTGTCGGGAGACGGGGGCCTGATCGACGCCTTCCGGCAGGGTCTGGACGTCCACAGCGCCACCGCCGCCGAAGTGTTCGGCGGCAGCCCAGAGGATGTGGACCCCGAACGGCGCCGCCGGGCGAAGGCGATCAACTTCGGCCTGATCTACGGCATGTCCCCCTTCGGCCTGGCCCGGCAGCTCGGGATCGCGCAAAAGGAGGCCCGCGAATACATCGAGATCTATTTCGACCGCTATCCCGGTGTCCGGGAATACATGGACCGCACCCGGGAACTGGCCCGTGACCAGGGTTATGTGGAAACCCTATTCGGCCGTCGTCTCAACCTGCCCGAAATCGCCTCGAAGAACCCCGCGCGGCGCCAGTACGCGGAACGCACGGCCATCAATGCGCCGATGCAGGGCACCGCGGCCGACCTCATCAAGAAGGCCATGATCCTGGTGGACCGGTGGATTCTGGAAAACGCGTCCCGATCGCGCATGATCCTGCAGGTGCACGATGAACTGGTGCTCGAG
Source organism: Gammaproteobacteria bacterium (assembly GCA_022827325.1). Classification (GTDB taxonomy): domain Bacteria; phylum Pseudomonadota; class Gammaproteobacteria; order Arenicellales; family Poriferihabitantaceae; genus VYFG01. The sequence goes on along the minus strand of JAJDTE010000081.1, from coordinate 119 downwards.
GTGCCCGGGGAGGAAGCCGAGCCAATGGCGGGGACCGTCGCGGAAATCATGTGTTCCGTGACGGAGTTGTCCGTGCCGCTGGTGGTGGACACGGGCACCGGACCCAACTGGAAAGTGGC
>JAJDTE010000035.1:0-4666 GCA_022827325.1 Gammaproteobacteria bacterium | reverse complement strand
GCCAATGCCCTTGACCGGAGGGGCATTGGGAATTTATTCTTCGCGCCTGATAAATACAGTTATCGCGCGTAAAAACGCCCGGCGGAACCTCATAAGTCCCTGTTTCTGCTCGATTATATATTTTTCCATTTTTCCCGTCCTCTCCGTTTCCCGTCCCTCGGGCAGGTTTGTCATAATTCTTTCGGGGGCCCGGCTTCCGCTGCCGAACAGGGTCCGTCCCCACCCGTTGAAAGGCCATCCTCGCCATCCCTGACCCACGCATCGGGCCCCTGTCCGGATGACCCTGGGTGGGGGGATTAAGTTCCCGGGGGGTATATCGCGGCGCCCGAACGGCAGTACGGGCCTTGCCCGGCTGCTGCCGCGGCAACGGCGGATACCGGGTATGCGCGGTGCCGGCGCAATCGACGCGGGTCAGCCCGCCTCTTCCTCAATACCGACGCTAGAGGTATCCGCCGTCATAGCATGCCGATCCCCGTTCCCGGTGCCACAGCCGGTACAGGTGGCGTCTTTTATCCGGGTTCTCGTGATCCTGGAATTCCGAGCGGTAATGCCCCACCTCGTGGTTGTTGAGATACTGGATCTGCCCCCGGTAAAGCGGCGCCTCGTACCAGATTTCCTCGCTGGAACACACTTCGTCGATGGCATCCAGGGCCGCCACGAGCTCGCCGTCCATGTCCTCTTCCGCCACCTCGTAGCCCTTCCGCACCAGGGAGGAGTTGGCCCGGGCATTGAGCCGGTCACCGCTCCAGCTGAAATACGGCGCAAGGCATACTGGCGGCGCACCGTCGGCGTGTTCCTTCTGGCGGTCGAAATACATCGGCAGGTACAGGCGCTCCAGCTGCCCGGGAAACCTGTCCTGCATGCGCCGATGCACGGTGTACAGGCTGCAGAACCGGCTGACACCACCTTCCGCCGCCGGGTAGCGACACAGCAGTCCGACATGGTCCGGCACCATTCTCGCGAAGGCGTTATCGGTATGGAAAACCAGTTCCACCGAAGTGTGCGATCCGCGGACGCCGTATTCGTAGGCCTGCCCGGTGTCGCGCACGTTGTAGATCATCTCCCCGTTCCATTTTTGCGCCACCGGCCGGCCGATGAACTGGCCGAGCAGCCAGTAAACCTCCACCATCACCTCCAGGGGGTGGTCTTCCATCGGCATCCGGTCCAGCACGGCGAAGCCGACACCGTTGTCCACCGCATCCTTCATTCTCCCCATGGTGTCCGCGCAACGGGGCAAGGAAAAATCCGCAACGCGCCTTTGGAGGTTCTGCAGCGGATTGGCGGCGATGAAGTCCGCCAGGCGATCAACCTCCCGGCGCATCCCGTCATCCAGGGGAATCAGCCAGTCCGATTCCGCGACCTCGCGGGCCAGCCAGCCCCGCGGGCCCGGCGGGACCTGCCGGACGGGACACGTCTCGGCGGTGCAGTCAAGGTAGCGAAGAGTCATAAGAGAAACGCCGGACGCGTGATCAGACAATCCTGGTGGCCAGTGCGCCCACCCCGGCGACGGAGCATTCTACCAAATCTCCCCGCACCACCGGCCCGACACCCGCGGGGGTTCCGGTCATGATCAGGTCGCCCGGCCTGAGTTCAAAGAGGCCGGACAGGTAGGCGACGATTTCCGGCACTTTCCAGATCAGCTGGTTGAGGTCGCCCTCCTGGCGGATTTCGCCGTTGACCCTGAGTTCCACCCGCCCTTCCGCAGGATGACCGATCTCCGCGGCCGGCGCCACGGCGCCCATGGGCGCCGAGTGCTCGAAAGCCTTGCCGATTTCCCAGGGACGGCCGGCATTCTTCATCTCCGCCTGGAGGTCGCGCCGGGTCATGTCCAGACCCACCGCATAGCCCCAGACGTGATCCAGCGCGGCATCAACGCCGATATCGCTGCCGCCCCGGCCGATGGCGGCCACCAGCTCGACTTCATGGTGCACGTTCCCGGTCTTCGGCGGATAGGGGAAATCCCCGCCGTCCGGCACCAGATTGTCGGGGTTCTTGAGGAAGAAGAACGGCAGCTCCCTGTCAGGGTCGTGGCCCATTTCGATGGCATGGGCGGCATAGTTGCGCCCGACGCAATAGATCCGGTGGACAGGGAAGCGGGCGTCGCTTCCCATTACCGGCAGGCTGGGCGTGCCGGGAGCGGGAATCACGTATTCGGGCATGGGTTCCATGATATTCCTTCGGCGCCGGGCAATCAGTCGAATCTGAGCGCGTAGATCGGCGGCAGGTGCCGGGAGATGCTCTCCCACGAGACGCCGTCGTCGCCGCTGATCCACAGCGACCCGGTGGTGCTGCCCATGGCCAGTACCCCCTCCCCGGCATCCCGGTCGAGGGAATGGCGGTACACCAGGTCATAGGCCAGTGGGCCTGGCAACCCCTCGTGGAAGGTGGTGAAGGTCTGGCCGCCGTCCTCGGTGCGGTTGACGACCACGCGACCGCCCGGGGGGACGCGGTGCTCGTCCTTGATCTCCGGAACGAACCACGCCCGGTCCGGGTCGGCCTCGTCCACCACCACGGGAAAGCCGAAATCCCCCGGCAGGACCGGCCGGATCCGGCGCCAGTTTCGGCCGGCATCGTCCGAGCGGTAGATGCCGTCGTGATGCTGCAGCCACATCCGGTCCGGGGCGCCCCGGCAGCGGGCCAGGCGGTGCACGTCCTGGGATCCGGGGTCCCCGGCATACTCCGGCGGGGTGTAGGGAGCGGTCATTCCTTGGCCGATATTTTCCCAGGTGGCGCCGTCGTCCGGACTGTGCCAGATGCCGCCGCAGGACACCGCGACAGTGATGTCCCCGGATTCTTCGGGGTGGACCAGGATGGTATGGATCCCCGGGGAATCGAGGCCCCCACCCATCCAGCGACGGCGCCCCGGATGGTTCCAGAGGCTATCGGTCAACTGCCAGCTGTCGCCGTCGTCGTCACTGCGAAAGAGGCCGCCCGGCGCCGTTCCGGCCCAGAGCCTTCCTCCCTGGGAGGGATGGCCCGCTTCCAGGCACCAGATCAGTTGCAGCGAGTCGGGAATTGTCCTGCCGAGGAAATCCACCAGGGGCCCCTCGCCTTCCGGCCTGGGCGGGTTTTCCGGCACCGGGATTTCCTCCCACCGGCCGCCACCGTCGGCGGACCGGTGCAGCTTGACGCCGAAATGGCCGTGGTCCAGGGCGGCGTACAGCAGCCCGGAAACGGGGTGGTGCAGCACGGCGCTGACGTTGTCCCCGAGAAAGGACGGTTCCTCTACCTGCCAGGAACCGTTGTCCCGGGCGACGCGGAAAAGCCCCTTGCGTGTCGCCACGCGCAGCACCGGTTGCTTCATCGGTAACCTCCTGCCATCAGCCGCCGGAAAGCGCCTGGATCACGTGGATTTCCGAACCGGGGTCCGGCACCGGATCACTGAGTCGCCTGCGGTCCCGGACCGCGATCCCATCGAGAAACACCGCCATGTGCTTGCGCAGCGCACCGTGCTCGTCCACCACGTATCCCCTGAGGAACGGGAACCTGGAGAACACGTCCTCAAGCACCTCGTGCACGGTGGCGCCCTCCGCCTCGGTGCGGGGGCACTGGACGTGACGTCTCAGATTGGCGGTAAAATTGACGACGGCCATGGCATTTCTGATGGGTGGCCGGAATTATAGCGAACCCAGAGAGGATTGCCGTCCCTTTCACGATTCTTTGCGATCTTCTTCCATTGGCATCCACCCGGACTTCCCACTCGGCACTTGACCTGGCCATGCACGAGCGTGGCTGGATCCTGTTCGAAGACGACCCGGCCCTGCACCGCTGGATCCGCGGCACGCTGCCCGCGGCGCGGCGCACCCTGGACGATCCCGCATACCGGCAGTGGTGGCGGCACGGCGACACCTGGTTCGTCGGCGTGAACGCGCTGGAAAACGGCCCCGACGGCGCGGTTCCCGGGGGCCTCCCGTTTACCGGGCGGGCACTGTCCTACCTGGCCCGCACGAATGCCTTTCGCGACCTGCCCCTTGACCGGGCGCAGGTCTCCGTGTGCTTCCCAGGGTACCCGGCCAGGTCCGCGGCGGAATCCGACGCGAGCCACCGCTATCGCCGCCAGCGCGACGCGGCGCATATCGACGGCATGCTGCGCCATGGACCCGACCGGCGCCGGTATCTCGGTGAACACCACGCCTACATACTCGGCATCCCGATGGTTGCGGCCCCGGCCGAAGCCGCGCCGTTCGTGGTATGGGAGGGATCGCACCGGATCGCGCGGGAATTCTTACACCGCCTGCTTGCCGGCAGGGAACCCGGCGCATGGCAGGATCTGGACCTGACGGACAGCTACCACGAACTGCGGCGCGACATCTTCCAACGCTGCCCGAGAAGGGAGATTCATGCCCTTCCGGGGCAGTGCTACCTGGTGCACCGCATGGCGCTCCATGGGATGGCGCCCTGGCAGGCCCGTCAGAAGGCCGGCCCGGACGGGCGCATGGTCTGCTATTTCCGGCCCGAGATTCCGGATCCCCTGACCTGGCTCAACCTGCCCTGATTCCCCGGCAAAACCCGCGGCGTCCTGCCCCGCCGTCAGGCCACCCCCGCCCGGGCAAGCATCGAGTCCAGCAGGACCTGGCAGCCCGCCGCCAGGTGTTCGGGTTCCGCGTTCTCGCTCTCGTTGTGGCTGATCCCGCCCTCGCAGGGGACGAAAATCATCGCGGTCGGG
>JAJDTE010000067.1:0-117893 GCA_022827325.1 Gammaproteobacteria bacterium | reverse complement strand
TCCTTTTTCGGCCTGGTGGGGGAGAGCGGGTCGGGCAAGACGACCCTTGGCAGGGCCTTTCTGCGCGCCTCCCCCATCACGACCGGCGAGGTGGAATACCATGATGACGAGGTCTCCTATGACCTGGTGAATCTCGGCAAGGAGCAGCTCAAGGATTACCGCAAGCGCGCCCAGCTGATCTTTCAGGACCCCTATGCGGCACTGAGCCCCAGGATGACCGTGCGCGACATCATCGCCGAACCGCTGGAGGTGATGGAGATCACCAGCAGCAGGGAAGAGACCGACGAGGTGGTACGCACCATTGCTTCGAAATGCCGCCTGAACCTGGAGCACCTGAGGCGTTTCCCCCATGCCTTTTCCGGCGGCCAGCGACAGAGAATTTCCATCGCCAGGGCCCTGGTGTGCAACCCGCGGTTCGTGGTGGCGGACGAAAGTGTTGCGGCGCTGGACGTATCCATCCAGGCGGACATACTGAACCTGCTGAAGTCGCTGCAGAATGACCTTGGGCTGACCTACCTGTTTATCAGCCACGACCTGTCGGTCGTGGCCCACATCACTGACCACGTTGCGGTCATGTACCTGGGCCGGCTGGTGGAATCGGCCCCGACACGCAAACTGTTCTCGGCGCCGGGCCACCCCTATACACAGGCCCTGCTGTCGGCCATTCCCTCCCTCGACCCGGACCATCACGGTGCGGCGCAGAAACTCGAGGGAGAGATACCGTCTCCCACCCGGCCGCCCCCCGGCTGCAAGTTCCACACCCGTTGCCCTTATGCCACCGAACTCTGCAGTGAACAGGAGCCTGTCCTGCAGCATGTCGGCGACGAACATGAAGTGGCCTGCCATCACTGGAAGGAGATCGGCGGCGGCTGAACCGCGCGCCGGGGATCATCGCATCCCGGCCAGCAGCGAGATCAGCTTTTCGATACCCGGCTCGATGTGGTCGGTGGGAATGGAGGAAAATCCCAGCCGGAAATACCGGGTCGGCCGGTTGTCGCCATGAAAGAATACCGTCCCGGGCTCGAACAGGATGCCTTCCGCCATGACCAGGCGCAGCAGTCTGTCGGCGTCAAGCGACGGTTTCCCTTTCACCCAGATGGCCGATCCGCCGAACGTGGACCTGCGGCTGCCCCCGGGAAGGTGATGCTCGAGCAGGTCCCCCAGCAGTTGCCAGCGCCGGCGCAGGGTCTGGCTCAGCCGGTTCACCAGCGCATCGTGGTAACCCCGCTTCAGGAACTCCGCGATCACGAACTGGTTGTTGCTCGGCGGATGGCGCATCATCAGCCGCCTGAGAGCCCTGGCCTGGTGGATGAACTCCCTGGACCCAACCATGAACCCCAGGCGGATACCCGGCGCCAGTGTTTTTGACAGGCTGCCGATGTAAATGACGCGGCCGTCCTCGTCCATGCTCTTGAGTGCCGGAGTGGGCTCGCCCACATAGTTGAACTCCGACTCGTAGTCGTCCTCGAGGATCAGCACGTCATGCTTGCTGGCGGCCTCCAGGACTTCCTGCCGGCGGTTCCTGGGCATGGTGACCGTCGTCGGGTACTGGTGGCTTGGGGTGGTGTACACCAGGTCGCATGCCGCGAATCGCTCATCGGGGACCAGTCCCCTGAGGTCCACCTGCAGGGCGCTGAGGTTGCCCGTGAATATGCGGAAGGTATTCTCCGCATCCACGTAACCGGGAGTTTCGAATCCCATCCGGCGCTCACTGTTCAGCAGCAGCTGTGCGGCGATATACAAGCCCTGCTGGGCGCCGACCGTCACCAGAATCTGGTCCGGGTCGGCCCAGACTCCCCGGCGCGGCAGCAGCTTGTGGTGAATCTGGTCCACGAGGTCCGGGTGATCCCGGTCAACCTGGTCCCTGGCCCAACTGTGGATCGCGCTGATGGCGGCCGCTTCGCGGCAACACTCGCGCCAGTCGGCGATGGGGAAAAGCTGCTGGTCGTACTGCCCGCATATGAAGGGATAGGGATACTGATACCAGTCGAGGGGTTTCAGGTTCTGGCGCATGTCGTCGGGCGTGAGGGCCAGTTTCTCGTTCCACCGGATGCGGTCCTTGCCCCGGACCCGTTCCGGTGCCTGACGAACACGGCCCCGGAGTATTTCCGGACTCACGAAGAAACCGCTGCGCTCCCTGGAAATCAGGAAACCCTCGTCGACCAGGTGCTGGTAGGCATAGATCACGGTGTTGCGGGCCACCTTCAGCTGGCGCGCGAGCTTGCGGCTGGAGGGCAGGGCACTTCCTGGTGCAAGGTGACCCTCCAGGATGGCATTGACCAGCATTTCCTGTATCCGGGTCTGCAGTGTGCCCTGACCCTGGCGGGGCAGTTGAAAAAGATATTCAGTCAAACGCCGAATCCGGCCAACGAGTTCCGGACATTGTAAGCTACCGTGTCTCCCGGATCACAGGGTGGAATGGACGTGGAATGGGCGCTGAACGGGCGATGCAGGGAAAATCTGGCGCGAAATGACCGCAATCAGGTTGGTGGATTCAGGTGTTCCCGGCCATAATCCATCTTTCGTGCGGATACGGCGCCGGCATGCCGGCCTGTCTGCCGTGATGAATCAACCTATTGCAGTTTCGTACCATGACCATCAAGACGACCTGTATCGGCGCCTGGCCGAAACCCGACTACGTCAAGTTGCCCGACTGGTTCAACATCCCCGCCGGCCCGGACACGGCGGATCCGACCAAGCTCTGGAAGAGGGCCATGGAGGACCTGGGCCCGGATGCGGAAGCCATCATCTCCCGCGGAATCGAGGAAGCCGTGCAGGAACAGGTGAAAGCCGGAATCGATATTCCCACGGACGGCGAGGTGCCCAGGGAAAACTACATCCATTACCATTGCCGCCACCTGAACGGCTTCGACTTCGTCAACCTGACCAACCGGGAGGTGCGCGGGGGAACCTATTCCGCCAACCTCCCCACCATCAACGGGCCGGTGTCCGTGAAACGCCTGTTCGCCGCGGGTGACTGGAAGCGGGCCCAGGCCTTCACCGATCGCCCGGTCAAGTTCACCATGCCGGGCCCGATGACCGTGAGCGATACCAACGCAGACACCTACTACCATGATCCGGCGAAGCTGGGTGCGGATATCGCGGATGCGCTGAACCAGGAAGTGCTGGCGCTTGCCGAAGCCGGCTGCCGCTACATCCAGATCGACGAGCCGGTGTTCGCCCGCAAGCCGGCCGAAGCCCTGGACTACGGGTTCGAGAACCTGGAAAGGGCATTTCACGGCTGTCCCGACCATGTCGAACGGACCGTGCACATGTGCTGCGGCTACCCGGACCGGCTGGATCATCCCGACTATCCCAAGGCGGACCCGGGCGCCTACCTCGAGATCGCGGATGCCGCGGAGGCCTCCAGCATCGACGCCGTGTCCGTGGAGGACGCCCACCGTCACAACGACCTGCGCCTGCTTGAGCATTTCAGTACCACCAAGATAATCTTTGGACTGGTGGCCATCGCGAAGAGCCGGGTGGAAAGTGTCGAAGAAATCCGGGAACGCCTGCTCCAGGCCATGGATCATATCGACCGTGATCGCCTTATTGCGGCGCCGGACTGCGGCCTTGGCCTGCTCGGCAGGGATCTGGCGGTGTCGAAACTCAATCACCTGTGCGCCGCCGCCCGGTCCGTTTAGCATGCCCGTCTAGCATGAAGTGGCCGTGCGCCGGCTCGCAGCTTATACTGTTCCCGGCGGACGGTCGACCGAACAAGTATCGAACATTTAGGTAGAAATCATGAACAGAGCCATCACCACCACGTTGCACCACTACATCGGCGGGAAGAAAGTGCCCGGAGAAAGCGGCCGGGCGGGGGACATCTTCAATCCGGCCACGGGTCAGGTCACAAAACAGGTGCCGCTGGCCAGCAAGGAGGAGGTGGGCCAGGCCATCGGCGTGGCCCAGGCGGCCTTCCCCGCATGGTCCGAGGTGCCGGCAGGCCGGCGTGCGCAGATCATGTTCCGGTTCCGCGATCTCATCCGGTCCAACATGGACGGACTGGCGGAGGCGGTATCGTCGGAACACGGCAAGACCCTGGAAGATGCCAAGGGTTCGATTACCCGGGGACTTGAGGTGGTGGAATACGCCTGCGGCATTTCCCAGCTTCTGAAGGGCGAGTATTCCGGCAGCGTCGCTGCGGGGGTGGACTCCTGGAGCATGCGTCAGCCCCTGGGGGTATGTGCCGGAATCACGCCGTTCAACTTTCCGGCAATGGTACCCATGTGGATGTTTCCGCTGGCCATCGCATGCGGGAACACCTTCGTGCTGAAACCGTCCGAGAAGGATCCTTCCTGCCCACTGCTCCTGGCGGAACTGATGACCGAAGCCGGGTTGCCGGAAGGGGTGCTCAACGTGGTCAATGGCGACAAGGAGGCCGTGGACACGCTGCTCACGGACCCCAGGGTGCAGGCGGTGAGCTTCGTTGGTTCCACCGCCATCGGCCAGTACATCTACCATACCGGGACTGCCAACAACAAACGGGTGCAGGCCCTTTGCGGGGCCAAGAACCACATGCTGGTGATGCCCGATGCGGACATGGACCAGGTGGTGGACGCGGTGATGGGCGCCGCCTACGGCTCCGCCGGGGAACGCTGCATGGCCGTTTCCGTGGTGGTTACCGTGGGCGAGGGCACGACCGAGCGCATCATCGAGAAACTGGTACCCCGGGTGGAGGGGCTCAAGGTGGGCCCGTACACGGACCCCGACGCCGAGATGGGTCCGGTGGTCACACCGGACGCCCGGAACCGCATCATGGGTTATATCGACAAGGGCGTGGAGGAGGGCGCTGATCTGGTGCTGGACGGTCGCGGCATCCAGGTGGCCGGACATGAGGACGGCTGTTTCGTCGGCGCCACCATCTTCGACCGGGTCCGGACCCACATGAGCATCTACACCGACGAGATCTTCGGCCCGGTACTGTCTATCGTCCGGGCGGACTCCTATGAGGATGCGGTGAAGATGATCAACGAACACGAATACGGCAACGGCACCGCAATCTTCACGCGCGACGGGGATGCCGCCAGGGATTTCAGCCACAGGGTGCAGATCGGCATGGTGGGCGTCAATGTTCCCATTCCCGTGCCGCTGGCATTTCACAGCTTCGGTGGCTGGAAGCGTTCGCTGTTCGGGGATCACGCCATTCATGGCCCCGAGGGCGTGCACTTCTACACCAAGCTGAAAACCATCACATCGCGCTGGCCGTCGGGCATACGTTCCGGCGCGGTGTTCAACTTCAGGGCCGGGGGAGAACACTAGCCCGGGACGGAGCGGGGTTGCCGGATAGACGGACCCCGCCCCTTTTCCATCGCCAGTGGCGATAAAATCGGATTTTTCCGGTTTCCCGGTATCCGGTTCGCCGACCAGTGAATTGCCATGACCTATACCGCTCCAGTCAAGGACCTGTACTTTGCCTGCACCGAACTGGCCGACCTGGCCGGTGTGCAACAACTCCCGGGCTTCGAGGAAGCGTCGCCGGATCTGTTGCGGGCGATTCTTGAAGAGGCCGGCCGATTCGCCGGCGAGGTACTGGCGCCCCTGAACCATACCGGCGACCGCGAGGGTGTCCGCCTGGAAGGCGGACAGACGATCACCGCGGAAGGATGGAAGTCGGCCTATGCCGGGTTCATCGAGGGCGGTTGGAATGGCCTGCCGTTCCCGGAAGAGTTCGGCGGTCAGAACCTGCCATGGCTGGTGACCACCGCCACCCATGAAATCTGGGAATCCGCCAACATGTCCTTCGCACTGTGTCCGCTGCTGACCCAGAGTGCAATCGAAGCCATACTGGACCACGCTTCCGAGGAACAGCGGCAGACATACCTCGGAAAACTCGTCTCCGGGGAGTGGACCGGAACCATGAACCTGACGGAACCCCAAGCGGGTTCCGACCTGGCCGCCGTGCGCACCCGCGCAGTACCGGACGGCGACCACTACCTGATCACCGGACAGAAGATTTTCATCACCTATGGTGATCATGACCTGACGGAGAACATCATTCATCTCGTCCTTGCCCGTACACCGGATGCGCCGGAAGGGGTGAAGGGCATATCCCTGTTCATCGTGCCCAAGTTCCTTGCCGACCCGGACGGGAACTGGACGGTGCCCAATGACATCGAGACGGTCTCACTCGAACACAAGCTGGGCATACATGCCTGCCCCACGGCGGTTCTCGGCTACGGCCCCGGGAAAGGCGCAGTCGGCTACCTGGTGGGGGAAGAAAACCGGGGGCTCATGTACATGTTCACCATGATGAACCTGGCGCGACACGCCGTGGGCGTACAGGGCTATGCCGTGGCCGAGAGGGCGTACCAGAAGGCCGTCCGGCATGCCGCCGAGCGGTTCCAGGGCAAGGCCATCGACAAGCCGGACGGGGACCGCGTCGCCATCATTCACCACCCGGACATACAGCGAAACCTGTGGACGCAGAAGTGCCGCAACGAGGCGCTGCGCGCACTTGGCCTGGTGTCCGCATCCTGCATGGACAAGGCGCACAGTCACCCCGAGGAGGAGACCAGGACGGCAGCGGCGGACATGGTTGAAATCCTGACTCCCATCGTGAAGGCATATTCCACTGAGCTCGGGCTTGAAAACGTGTCGATGGCGCTGCAGGTGCACGGGGGCATGGGATTCATCGAGGAAACCGGTGCGGCCCAGTTCTACCGCGATCAGCGAATCACACCCATTTATGAAGGCACCACGGGAATCCAGGCGCTGGACCTGTCGGGACGGAAGCTTGTCCGGGATGAGGGGCAGATGACATTGCGGGTTATCGATTACATCCGCCAGGATGTTGCGGGTTTCGACGCGATCGGCGAGCAGATGGCCGGCACCCTTGACGATGCACTGGATTCACTGGTGACCGCGGCCAACCTGCTGGTGAACCGGTCCCCTGGCGCCATCCGGGAGGTGGCTGCGGTAGCCGAGCCCTATCTGCGCCTGTGGGGCGTGGTGGCCTGTGGATGGCTGATGGCGAAGTCCGCGCACCGGGCGGCCTGTCTACTGGACGACGGCGCAGGGGACGAGAACCTGGGCGCCGAGTTCCTGAAAACGAAAATCCGCTGCGCCGAATACTATTTCGCCAGCGAAATGCCGCAGGTCTCCAGCCTGCTGGCCTTCATCCGGAACGCCGGTGAACTCGTTGCGGGTGGCAGCATGGAGGATTTCTCCACGCATTGACCGGACATGCCGGTTGCGAGAGGCGGTCCTGCCAGGGAATTTCCGGTCCGTCCGGGCCAATGCGAAATCAAACTACAAGACCAACCAGGGGGTAAACGTCCACGGAGGGTGTCCTGGAAATGCCGAAGATCGTGGTTATCACCTGGATTATTTAGGCGTCCGGATAACGAACGACCATAAGCCGAATATATGGGCAGAATGCCGGAAGAGGGTTGAAACGCAGTGAACGCTCCATTCAGATCAGATAGTACGGCGAACCCATGACAACCACGCCCACCACTGTCGCCCTTCTTTCGCTTCTGAAACTCCGGGGCCTTGGGAGGCGGACCGCACTGAAGATCGTGGATAAGCCGATTCGGGAAACCGATCTGCCCGGCTGTCGCGAGGCAGTATGGTCGTGCGTATCAGGATTGCGTCGGGTTTCCGTTTCGGCGTCCGAATTTTCGGCTGCATGGGCTGAAAGTGAAGAGCAGCTCGCTCTCAGTCACGATCTCGGCATTCAGGCGATTTCCTTCCACGATGCACTCTACCCGGAGCGGTTAAAGAAGATTCCTGATCCGCCGGCTGTGCTGTTCGTGAAGGGAAAGATCGACGGGCTTCATGCGACAAAATGTTTGGCCGTGGTGGGCACACGAGAGCCGACTTCGTTCGGCAAGGCAGTGGCGTCGAGGTCTGCGCGAACTGCCGTCGAGGCCGGCTTCATCATCGTAAGTGGCTTGGCCAATGGATGCGATACGTATGCGCACGAAGGGTGTCTGGAAACGCACGGTGTCGGCGTGGCAGTGCTGGCCCATGGTCTCGACATGGTCTATCCGGCCACGAACCGGGATCTGGCAGAGCGTCTTGTCGAACTTGAAGGTTGCCTGGTGAGCGAATATCCGATTGGTTTTGGTCCGATTCAGGCATCGTTTGCCGAGCGGGACCGAATCCAGAGCGGTCTGTCTGATGCGGTTCTCGTAATCGAGACGGACCTTGAGGGGGGCACCGTGCACACGGTTCGGTTTGCTCGTGACCAGAATAGACCGCTTGCCTGTATCGCCCACCCGGATGAATTCCTTTCCGAGGTAATGACAATAGGGAACCAGAAGTTCATCAAGGAAGGTTGGGCTACCCCAATTCCGAATGGGGATGACCTTGAGCGATACTTGCGTGGATTGATCCCAGCTGGATCGGGGGAAGCGGCAGAAGTGCCAGGCGGTGACCCTGGCCAACAGCAGATGTCACTGACTTTCTAGAAAGATCATTTTCGATGTCGATCCCAACACTTGTAAACACCCAGGTGAAAGCGCTTGAGAAACAAGGGAACGGCCGCAGGGTTATCGCCTCGGCACATTCCAGCATTGACTTGGTGCGGCGCTTTCACGAGGCTGTCGCGCTGTCCCGCAAATCCCGGCGGCACGGCATCCGGGTAACAGGCGCACACTGGCCTCAGGACTGGCGTTCGGCGGCGGCCTTTTCCACGAGGTAATTGATCAGGTCCAGCAGCGCTTCATGGCTGCTTGCCATGGAAACACTGGTGCGGTACTTGCCGTCCACGATGATGGACGGTACGCCGTTGATTCCGTATTTCCGGGTCATGACGCCGGCGAAACTGACCTTGTTGTTGACCGCGAATGAGTTGAATGTTCCGAGAATCGCATCCTTGTTGATGCCCTGTTCTCCCACCCAGTCCGCAACCTGTTCCGGCGTATTGAAGGGTCTTCGCTCCCTGTGCAGGGCGTCATAGAATTTCACGTGCAGCTGGTCAGTCAGGCCCAGCGCCTCGAAGGTGTAATACACCCTTGCATGGAAGGCCCAGTTTTCGTTCAGGATGGCGGGAATGGGTACGAGCTCGGCATTCTCCGGCTTGTTTTCCAGCCACCGGTGCAGGTAGGGCTCCAGGCGGTAGCAATGGGGGCAGCGGTACCAGAACATCTCCACCACTTCGATCTTGTCCCCGGTCTGGACCGGCTGGACCTCATCGAGCAGTTCATAGTGTCCGCCTTCCACGTATTCGCTGTCCTGGGCCATGCCCTGGGCAGCGAACAACAGGCAGAAAGTCGTGAATAGCGCTCCGAGCAGATGATTTTTCATAGTCTGGTTCCGGGATTTCGATGACTGGAAGCGGATTGTACCGAATCTGTTTGACCTTCTGGAGATCATCAAGTTTCATCATTGTTCATCGTCGCCGCGATTTCCGGCTGCCTCATCCAGTTCATTCGCCAGTTTGCGGGGAATGCCGCCGAATCCCCCGTTGCTCATGGCGACGACCACCGCACCGCTGGTGGCCCTCTTGAGTGCCAGGCCGACGGCCGCCTCCGGATCGTCGACGACCGTGATTCGGTCCGCTCCGGGAAGTGACAGCGGATCCCAGGAAAGTTCGGCGCTTCGGTAGAGGATGGTTTCATCCGCCAGGGACAGGGCACGCGCCATGGTGCCCGGGTCGTGCCCCATCCGCATGGTGTTCGACCCGGGTTCGAGGATCGCCACCAGGCGTTGACCGGGGTAATGGGCATGCAGGGCCTCCAGGGTACGGGCGATGGCGGTGGGATGGTGGGCGAAATCCTCGAGAAGGACGGCCCTGGAGGAACGGTGCAGGCACTGCAGGCGCCGTGCGTTGGGCCGGTATTGCGCCAGCGCCTCGCAGGATTCGCGGGGGTCGTTGCCGGTTTCCGACGATGCCGCCACCGCCGCCAGGGCGTTTTGCAGGTTGTGTGTGCCGATGCAGTCCCACCGGACGGTGCCGGATATCTCGCCCTGTCTCGTCACGTCGAAGGTGGCCGCCGACGGCCCGGCGGGTATCGCGTGCCATTCGGCGTGAGGGCTTTCCAGGGAAAAATCCACCCGGCGCGACCAGAGGCCGAGGTCGAGAACTGCCGAGAGGTTTGAATCGTCAGCGTTGACCACGACGCTGCCTTTACGGGGGACGATCCGGATCAGGTGATGGAACTGGCGCCTGATCTGGTCCACGTTGTCGAAGATGTCCGCGTGATCGAATTCCAGGTTGTTCAGCACCGCGATCTCCGGGCTGTAGTGCACGAATTTCGAACGCTTGTCGAAAAACGCCGTGTCATATTCGTCCGCCTCGATGATGAAATCCCCGCCGCTGCCCAGGCGGGCGGTTTCCCGGAAGTTCCCGGGCTTTCCGCCGATCAGGAATCCCGGGTTCCTGCCGGCGGATTCCAGAATCCAGGCGATCATGGATGCCGTGGAGGTCTTGCCGTGGGTGCCGGCCACGGCGATCACGCGGCGGCGTGCGAGAACGTGCTCCGCGAGCCAGGCGGGACCGGAACGGTAGACCATCCCGTCGTCCAGCACCGCCTCGACAAGCGGATTCCCCCGGGACAGGGCGTTGCCGATGACCACCTGGTCGGTATCCGCATCGATATGCGCCGGGTCATATCCACTGTGCACCGTGACCCCGGCATCCGCCAGCACTTCGCTCATCGGCGGATACACGTTGGCGTCGCAGCCCCTGACCCGGTGACCGAGTTCCCGGGCCAGTTGGGCTATGCCCCCCATGAAGGTGCCGCAGATGCCGGCGATGAAAATGTTCAAGAGGTGGATCCGAACATGGTGACCATGGCCATCTGCAGGACGAAGGACATGGCGACGCTGAGGATTACGGCCAGGGGCAGGTTGATTTCCAGGGTCTCCCGGGTGATACGCGCGGTGACCGCGACCTCCCAGGCCCAAAGACCGATGATCACCAGTCTCGATGTCTCACTGATGCCCTCCTCGTCCATCGAGGGAATGTCCAGACCGCCGGTGATGATCGGCAGGGAGATCAGGTTCAGGATGGCGGCGGACCCGTATATGGCGCTGGCGGACTGGATCCACCGGTCCGTCCGTCCGGCGACCTGCAGGATGACCAGCCATATCACGCCCAACAACGCGGTATTGATGGCCGCCAGCAGGAGGGGATTGCCGGTGCCCGCCAGTATGCTGTAACCCGTGAACAGGATCGCGAAGGCGGCCGCAACGCAGAGGTAGAAGAATTCCCGCGAAGCAGGCAGGTCCTGGGGCCTGGCTACCAGCAGGCAGATACGGATCAGGGTTGTAATGGCGGGCAGCATGGGAACGGGGCGGCGAAGAGCCCGATGTTATCATTGGGCCATGGCCGAATTCACAATCATTGAGCGGG
Organism: Gammaproteobacteria bacterium; assembly: GCA_022827325.1. GTDB lineage: Bacteria > Pseudomonadota > Gammaproteobacteria > Arenicellales > Poriferihabitantaceae > VYFG01. The sequence goes on along the minus strand of JAJDTE010000067.1, from coordinate 106,591 downwards.
ACGAACAGCTGGAAACTGCCAGTGCCGAACTGTCGTCGGCAGGGGTGGTAGCGCTGGACACGGAATTCATGCGGGTAAAGACCTATGCGCCCATCCTTTGCCTGGTGCAGCTTCGGGGAACGGGAAATCCGATGCTGATCGACCCGTTGGCGATCGGGGATCTTGCCCCCCTGCGGGCACTCATGAAGGATTCCGGGGCGGAAATCGTGCTGCATTCCTGCCGCCAGGACCTGGAGGCTCTGGATACGCGGATCGATGCCTCCCCGGGCGCCCTGTTCGACACCCAGGTGGCGGCGGCATTCTGCGGATTCGGCGACCAGGTCAGCTACGCGGCGATGGTGGCCGAGGTCACCGGCGTTTCGCTTCCCAAGGATCACACCCGTGCGGACTGGGCAAGGCGTCCGCTGCCTGCTTCCGAGTTGGCTTATGCCGCGGACGATGTGCGTTATCTCCACGACCTGCGCGATTACCTGGAAGAACGGCTCGACCGGTACGACAGGATGTCCTGGTTCAGGGAGGAATGCAGGCGGCAGATTGCCCCCGAGACGTGGCGGCCGGACCCCGGCAAGGCCTGGCTCCGGCTCAAGGGCGCCGCCGCATTGCCGGTGGAGGCCCAGGAGACTGCCCGCCGGCTTGCGGTCTGGCGGGAGCAAAAGGCCATGGAAAAGGACCTGCCCCGGGAATGGGTGTTGCCGACGCCGGCGCTGCTGTCGATCAGCCGCGATCCTCCCGGATCCATGGCCAGGCTCGCGCGCGTGGAGGGAATATCCCGGGGGGCGCTGCGAAGGAATGGCGATGCCCTGGTGCGCATCTGCCGGGAAACGCCCAGGAACCCGGGTTCCGGCGCCGTCTGGACCCAGGTGCTTGCCCCCGATGACCGCAGGCGGGTCAAGGGCATCATGAAACTTCTGCGGGACGTCGCGGAGGATATCGGGATCAGCCCGTCGCTGCTGGCCAACCGGGCCGCGGTGGAGGATTTTGTCCGCGGTACGGTGGAAATCGAGCTGTTCCGGGGCTGGCGGCGTGAAGTGGCCGGCGACCGGGTGCTGGCGGACTATTCCTGAGCCGTCCGGACGGGCCGCGGACGGCTATTCGCTGGCTGCCAGCTTCACGCAGGCGGCGAGCACCTCGGTGGCGAGACCCACTTCCTCCAGCGCGGGGAAGGTCGGCGCGATCCGGATATTGCGATCGTCGGGGTCCCGGCCATAGGGAAAGGGAGCGCCTGCTTCCGTCAGCTTGACCCCGGCCTCGGCCGCCAGGGAAATGACCCGGGCGGCGGTCCCGTCCGGCACGTCCAGGCTGATGAAGTATCCCCCGCCGGGCCGGGTCCAGTCGGCGATGCCCAGTTCACCCAGTTCGCGTACCAGTACCCCGTCCACCGCCTCGAACCTGGGCCGCACCAGGTCGGCGTGCCTGAGCATGTGGCTGCGCAACTCCTGGATGTCGCCGAAAAGGCGCAAGTGCCTCAACTGGTTCACCTTGTCGGGACCGATGGTCTGCACGGACAGGTGACGCAGGGTGTCGGCAACGTTCTCATCGCTCGCGGCCATGGCGGCCACGCCGGAGCCCGGGTGGGAGATCTTCGAGGTTGAGGCGAATTCGATCACTCTGTTGGGATTACCCGCCTGGGCGCAAAGATCGTAGATGTTCGCGAGCGGCGGCGGGGGATCTCCGAGATGATGCTCCGCATAGGCATTGTCCCAGATGATCCGGAAGTCCCTTGCCGCCGGCATGGCCGCCAGGCGCCGCACCACCTCTTCGCTGTAGCAGCAGCCGGTGGGGTTGCTGAAACGGGGCACGCACCAGATACCCTTGATGTCGTGGTCCGCTGCAGTCAGTGACTCGACCCGGTCCATGTCGGGGCCGTGGTCCGTCATGGGCACGGCGACCAGTTCAAATCCGAGGTGCTCGGTGACACGGAAATGGCGGTCATATCCCGGCACCGGGCAGAGGAATTTCCGTCCGCCGACAGCGCTCCAGGGGCTGTCCCCGCCGGGCACACCAAAGAGGCAGGCCCGCGCCAGGGTGTCGAACATCATGTTGAGACTGGAGTTGCCCCCTACGATCACGTTGGAGACAGGCACCTCGAGAATCTCGGCAAACAGCGCCTTCATGGCCGGCAGGCCGTCGATGCCACCGTAATTCCGGGTGTCGACCCCGTCGTCCAGGTATTCTCCTCCGGGGAGGGCCAGAAGGCTGTTCGACAGGTCCAGCTGGCTGGCGGACGGTTTGCCCCGGGTAAGGTCGAGATTCAGTCCCCGGGCCTTGATTTCCTCGAAACGGGCCAGGAAATGGTCATGGTCCGCGCGCAGTGATTCTCTGTTTCGGCTACGGTTTTCGGGGGATGTCATCGGTGTCTTTGCCTGCTGCCGGAAAGGGGCGATTCTAGCGTGAATTGGCCCGTAGGGCCCTGCAAGTTATCTGCAAGTTATCCCGGGCTCTGCCGGGGCCGTTCCGGGCAGGGGAGGCGGAATCCAGGCGGGAACCCGGAAATTCCCGGTTTTGACCATTTCCGCCTCGACTTGCGGGATGATCCCGAGTAAAATCGCGCCCCCGTTAGAAACGCCTCAACAAGGAGCTGACTGGTCTATGCCTTCGGTACAAGTCCGACAAAACGAACCCTTCGACGTGATCCTGCGCCGCTTCCGGCGCGCCTGTGAGCGCGCAGGCGTTTTCGCCGAGTCGCGTCGCCGCCAGCACTACGAAAAGCCCACCACCATCCGCAAACGCAATGCCGATGCCGCTGTCCGCAGGGAGATGAAACGCGTCTCCCGACAGAAGGCGAGGCGCAAGCGCCTGTACTGATCCGGACCACCCGGCGCCGGGCGCGGAATCACCGTGCGGACCGGCACCAGCCCACACCCTTAATGGCCCCAGTCCGGGATTAAATTCCCGAGGGCCTGAATCCCGGACGATGGAACTACCCCATGTCTGATCTCAAACAGCGCCTCCTGGACGACATGAAATCTGCCATGCGGCAGAAGGATGCCGTTGCCTTGGAAACCATCCGCATGATCCGTGCCGCGGTCCAGCGCCGCGAAGTGGATGAGCGTATCGAACTGGACGACAACGGTGTCATGCAGATCATCCAGAAGCTGGTCAAACAGTGTACCGATGCGGCCGAGCAGTTCAGTGAGGGCGGGCGAGAGGACCTCGTGGCGAAGGAACGGGCCAATATCCTGATCCTTGAAAAGTACCTGCCCGTACAGCTGTCCGGCGATGAACTGGAGGAGCTGGTACGCCAGGCCATCACCGAGACCTCCGCCGCCTCAATGAAGGACATGGGCAAGGTCATGGGAATCCTGAAAACCCGGGTTCAGGGACGGGCCGACATGGGTGCCTTGAGCGGCCTGGTGAAGTCCCTCCTGAGCTGAGCCGCCGGTACCGACCGGCCACGGCGTTCAGCCGTTTTCCCTGCGCTCGAGCCACCCCTGGAGACGGAACAGTGCCACGATGGTCTTGCCGTCGTCGATGGTGCCGTCCCTTGCCATGGAAAGGGCTTCCGCCACGGTCATCCAGTGGGTCTCGATGAACTCGTAGTCTTCGGGTTCGGCTTCGCCGGGCCGGGCGCCGGCGGCAAGATAGATGTGCAGCCGCTCGCTGCAGAAACCCGGGGTGGTCAGGGTGGAGCCGAGGGGAATCAAGTCATCCGCGGTGCAGCCGGTCTCCTCTTTCAGTTCGCGGTGCGCGGTGGACAGAGGATCCTCGCGGCCCTCCGTCAGCCCCGCCGGCAGCTCCCAGATCCATCCGCCTGCGGGGTGGCGGAACTGCCGGATCAGGCAGATGCGCCGATCGTCGTCCATGGCGATCACCACGACGCCGCCCGGATGGCGTACGACCTCCAGGGCCAGGATGTCCCCGTTGGGCATCTTGACCGTCTCCAGGCCCAGGTTCACCACGGCCCCCGCATGGATCAGCCGGCGGCTTCGGGGTTCGTCCGGGAAGGCGAGGAGTGACGGCTCATAGTTCGCCGGCGCCCGGTAGCCCAGCAGGTTGAACACGGTGGCCGCCACGTTCGCCAGGCCGCCATCGATGTCGTCCCGCAGGCGGTAGCCGCAATCATCCGCGGAATCCACGATCACGAACGGAACCGGGTTCAGGGTATGGGCGGTCCGCGGTATCCGCAGGTCCCCCTTCTGGATGAACATCTCGTCCGCGTTGCCGTGATCGGCGGTGAGGATCATGGTGCCTTCGAGTTCCAGGGTAGCCTGCTCAAGCCGTCCGAGGCACCGGTCGACGGTTTCCAGGGCGGCCACGGTGGCGGGGATGTCGCCGGTGTGCCCCACCATGTCACCATTGGCGAAGTTGATGCGGCCGAAACGGTACTCCCCGGAATGCATCAGCCGGATGGTCTCTTCGGTGATTTCCTCCGCCTTCATTCCGGGGGCCTCGTTGAAGGGGACCCGGTCCGACGGTATCTCGACCCAGGTTTCGAGCTCCTCGTCGATGCGGCCGGAGCGGTTGCCGTTCCAGAAATAGGTGACGTGACCGAATTTCTGGGTTTCACTGACGGCGAAGGTCTTCAGTTCCTCGGCGCAGAGATATTCCACCATGGTTCCCTCGATCACCGGCGGATTCACCAGGTAGTTCGAGGGAACGCCGAGGTCGCCATCGTACTCGAGCATGCCGCAGAAATACGCGTCGGGGCGGCGTTTGCGCTCGAACGCGTTGAATGAGCCGGATTCCATGGCCTGGGAAAACTCGATGGCCCGGTCGCCGCGGAAATTGAAGAACACCACCGCGTCCCCGTCCGCCACCGCCCCCACGGGATTGCCCCCGTCGTCCGTGACCACGAATGGTTCAAGGGTCTGGTCGGAGATCCGGGAATCCGATTCGTACTGCCGCCGGATCTCGGCGATCACGTCGGTAACCGGGCGGCCCTCGCCGAGCACATGGGTTTCGTATCCCCGCCTCACCATGTCCCAGTCCGCCTGGTAGCGGTCCATGGTGATCACCATGCGGCCCCCGCCGGAGGCGATGCGGTAGTCGAGGTTGCCGTTGTCGCCGGCGGCGAGAAGGGCTTTCTGGAGCCGCTCGACATAGACCGGCGCGGACCGCGGGTCCACGTCGCGTCCGTCCAGCAGGCAGTGCACCCGGACCCTGGCGATGCCCGATTCGGCGCACCGCCGTATCATGGCGAGCAGGTGGTCGATATGGGAGTGCACGTTGCCGTCGGACAACAGCCCGATGAAGTGCACGCAGGCACCGGCCCCGCCGCGGCTTTCCACCTGCCGCCAGGACTCGCTGTCGAAAATGCCGCCGGACGCAAACGCCTCGTTCACCAGCTTTGCCCCCTGGCTGATGATCTGGCCACTGCCGAGGGCGTTGTGTCCCACCTCGCTGTTGCCCATGTCGTCCTCTCCGGGCAGGCCCACCCAGGGGCCATGGGCGTGCAGCCTGGTGCTGTGGCGGGACGCGATCAGGCGATCCAACACCGGGGTTTCGGCAAGGGACACCGCGTTGGCGGGCCCCGCCGGCGCCAGCCCGACGCCGTCGGCCACCACCAGCAACAGGGGGCCCTTGGGGCCCTTGTGGGTAACCAGTTTGTCCAGGAGCATGTTGCTTGTCACGGATGTCCGGGGATGGGTTTGGACCGAAGTCCGCGTTTCAGAGCCGTCAGTGCCTGACCGCGATGGCTGCGGGCATTCTTCTCGTCCGCGGACAGCTCGGCCGCGGTCACGCCGAGTTCCGGCACCAGGAACACCGGATCGTAACCGAATCCGTTGTCCCCCCGCGGCGCCCGGGCGATCTCTCCTTCCCAGGCGCCATCGCAGATCAGGGGCGCCGGATCCGAGGGGTGCCGCAGGGCCACGATGACGCAGCGGAAGCGGGCGCTTCGACCGGAGACGCCTTCCAGTTCCCGGAGCAGCCTGGCCACGTTTTCCCGGTCGTCCGCGTGTTTCCCGGCATAGCGCGCCGAGAGGATTCCGGGCGCGCCATCAAGCGCGTCCACCTCCAGCCCGGAGTCGTCCGCCACTGCGGGCAGTCCGCTCGCGCCGCTGGCGTGACGCGCCTTCAGGATCGCGTTCTCCACGAAGGTGAGACCGGTTTCCTCGACGCGTTCCCGGGTGAAGTCGGATTGCGGGGCGACGTCGTATCCCGGCAACAGGCGGCGCATCTCCCGGAGCTTGCCCGGATTGCCTGTGGCGAGCACGAAACGCGTCATGGTCGTACCCGGTCAGTTCTTCAGGGCGTCCCGCTGGCTCGCGAACAGGGTCTCGCAGGCTTTGCCGGCGTGATCCAGCATCCGGTTCAGGGTGTCCCGGTCGAATGGAGTGCGTTCCGCGGTTCCCTGTACCTCGATCAGGCCGCCCCGGTCATCCATGACAACGTTCATGTCGGTTTCCGCCCGGTTGTCCTCCGCGTAGTCGAGGTCGGTCACCACCTGTCCCTCGAACACGCCCACCGAGACCGCGCAAACCGCGCGGTGGACTGGATCGTCCGCGATGAGATCGTGGTACAACAGCCAGTTCACGGCGTCCCGGAGCGCCACCCAGGCCCCGGTGATGGCGGTGGTGCGGGTGCCGCCGTCGGCCTGGATCACATCGCAGTCCACGGTGATCGTCCGTTCACCGAGCACGCTGGCGTCCACCGCCGCGCGCAGCGAGCGGCCGATGAGTCTCTGGATTTCCAGGGAACGCCCGGACCGCCTGCCCCTTGCGGCCTCCCGGTCGGTGCGCGTGGTCGTGGACCTGGGCAGCATGCCGTATTCGGCGGTGACCCACCCCTTCTTCCGGTGGCGGAGGAACGGCGGCACGCGCTCGTCGATGCTGGCGGTGCACAGTACCCGCGTGTCGCCAAGGCTGATCAGGACAGAACCTTCCGCGTGACGGGTGTAGTGGCGAATGATGCTGACCGGCCGCAACTCGTCCGGGTTGCGATCGCTGGGTCTGGACATGGTGAAGCGTTATCGGATTGGGCGGGGACGCCGATTATACGCGCTGCGGGCCCGGCAGTCAGGGAACGGGATTCACCGGTGGGGCAGGGGCTTCTCGTACCAGGCCACGTCAACCCGCCGACCGAACTTGGTACCGACCTCGCCGAGCACGCCGGCAAGATTGAACCCGAATTTCTCATGCAGCGCAATGGAGGCGGCGTTGGGCAGGGCGATGATTGCGTAGGCGCGGTGCAGGTCGGTAGTGTTGAGGCGCGTGAAAAGCGCCTGGTACAGCGCGGTGCCCGTCCCGGGGGGTGCCCCATCCGGGGCGGTGTATACCGTGACGTCGGTGGACGAGTCATAGGCGGCCTTGGGGCGGAACTTCCCGTTGTGGGCGAAACCCACGATTTCGCCCGAGATTTCCGCCACCATCAGAAAATACGGCTCTGCGAAACCCAGAATCCATGCCCGCCTTCTTTCATCGCTCCATGGTTCGATGTCGAAGGTCGCCGTCGTGTGGAGAACGAAGTGATTGTAGATCCGGTTGACCAGCGTGGTGTCGCCCTCGTTCCCCGGCCGGATCACCGGCACTTCATTCCTGCCCACAGAGCACCAGGTTGACCAGTTCGAATACCACGGTGGCGGCGGCCAGGGAGGTGATCTCGGCGTGGTCATAGGCCGGGGCCACTTCCACCACGTCCCCGCCCACCAGTTTCAGCCCCTGCAGTCCACGCAGGATGTTGACCAGTTCCCGGCTGGTGAGCCCCGCCACTTCCGGGGTGCCGGTTCCCGGTGCATGGGCCGGATCGAGCACGTCGATATCGATGGACAGGTACAGGGGGGCGTCACCGACGCGGTCGCGGATTCGGCGGGCGACGTGGCCGGGCCCGTGTTCTTCGAGTTCGTCGCAGTGTATGACCTTGAACCCCAGGTCGGCGTCACGTTCGAGATCCTCGCGGCTGTAGAGGGGGCCACGGATCCCCACGTGCATGGAGGTCTGGTCATTGAACAGACCCTCCTCCGAAGCCCGTCGAAACGGGGTGCCGTGGGTGTACGGCGCCCCGAAGTATGTGTCCCAGGTATCCAGGTGGGCATCGAAATGCACCAGTGCCACCTGGCCGTGGCGGCGATGCATGGCCCTGAGGAGTGGCAGGGCGATGGTGTGATCGCCCCCCAGGCTGATCATGCTGCCCGAATTGGTCAGCAATTCGGAAGCCGCCGTTTCAATCTGGCCGATGGCCTCCTCGATGTTATAGGGATTGCAGGTGACATCGCCGGCGTCGGCCACCTGGATGTCCCGGAACGGCTCGGTGGCGTAGGCGGGATGGAAGTTGAAGCGAAGGTGGCGCGATGCCTGGCGGATGGCCTGGGGCCCGAAACGGGCACCTGGCCGGTAGCTGGTGCCGGCGTCGAACGGCACCCCGAGAATGGCGACATCGCAGTAGGGCACATCCCTTAGTTCCGGCAGACGGCAGAATGTGGATGGTCCCGCGAAGCGCGGTACCACGGTGCCGCTGACCGGTTGCACGGGTGGAGTCTCGCGGTCAGTCATGGGACGGTCTCAAGGTTTCCATACCCGATTCTGATTCAGTTTCTTCCGGGATAAAAGGGGCGGGCCGCCGGTTGCAACAGCGGATTCAGTCAGGGGCAGGCGTCCAAAGGGGGATGAATATTTGCCGCCGGGCAATCCGGAACTACCTGCGGCGATATTTGATGAACGGCGTGAGCTCCCCCACCCGGTCAAAGAGTGCCCGGGCGTTTTCGTTGGAATCCCGGGTGATCCAGTACACCGACGGCGCTCCCACACGGTCGGCCGCTTCGTAAACCCCCTTGACCAGGGCCCGTCCGACACCCTGGCCGCGATAGGCGGGGTCGGTGAAAAGGTCCTGCAGGTAGCAGACGTCCATGACATGCCGGCAGTGCGGGTGAAATATGTAATGGGCCAGACCCACCGCCTGTCCGTCCTCCAATGCAAGCAGCCCGCATTGTTGCGGACGATCCGGATCCAGAAGCCGGTCGAACGTGATCCGCGAGATCTCATCCGGCAGGCTGTTGTCATGGAATTCCAGATAGGCATTCCATAGTCCGCACCAGGCGGACCGGTCGGCGGCGACGAGAGGGCGAATGGTCAGTGTCATGGAAACCTGCCGTGCATCTGGGAAAAACCGGGACCCGGTGACGGTCCCCGCTTCATTTTGCCATAGGCCAGTAATCCGGGTTGTCGTTCTTGAGATCAAAACCTTCTCCAGATGCAGATCTGGCATTGGACGGTGTAAAAAACCGTTTACAGGGTCACCAGGTCCGGCTGTGTTCGGAATTGTTCTGTCGCATGGCTTCAAGCACCGCCACTGTATGGCTATACACGCTCAGAGGTACGTTGAAGCAGTGTTGCCCCTGCATACTGCATGAGAAATGACTCGTTCCCGATCATGGCTCTCATCTCCATATAGTTCGGCAATTCGTTGGGTCAAGGCGGCGATGTACCTTTCACGTACAGCCTGATTCTTGCCATTCAGTTTTTTTAGTATGGTCGATTTGTATTCAAGTCCCTTGGGGCTTGGATCGATTTCCTCGACTCCTGTAACAGGGGCTGCAAGTTCAAAATCAGACCACTCTTTCCAGTCCTGAGTTGTCTTGAATCCATGATCAATCAGAAAAGAGGGCCAGGTAAGATCCACGATGTTCGAGTCGGGACCGGCTTTGAGGAAATTATGTACGTCCCAGACTGCATCCTGTGTTTCATCAAACTCGGGAAACTCAATTGGCACGACTTCCGGCTTGAGCTGGAACCTGCCCAGGTAGAGCCTTGGGGCATAATCACAGGCACTTAACAGCTTGTACCCCAACAGGTGCTTACCCGAGCAAGTTCCGCGCCAATCTCTTAATACAGATTCGGGATCCGTTGAACTGGCTCGTCCATATGGGATGTCCTGGATCACATGGAGGAAATCCCGCAACTTGGCGGTTCTGTTGGATCTATCGCATTCCTGCACGACCAAGTCCGTCAATTCCGACCACTCCGTGGACAAATTCCGAATTGCGTCTGTCTGGAACATTTCGACCCCTTGGTGATGCAGAAAAAAATTCCTGATGGCGGCTTATTCTACGATGGCGGAGGATTGTCAAAGATATCGGTAAGGCAGTTCGATGACTGTCGAAGCAATTGTGATTGGATCGGGTAACCACGGGAAATATATTTCGGGGTATGGCCCGCCCGCAAATTGCACCCGCCCGCGAACTGCGGCCCCTCGTCATTGGACAAAAGAGAAAATGTCGAAAGTGAACGTGGCGGGGGTGCTGTTCGTGCTTGTGGCCGCGATTTCATGGAGCACGGCCGGTCTCTTTACCCGCGTCGTTACAACGGATATTCCAACGACACTGTTCTGGCGGTCATTGTTCGGCGGTTTTTTCGTGCTCGGAATCGCGATGGCCATGCAAAAACCTGCCCACATCTGGGCGGTATTCAGGTTCACCCGTGGGGAGACGGTGATTGCCGGCCTGTCGACAGCGGGAATGATCTGCTTCATTTCCGCGTTTTTCTTCACCACCATCGCAAACGTGGCTTTCGTCTACGGCACCATGCCGCTCGTTACATTCGTGCTGGCGCTGATATTCCTGGGTATCCGTGCCGATTACCTGTCGCTCGGTTGCTGCCTGGTTTCAGCCGCTGGAGTGGCCGTCATGGTGTCCGGGAACAGTCTGCCGAACGATCTTGCCGGAATCCTGCTGGCTTTCGGGATGACACTTTTCATGGCCTCCCTGACCGTTGCGGCGAAGTTCTTCCCGGATGCAGACAGTACGAAGGCGACGTATCTCTCCGCCTTCATGGGGGCCGTGGTTACCGCCCCGTTCGCCACTTTCGGCAACACCATCCCTGCCGATTACCTCTGGCTGTTTCTTTACGGCGCCGTGAACGTGGGTATGGGTTTCGGTGTATACCTGGTCGGTGTGAAGAAGGTGTCCGCCCTGGTCGCAGCCCTCGTGGGCCTGACCGAGATTCCGCTTGCGCCGGTCTGGGCATGGGTGCTGTTCGGGGAGCGGGTGAACCTCCCTGTACTGCTGGGAGGGGCAATGATCCTCTTCGCTGCTGTCGTCTACATCACAAGCTCCGGCAGGACAGTTGCTGGCGGAGACATGAAGGAGGCGTGAGGCGGGTATTGGTGGATGTGGTAGTCTGATGCTGAAGAAAACCGGCAGAATCCTTCCCGGAATCACGGGAAAGTGTGCAGGCTCCCATGCCATGCGGCTCTGTCGGTATTGTTCATATCAGAACAGGAGGAATGAAAATGGGCTTGGCGGAATTTGGCAGGGCAATCGGTCATGAGAGCCGGGTGGCGATGCTGCATGCGCTCATGGGAGGAAGGGCACTGTCGGCAACCGAGCTGGCCTGGCATGCCGGCATCACCAACCAGACCGCGAGCAGCCACCTGGGCGAACTGGTGCAGGCGGGCCTCCTGTTCCGGCGGAAATGCGGGCGATTCCATTACTTTGAAATCAACGGCGAGTCAGTTGCGGCCTTCATCGAGCGACTCGCCTGCGATGTGCCGGAGAGAAATGGCCGCGGTCCCCGACGCGCCGTCAGGCATGACCTGAAAAAAGCACGGTTCTGTTACGACCATCTGGCAGGGGAACTCGGGGTGGGCATCTCGAAGAGCCTGATGGAAATGGGCGCATTGGTCCTTGACCGGGACAGCTACCGCCTGCCGGAGCAGGAACACCGGGTATTCCGGGAGATCGGCGTTGACCTTGCCGGGGTCCGGGCAAAAAGGCGCCAGCTTTGTCCCCGCTGCCTGGATTGGACCGAGAGGCTCCCGCATGTCGCGGGCGCCCTTGGCGCGTCGATCGCCGGAAAAATGCTCGAGCGGGGGTTCATCGTCCGGTCACGGAATGACCGGTCGGTTGCCATCACCGGACCAGGGCGGACGTTCCTGGTGGACATGCTCGGGTTCAGTCCGTCGTTCTTTGTGGATGCTCCCGATATCGGGAAACCCCAGTACCGCTGTTCAAGATCTCTAGCAGGGAAGACGATCCCGACTGATGCCGGGAGGCCGATATAGGAATTATGCCCCCCGTCGTGACGAACTTCTGATCATCGTCCGGACGCCGCAGCCGTCGACCGTCAACAGCAGCCTGTACAAATCCCTGACTCACTAAACGAGGGGCAGACGTGGCAATCTCCGCCCGCTTTCATTTCCTTGCATGGCGGGGTAATGTCCACGCCTTCGGGTTTACGTATCCGTAAAATTGTGGCCGGGTAATCCCCTGTAAAAATTTCCCCATAGCCGAGGTACAGGCAATTGCAGATTCGACCGGCCACTGTTGCCGACCGCCCGGATGTTATTGCATTGTGGAATCGGATTTTCCCGGACGACCCGCCCCACAACGCACCCGAGAAGGTGTTCGACGCCAAACTCGCCATGGGCGACGGGATGCTGATTGTCGTGCAGGATAGCGGGCTGATTATCGGCACTGCGATGGCGGGATACGACGGCCACCGCGGATGGCTGTACAAGGTGGCGGTCGCGCCGGAGTACCGCCGGCGGGGAATCGCCAGGGCTCTCGTGGATCATGCCGTCCGCGCTTTGCGTACCAAGGGTTGCACGAAGGTCAACCTCCAGATTCGGCCGACCAATGCGGATGTTCGGAAATTTTACGAGTCGATCGGTTTCATGCCCGAAGAGCGTCTGAGCATGGGCATGCACATTGGCTGACCAGGCCGGCGCCTCGAAGGACGGGAGTTCCCATGTCGGGGGATGCCGCCGGGCAGAACACGGGAACGCCCAGGTATCGGTCTGCGCGCACGGGCTGATGGATAACTGCCGGGTTGAAACCGCCCACGACGATCTCCGACTCGGTTGAGTCGCTTCGAATTTCAGGGAAATTTCATGGCACAGGCATCCGACTCAAAGCCGATTCTGACGCTGATACTGCTGACATCGGTTCCCCTGCTGTCGCTCAACATGTTTCTGCCGTCGTTGGGTGTAATGGCCGGTGAGTTCCGGGTGGGGTATGACACGATGTCCCTGGCGGTGTCGGGCTATCTGGCCTTTACGGCGGTGATTCAGATCTTCGCGGGGCCGATTGCAGACAGATATGGCCGCCGGCCGGTCCTTCTTGCGAGCTTGGCGCTGTTTGTCGCCGCATCGGTCGGCTGTGCATTTGCCGGCAGTTTCGAATCGTTTCTCTTTTTCCGTGTACTGCAGGGCGCGGTGGTCACGGGCACAGCCCTGTCCCGGGCCGTCGTGAGCGATATCGCCGGACTGAAGCAGACAGCGAGCATACTCGGCTACATGGCCATGGCGATGAGTCTTGCCCCGATCATCGGCCCGTCCATTGGCGGGTTTCTGGGTGAAATAGCAGGATGGCGGGCCAATTTCTGGGTGTTCACCGCTGCCGGGGTCGGTCTGTGGGTTTTGGTTCTGGTACAACTCCCGGAAACCGCGGGTGGAGACGCCGGAAACGGTTCGTCCTTTGTGCGATCCTACCGGGAACTGCTGGCCAACCTGCATTTCTGGGCATATACGCTCATCATGGCTTTCTCGGTTGGCGGGTTCTTTGCCTTTATCACCGGCATACCGTATGTCGCTGGCGAGCAGCTGGGGTTGCCGGAGTCCCAGATCGGTCTTGGAATGGCGACGATCACCGTTGGCTTCCTGTTCGGCAGCTTCCTGTCCGGCAGGTATTCCGCTTCCCGTGATCTGGATACGATGATTGTGTTCGGCCGCATCATGGCGAACCTGGGACTTGTTGGATGTCTGGCGGTGCTGTTGGCGGGATGGGTGACGCCATGGAGCCTGTTTGGCGGCATTGTCTTCGTGGGATTTGGAAACGGCCTGACGATGCCGGGCGCAAGCTCCCTGGTCATGTTCATGCGCAAGGAACTGTCGGCGAGCGCATCAGGCCTGTCCGGTGCGGTCGTTGTGGTCGTGGGTGCGGCCGTCACCGCAATCACCGGGCATGTCATGGAAGTCCAGCCGAGGGCGGAGGTGCTGGTTGGCCTTATTCTCGTGCTGGCTCTGGCAAGCCTGGTCATTGCCGCGTGGATTGCAAGGAGGCGGCCCGGCAACATGGTTGCTGGTGTCTGATTGTGGCGCCGAACCCGGTCGCGACCGGTTGCCGTACGCCGCACGGTGCCGGTCCTTGGTTCATGGATCGGGAATTCGGCAAGACGGGGCCGGATGATTTTGCTGCAATGTGCCACCGACTTCGACTATATTAGCGCGGTTTTCTCTGGTGAGTCCTTTCCCTTTTTTGCCATGGCCAATACCGTCGTCAATTCCTGGAACGAGTTCGATCCGCTGAAGCACATCATCGTCGGCCGGGCCGACCATACCTGCATCCCTCCCAGCGAGCCTGCCACCGAGGCCAAGGTTCCCGAGGACAGCGACATGCACGGCATGTGGGGCCCTCGGCCCCTGGAGACCGTGGAGAAGGCCAACGCCCAGCTGGACAGCCTGGTCAGGGTGCTGGAGGAAAGGGGTATCCGGGTGGACCGGCCGACACCGATCCAGTGGAATCAGGCCGTGGTGACGCCGGACTTCACGACCGGCAGCCAGTTCGGCTGCATGCCGCCCCGTGACGTTCTGCTCACGGTGGGGAACGAGATTCTTTCCGCGGCAATGTCCTTTCGCTGCCGCTACTTCGAGTACCTCGCCTATCACGACCTGATGCAGCGGTATTTCGATGAGGATCCCAACTTCCGCTGGGAGCAGGCGCCCCGTCCCCGCCTGGATGACCGCTCCTACAAGGCGGGCTATTTTGACGACATCACCATCAAGGAGCGGCTTGAGCGCACCGCCGCGCTGGATTTCGTGACCACGGAGGCCGAACCGCTGTTCGACGCGGCCGACGTCATGCGCCTCGGCAAGGACCTGTTCTGCCAGCATGGACTCACCACCAACCGCCGGGCCATGGAATGGCTGCAACGACATTTTCCCGACCACCGCGTCCATGCCGTGAATTTTCCCGGCGACCCCTATCCGATCCATATCGATGCCACCTTCGTGCCGCTTCGGCCGGGCCTCATCATCAACAATCCCAACCGTCGCCTGCCGGAGGCGCAACGGAAGATTTTCGAGGCCAATGACTGGGAAATCGTGGACGCCGCCCAGCCTGCCCATGAGACCCCGCCGCCGCTCTGTTACTCCAGTGTCTGGCTGTCCATGAACTGCCTGGTGCTGGATCACGGAACCGTGATCGTTGAGGCCAGCGAGGTGCAGCAGATGGAACAGCTGGATCGTCTGGGGATGAACGTGATTCCGTTGCCGTTCCGTGACGCGTATCCGTTCGGCGGCGGCCTGCACTGTTCCACCGCCGACGTTTACCGGGAAGGGGGCTGCGAGGATTTCTTTCCGAAGCAGGTTCCGGGAACCCGGATCAGGCCCTGACCGGCGGGGGAGGGGCTGGTTTCCCGGTGCAGTCCCCACCGGAATTGTGCCAGCCAAATTCCTGAAATCACGGTAAAATAGGCGGCCGTTTAAAATACCACGACGCCGGATTTACCATGACCCGACAATGGACGCCATCCAGTTGGCGCGACAAGCCCATTTGCCAGGCGCCGAGCTACCCCGACCCGGAAGCCCTACGGTTCGCCGAGGAGCATATCGCCACCTGGCCGCCCCTGGTGTTCGCGGGCGAGGCCCGTGCGCTCCGGACGTCCCTGGGCGAGGTATGCGAAGGCCGCGCCTTCCTGCTCCAGGGGGGCGACTGCGCGGAGAGTTTCAGCGAGCATGGCGCGGACAATATCCGGGACTTTTTCCGCGTGTTTCTCCAGATGTCCATCGTGCTCACATGCGGTGCGTCAAGACCGGTGGTCAAGGTCGGGCGTATCGCGGGCCAGTTCGCCAAGCCAAGGTCGGCGGATTTCGAGACGCGGGACGGTGTCAGCCTGCCATCCTACCGCGGGGACATCATCAACGGGATCGAGTTCGACGAGGTCGCAAGGGTTCCGGACCCGGAACGGTTGAGGATGGCATACCGGCAGTCTGCGGCCACGCTGAACCTGCTGCGCGCCTTTGCCCAGGGAGGTTATTCAAACCTTGAGAACGTGCATGAGTGGATGCTGGAGTTTGTCGCGGGCAGTCCCCAGGCGGACCGGTATCGGGAACTCGCGGATCGAATATCCGAGTCCATGGCTTTCATGTCCGCCATCGGCATCAATGCGAAAAACAACCCGCAGATCCGGGAAACCAGTTTCTACACCAGCCACGAAGCCCTGCTTCTCGGTTACGAGGAAGCGTTGACCCGAACCGATTCCACCACCGGTGAATGGTATGCCACTTCGGGACACATGATCTGGATTGGGGACCGCACCAGGCAGCGGGATCACGCCCACGTGGAGTTCTGCCGGGGTGTGCACAATCCCATCGGGCTCAAGTGCGGGCCGTCGCTGGAGCCGGATGATCTCCTGTCCCTGATTGACGTACTCAACCCGGACAATATGCCTGGCAGGCTGACCCTGATCGCGCGTTTCGGCCATGACCGGGTGGAGCAGTTTCTGCCGCGGCTGATCCGTGCCGTGGAAAGGGAGGGCCGGAAGGTGGTCTGGTCCTGCGATCCGATGCACGGCAACACGATCACGGCCAACGGGTACAAGACCCGTCCGTTCCAGCGGATACTGGCGGAGGTGCAGCGGTTCTTCGATGTGACCAAGGCGGAAGGCGTCCATCCTGGCGGTATCCATATCGAAATGACCGGCAAGAATGTCACCGAGTGTACCGGCGGTGCGCGGGACATTTCGGAGGACAATCTTTCAGACCGCTACCATACCCACTGCGACCCCAGGCTGAATGCGGAACAGGCGGTGGAACTGGCATTTCTGGTGGCGGAGCTGTTGAAGAACGATCGCGCCGGCACGGCAACCCGGATAGCGGTCAACGGCTGACGGCCAGCGGCCAGCATGGGCGCGTCGTCCGTCCCACCGGCATCGACCGCCGGGATCATCCGAAACAGTTTGTGGAAAGTTCCGGCGAGGACACGTCGTCGACATTGCCGGCATGAAGCCCGGCGTTTCCGGCATCCCGAGTAGAGCCGACCGAATTGATGTCCACCGGCGTCCTGGCAGGTCCTGAACCGGCCGTGTATTGCTCCATGATGCTGCTGGCGGTCCTCATGGATGCCGCGGTCGGCTGGCCGCGGGGACTCTTCGTACGGATCGGCCATCCGGTCTCATGGCTTGGCCACCTGATCGGGTTGCTGGATGCGTGGCTGAATGTCCCCGGGCATGTCGAATCCGTTCGCCGGGCAGCCGGCATCCTGGCTATGCTGTTCGTGGTCACGGTTACCGTCTTTCCCGCGGTCCTGATCCAGCAGTCCCTGCCAGCAGGTATCGCGGGCCTGCTGATCGGTGCCTGTCTCAGTTGGCCGCTGATCGCGGCACGATCCCTGTACGAGCATGTCGGCGCGGTGTTTCAGCCTCTCTCCCAAGGAAATCTGGATGAGGCGAGGCAAGAAGTATCCCGGATCGTCGGGCGTGAAACTTCACCACTCGACGAGGCTGGTGTCGGCCGCGCCGCGCTGGAAAGCCTGGCGGAGAACACCTCGGACGGCATCATCGCCCCCGTTTTCTGGGGGGCGATCCTTGGCTTTCCGGGCATTGTCGCCTACAAGACGATCAATACCCTGGACTCGATGGTGGGACACCGTACGGAACGTCATGCGGCGTTCGGCTGGGCATCTGCCAGGCTTGACGACGCCGTGAACTTCATACCTGCACGGTTGACGGGGTTGCTGTTCGCGGTGTTCTCGGCCAGACCCCGGGAGTCCCTGCGCTGCATGATGCGGGATTCGGGACACCACCGTTCCCCCAATGCCGGCTGGCCCGAGGCGGCCATGGCAGGAGCACTCGGTGTCCGGCTCTCCGGACCCCGGGTCTATGCGGACCGGGTTGCCGACGAGCCGTGGGTGAACCCGGGTTTTGCGGATCCCGGAACCAGTGACCTTGGCAATGCGCTCAGGCTGTATGTGCGCAGCCTGGTTGGAATGATCGGCATGCTGGCCCTGGCCGCATTGGCACTGTCATCCTGATGCGGGCACATCGCGAACATGGCGACAACCCGGACGGGGTCTTCCGGAAATAGGGGGACGGCAAACGCCGGATCACCGATCCGGCACCAGTCCCGCCTTCACGGCGAAGGGATCGTTTCCCGGGTCCTCGTTCCAGAAGTATTCAGCCCAGTCCGCGGCCTGCAGCGCCTTGTCCATACCGAGAACATCGGCGATCACCGCCAGGGACATGTCCGTGCCCGCGGAGACGCCGGATGAAGTGTAGATGTTTCCGTCCTGCACCCATCTCGCCTGTCTGATCCACTGCACCCCGTTGCCGAAACCGGACACCCAGTTGAAGGCATTCTTGTTGGTGGTGGCTCTCCGGCCATCCAGGATGCCGGCTTGGGCGAGGAGGGCGGACCCGGTGCACACCGAGGTAATCAGCTGGGCGCCCTCGGACTGTTTTCGCAACCATTCCATGACGACCGGTTGATTCACCGCTTGCCGAGTCCCCTTTCCTCCGGGGACCAGCAGCAGGTCGAACCGTTCGCCGTCGGTAAAAGTGTGGTCCGGCAAAGAGACCGGCTTCTGGCTGCTCGTGACGGGGTCGCCGGTCTCCGCAACCAGCCGGATGTCGAAATTCTCCGAGTACAGTCCGAACATTTCCAACGGACCGAACAGGTCCAGCAGTTCAAAGCCGGGAAAGATAAGGGCACCGATCTTCATAGTTTTCATGTGTCACCGGGGAAAGAGTTGTCAATGTGATCGGTGGCCCTGAACCATGGGTGAACATGAGATTCCGTTTTTTTCATCATTTCCGAATACTACGATAGATCGCCGAAAAATCGAGGTCTCCATTACCGGCTTCGACGAATTCGCGAAAGCGCCGTGCGGCGGCGGCACCGAATTCCGTTTGCTGATTGCTGGCTTCGGCAGCCTGCCGGGCCAGTTCCAAATCCTTGGCCATCAGGTATGCGGCGAAACCGGGAGTGTAATCGCTGGAAGCGGGCGCATTCGGCGCAGGTCCGGGCACCGGACACCGGTTTTCAAGAATCCAACTCTGTGCGGCGGCGCCGCTGCACAGGTGAAAGAACTTGCCGAGATCGAGTTCAAGGGCATCGGCCAGGGCAAAAGCCTCTGAAACTCCGAGCGCAGTAATGCCGCAGATCATGTTGTGGCACGCCTTGGCCGCCTGGCCCGTGCCGGCATCACCGAACTCGATCAGCTTTTTACCCATGGACGCCAGCAGCGGGCGGGCTGCATCCACATGTTCTGCATCTCCGCCAATCATGAAGCTCAGGGAACCGCTCGAAGCCGCCTCGCGGCCGCCCGATACGGGCGCATCCACGAATCCGTGACCCAGTGCGGTCAGTTGCATTGCAAGGTCCCGTGTGCTTGCGACATCGATAGTCGAGCAGTCCAGGAACAGGTGGGGCGTCTCGATCTGGCTGAGCAACTTTTCGTACACTGACCTGACATGCTGTCCTTCGGGCAGCATGGTGATAAAGGTATCGCAGGACTGCGCGATCTGCTCAAGTGAATCTGCAGCGGAATCAAAACCCAGCAGTGTTTCCTCATCGGTATCCCAACCCAACAGGTCGAACCCGCCGTGTATCAGGCATTTTGCCATTGGCACGCCCATTGTCCCCAACCCGATAAATCCTACCTTCACCCTGTCCTCCGCATGATTCCGCCATTGTCCCGGCACCATCGGGCCAGTATCGCGGCCAGTCTCTGATTGCATTGGTCCTCGAAACTCGTCCCGCTCCGTGTGACGGCATACCAGGGCAGGGTGATGCCCTGTTCACCCACGCGGGCGGCAACAATGCGCCCTGACCCGATTGCCCCGGAAACCGCCCAGGAAGAAAGTACCGAAATGCCTAGCCCGGCAGCAACCATCTCGACAATGGCTTCGGGCACCTCCACCGTTTCGGTCCAGTTGGGATAGCAATTGCTGGGCCGAAACAGACGTGCATATTCGCGGTCCGGCTCGGGAACCCGGGTGTAGGTGATGAAATCCTCGCCGACAATGTCACTCCCTTCGATATAGGCATTTCCCGCAAGTCGATGGTTCGGCGACATGATGAAACTCAACTGATCGTCAAACAAGTGCTCCATGACGGTGCCGGCCTGATTGATTTCGCCGGATACAATGATCAGATCGACCGTGCGTTCGTGCAGGCTGGAAAGCGTGTTTCGCGCCGCCGCTACCCTGACTTCAATGCCGATTTCCGGTTCGACTTCACGTAAATGGCGCAAGAATTCCGGCAGCCACTGATAGGCATTGTACAGATCGACCACGAGCCGGACCACATGGCTCACTCCACGCGCCATCCTGCGAACATCATCTTCTGCTCGTAACATGTCGGCAAGCAACCTGCTGGCCACCTGGGCAAGATAGTCCGCAGCCGGGGTAGGGCGCAATCGCTTGTGAATGCGTCCGAACAGCGGTACGTCGAGGCGTCTTTCCACCTCCTTGATCCGGTGCGAGAGCGCCGAAGGAGTGATGCGCAGTTTTTCCGCGGCCTCCGTAACACGCGGCGTTTCGGCCAGGGCCACCATCATCTCAAGGTGCTTGATGTCCAGTGATGGCCTTTTGTTAGAAATATTCAACAAAACATGAGAAAAATGTGATTGAAGTTCATGAATTGTAGCATACCATCAACAATGACCTGCTCCGCAGGGTGATCGGGCGGCAATTCAAGAATGCGGAACTTCAGTGGGCCTGGCCGGCTGAATTTCCCGGAATCAGTCGCCGGACACAAGGGCAAGTTTTTCCGAGCTTCCTCCATCCCATGGTGGTTGCAATCCCCGAAACAATTCACGGGAATCCGCCAGGACCTGAACATGTCGACAGTTGAGTCTCTTCTTGACCTGGACCGCAACCATCACGTTCACGGACAGACGAATCTGCGCCAGCACCAACAGGACGGTCCCGTGGCGATGGTGGTCGAGGGTCATGGGGTCTATATCAGGACCGAAGATGGCCGGGAGTTGATCGACGGCTTTTCGGGACTCGGCTGTGCTTCACTCGGTTATCACAACGACCGCCTCGCCGAGGCGGCCAAACGGCAGATGGACACCTTGCCGTTCGCGCCGACATTTTACGGGCGCTCCCACCCCAAGGTGGCCCAACTTGCAGCCCGGCTGGTGGGCATGACGCCTGTGCCGATGGACCGGGTCATGTTTCAGTGTTCCGGATCGGAAGCGAACGACGCGATGATCAAGTTTCTCTGGTACCGGAATATTGGGCGCGGACAGCCGCATCGCCGAAAGCTGATTTCCCGGTGGAGAGGGTATTACGGCAATACGGTGGCCGCGGTCAGCCTTTCCGGCCAGCCGCATATGCACCAGCGATTCGGCTTGCCGATGGAAGAATTTCTCAAGCTGTCCACGCCAAACTACTACCGCTTCCATCAGGATGGCGAAAGCGAGCGGGAATTTTCCGCACGGATGGCGCAGGAGTTCGAAAACCTGGTGCTTGAAACCGGGCCTGATCGTATCGCCGCCTTCGTGGCGGAACCGATGCAAAGCGGTGGCGGTGCAATCCTGCCACCCAGTGGATACTGGGATGAGATGCAGGCAGTCATTCGAAAATACGATATCCATTTTCACGTCGACGAAGTCGTCTGCGGATTTGGGCGCACCGGGCATTGGTGGGGGGCCGAGGCCTTCAATCTGCAGCCCGACTCCATTTCCTGCGCGAAGGCGCTGACCGCTGCGTTTTTTCCGCTTTCAGCGCTGATGTTCAAGGAGGACTTCTATCAGGACATGATGCACAACTCCGATGTGGTCGGCGTACTCGGGCATGGCTTTACCTACTCCGGACACCCGGTCGGGGCAGCAGTTGCTCTGGAGGCCCTGGACATCTATGAAGAAATGGATTTGATTGGACGGGTCCACGAAGTCTCGGGCCATTTCCTCGACGGGTGCCATGCGCTCATGGACCATCCCCTGGTCGGGGACGCCCGTGGCATTGGCCTGTTTTGCGGCATCGAGCTGGTCAAGGACAAAAAGACCCGCGAGCAATTCGACCCGGAACTCAGGGTTGGCCAGCGGGTCCAGGATGCCGCGCACGCCGAAGGACTCTATCTGCGTTCGATACCTCCTGACCGAATCAGCTTCATGCCGCCCCTGGTCATTCAGCGTTCGGAAATCGATCTCGCACTCGGACGGCTGAAGCGCGCTCTTGACCGGGTCTGGAAAGAGGTCAGGTGATGACCCGTTCCGCCCGTCGCCGGGCACCGCCCGTATCTGCCGGCCGGACTGCCCCCGTGACCCTGTACAAGGGCGGCCGTTATCAACCGCTGGGTGATCGCGAATGCGACCGGATAATCGACAGCGCTTTCGAAATTCTACAGGCCGTGGGTGTTGCCGGATCACCGGAATGGCTGGAAAAACGATTGCTGGACAAAGGTGCGGGGCTGCGCGATGACGGTCGCCTGACCATCCCGCGGATACTGGCCGAACGGGCGCTGAAGCGCGCCTCTGGCCGGGTCAGCTTGCCCGGCTTCGACGAAAACCGGGGTCTGGATATCGGTGGCGGCTACGTTCATATCGGTACCGGTGGTGCGGCAGTACAAACGCTTGATTCCGAAACCGGCGAGTACCGTGACTCGACCCTGGCTGACCTGTATCAGGTTACCAGGGTACTGGATGCCTGCGAAAACGTGCACTACGGCATCCGTTTGCTGATAGCACGTGACATGCCGACCCCGCTCGACCTTGATATCAATACCGCGTTTGCCTGCCTGAAGGCAACCGGCAAACCGATCGGCGTCAGTTTCGACAATGCCGCGCACGTGGCGCAGGTCTGCAGGCTGTTCGACCTGGCCCTGGGATGTGACGGTGGATTTCGCCGGCAGCCGTTCTGCATGGGCATCATCGTGCATGTCGTTTCCCCGCTGAAATTTTCCCCCGAAGGCGTGGAAATCATGCGTGCCGCGATCACAGCCGGGATGCCGCTGCAGATATGTACCGCCGGTCAGGCCGGTGCCACCAGTCCGGCCTCGCTGGCAGGTGCGCTGGCGCAGGGGCTGGCGGAATCGATTGCCGGAACGGTTGTAGTCGATGCGATAAAGCCCGGGCATGCTTGCATCCATGCCTTCCTGCCGTTCATTTCGGATTTGCGCACCGGGGCCATGACCGGTGGCAGTGGTGAATCGGCATTGGCCAATGCCGCCGCCGCGCAATTGCTTGGCAGGCTTGAAATGCCGTCCACGGTTGCTGCCGGCATGACCGACTCGAAGGTAGGTGACATCCAGGCCGGTTACGAAAAAGGCTATAGTGTCGCGTTGGCCGCACAGGCCGGTGCCGACATGATCAACCTGTCGGTAGGAATGCTCGGCTCAATCATGGTGGCGTCCCCCGAGACGCTGGTCATCGACAATGAAATGTGTGGCGCCGTCCTGCGCACTGTGCGCGGTATCGAAGTCAGCGATGATTTTCTCGACATCGGCAGTATTGATCGCGTGGTCCGTGGTGAAGGTCATTATCTTGGTGAACCCCAGACTCTGGATTTGATGATGACCGAGTACGTTTATCCGCAACTGGGTGATCGCCAGTCGGTGCCGGAATGGGTCGAATCGGGAAGTCGGTCGATCTGGCAGCGCGCGCACCGGCGAGTTCAGGATATCCTGTGCCAGGAGCCGCCGGAACATCTGCCGCGCCGGGCTGAAATCGCGATACGCAGGGAGTTCGACATCAGGCTGATCGAGGAAAAAACATGAGAGTAATGCGAAGTGTAGTCATCCATGCGCCCATCGACAGGGTCTGGTCCACCGTGCGCCGCTTCGACCGCGTGGCCGACTGGAATCCGGGGGTCACGGACGCACGTATGGAAACGGGCTCGCCGACCGAAGTCGGATCGATCCGGGTGCTCGGCATCGCGGATGGCACGCAGTTTCGGGAAACCCTGCTGGCGCATTCGGATCTCGAACACTTTTACGTCTACGACATCATCGAATCCCCATTGCGATGCAGGAACTATGTTTCCTGCCATCGTTTCATTGAAATCACCGAGGGTGCCGGAACGCTCGGGATCTGGCAGGGAGAGTTTGACTGCGACCCCGCCGATGCCGACGAACTCGAATCAATCATTGGTGACAGGATCTACCGTGACGCCCAGTTGGCGCTCGACCAATATCTCCGGGAGAAAGCATAATGCCGGACACGCTAGCACCACGCGCCATTATCGGCGTCATGACCCCGGCGATGAACAGCGTAGTCCAGCCGGAACTCGAATTGCTCCGTCCCGTCGGCGTGACCAATCAAATGCAACGCTTTCGTCTCGGCGGCAGCCACATATCCGACGACCTGGCGGAAGAAGCGGAAAAACTGATGGATGTGAAACCGGCGGCCCTGGCAATCGGCCTGACCACTGATGCCGGACCGGACGGTGTTGCCAAGCTGGCGGCCCGTTGCGATATGCTGGCCGCCAGGCTGGGTATCCCGGTTTTCAATGCGTCGGTCGCACTCCAGAATGCACTGCAGGCGGTGGGGGCCCGCCGGATTGCGGTGCTCACCCCGTTCAACGCGGAAGTCAACCGGGTGGTCAGGACCAATATCGAGAATGGCGGATTCGAGGCAGTTGCGGTAAGGGGAACCGAAGCGGCCAGCCTGGAGGCTATCTGCGAAACGCCACTGTCCCGGATTCGCGAACTGGTTCACGAACTGGCTGCCTCCGACTGCGATGCGATCGCACAGGTCGGCACTGCCCTGCCCTTGATCGGTCTGATCGAGGAACTCGAGCGGGAAACCGGGAAAACCATCATTGCCTGCAACGCCGCCGTTTACTGGCAGACCCTGCGCGCAGCCGGAATCCGGGATGCGGTTCCGGGGTACGGTCATTTGCTGAATGAAGCCTAGTCGTGAGAACCGGTGCGAGGGTGGTCATCATCGGCGGCGGCGTGGTCGGCGCTTCCTGCCTGTACCATCTCTGCCTGGCTGGAGTCCGCGATTGCCTGTTGATTGAAAAAAACGAGTTGACCTCAGGGTCAACCTGGCACGCGGCCGGAAACGTACCGACCTACGCCAACAGCTGGCTCGGAATGCGCGCCGGCAACTATGCCTGGCAACTCTACCGGAATCTGTCTGAAGCGGCGGACTCTCCGATCACCTATCGTCATACCGGCGCATTCTGGCCGGCACATACCCGCGACCGCATGGATTCGTTCCGGCATGTCGTCGGTGTATCGAAATCGGCAGGCTACGAACTGACGATGCTGGACCCGCCTGAAATGGAAGCATTGCATCCATACTACAAGGCCGGAGATACGGTGATTGGCGGCATTTACGATCCTTACGAGGGTGATATAGACCCAAGTCAGCTGACCCAGGCACTGGCCAAGGGGGGACGTGACGCCGGCGCCGAGGTCGCGCGATTCACCACAGTGATCGGGATCAGGCGAAATACGGGTGGAGAATGGGTGGTGGAAACCGACAGGGGAGAGGTGGTTTGCGAAGCAATCGTCAACGCCACCGGATTTTACGGCAACAGGATTGCGGCTATGACGGGCCAAAGCCTGCCCATCGCAACACTCGAGCATCAGTATATTGTCACCGAGTCGATCGATGCCCTGGACGAAGACAAGGCCCTGTTCCCGTTGGTGCGCGATCCCGACATCCGGTTTTACCTGCGCCGTGAGCGTGCCGGCCTGCTGTTCGGCTCCTATGGACATCCCGGGAGACTGGCGTTTCCTGATGGCCTTCCCGATGAATTCGCGCATTCCCTGTTCGAGGATTCGGTCGATGACATCGTAGACCTGATCGGGCGGGCGGCAGTGCATGTTTCACTACTCGCCGACATACGGATTCAGCGTTTTGTAAACGGACCGATCGCATATTCACCGGACGCGCTGCCGCTTTGCGGACCGGCCGGCGGCCTGCCCGATTTCTATCATGCCTGTGGTATCCAGGTCGGCATCACCCATTCGGCCGCGGTCGGCAAGGCGATCGCCGAATGGATTACTGCAGGTGAAACCGAATGGGACCATGCCGCCTGGGATCCGAGGCGTTTCGGCGACTGGGCAACGCCGGAATATGCCCGGCGGCGCATTGTCGAACTCTATGATTTGCAATACGCCATTCCATTTCCCAACCGGAACATCCGGTCCGGCAGGCCTGTGCAGAAAACACCGCTGTATCAGGCACTCTGGAACAGGGGCGCCGTATTCGGCCAGATCGCCGGCTGGGAACGGGCATTCTGGTTCGATCAGGATCATCGGGGCCATTCGGATCTTCTCAGTTTCCGTACCATCGAACCCTGGCGTGACCCGGTCCGCCGTGAGTGCGAGGCGGTACGGGACGCAGTCGGGATCATGGATCACGGCGGCTTTACCAAGTTTGAAATCGAGGGTCCGGGATCGACCGCATTTCTCGCCCGGGTCTTCTGCGGGCGCCTGCCCGGAGTCGGCCGGGTCCGGCTCGCATACATGCTGACCGCCAAAGGAAGGATCTGGAGTGAAGCGACCATTGCCAGGTTGGACCGGAATCAGTATCTGCTGTGCGGGCCAACTCTCGCCGATCAGCGTGACTACGACTGGCTGTGCCGCTATCTGCCCGAAGACGACTCGGTGCAGCTGCGTCGCGGAAGCCGACGTGACGGGGTGCTGATGGTGATGGGACCCGGATCCAGGGATCTGCTGTCGGGCTTGTGCGACGCAGACCTGTCGAGAGAAAACATGCCGTGGATGTCAGTAGAGGAAATTCGGATTGCAGACTTTGCCGCCACCGCGATGCGCGTGTCATACGTGGGTGAACTCGGCTGGGAACTGCATCTGTCCTCGGAGAACCTTGAACAGGTCTATCTGGCGATTTGTCAGGCTGGAACCCGACACGGCCTGGTCGATTTCGGTTCCTACGCGTTGAACGCCATGAGAATCGAGAAAGCCTATCACGGCTGGGGGGCTGAGCTGGGTGTTGAATACACGATGTTCGACGCCGGGTTGGAAAAGCATGTCGACCTCCAAAGGACGGGTTTCATCGGTCGGGAAGCCGTCTTGGGACAAGGGGCGGCTGGTCCGGAATGGCGATTCGTCAGATTGATCGTCGACATTGCGGACAGCGAACCCATGCCCGGTGATCCGATTCTCCATCGGGGGAAACGTGTTGGCTATGTCACTTCCGCCAGTTGCGGGTATCGCATTGGCAAAGTGGTCGCGTTGGGATACCTCCAGGGCCGTGTGCCGCTGACCGGACTTGATCTCGAAATCGAGATATTGGGTGAGGGCCGCAGGGCGACCATCTCGGAAAAGGCATTTTATGATCCCGAAAATCACCGTTGCCGGGGATGACCCGGTCAATTCCTGTGCAGAGGGTCCGCTGCCTGCGCTTTCGCCTGGTTTCGGGGTGAAGGCGGAAAACCGTTTTTTCGATCTGTGGTCTGAGTACTCATGGCCATGTACATGTCATGTCGTCAATTGATCTTTATCAGTCATAAATTTCAATATTTCCTGCAAAAGGTCAAATTCATTTTGTACTATGATTTGAAACTGAAATTTGGCTTCTATTTCTTTGGGACAATGTTTTTCTCATGAAATAATGTCCAGAAATGCCCGCCGCCGCGGTCGCAAGGAGCGCCTGTCCCAGTCCGAAACCCAAGACGATGCCCTGTCTGTCTGGCCGGGCGTCGTCGGTGGACGATTCAAGCCCCTTGCTCCCGCAGAAGTGGACTTGATCGAGGAGGCCGCGCTGACGTTGCTGGAAACCCTGGGCTTGAGCCAGGCCATCCCTTCCATGATCGAAATGGTCTGCGGTGCCGGCGGTGAACTGTCCAGCGAGGGACGGCTGCTGTTCCCCAGGGATTTGGTTCGGCAATCGGTCAAAGAGGCCCACCGGCGGTTTCACCTGCGGGGCCAGAGACCCGAGCATGATCTGAAGATCGATCATGCCCGGGTGCACACATCGACCGGCGGCGCGGCCCCGGGGATTTTCGACATCGACACCGGCGAATATCGTGAATCGACCCTGGCCGATCTCTACGATTCCGCACGGCTCGTCGATGCCATGGAGAACATCCACCATTTCAGCCGCCCTGTAGTCGCGCGGGATGTGGAAGACAATTGTGCGATGGACCTGAATACGGCCTATGCCTGTCTGGCGGGTACGGCCAAGCACGTGTCGATCTCGATCACCGAGGCTGCAAACGTCCGGCCCATTGCCGATCTCTGCTATGCCATCGCCGGGGACGAGGCCGCATTCCGCGCCCGGCCTTTCATGACGGTCCTGGTCTGCCACGTCGTACCGCCCATGCGATTTGCCGAAGAAGCCTGCGAGGTTCTGGAAGAAGCGATTCGGGCGGGTTTTCCGGTGCAGCTCATCAGCGCAGGCCAGGCAGGCGCGACAAGCCCGGCAACCATTGCCGGATCATTGGCACAGGCGGTGGCCGAGACCCTGGCGGGACTTGTCTTTGCCCGGCTGGTTGATCCCGGGGTCATGGCGATCTTCGCCCCGAAGCCCCTGGTCGCCGATCTGCGCACCGGCTCGATGTCAGGCGGGGGCGGCGAGCAGGCAATCCTGATGGCCGCGGCGGCGCAGATGGGACGGCATTTCGATCTGCCTACCAGTTCGATTGCCGGAATCACCGACTCCAAAACGCTCGACGCGCAGTATGGGGCCGAAAAGTCGCTTGCCGTGGCGCTCGCGGCCCATGCCGGATCGAACATCATCACCCAGGCCGCCGGCAGTCATGCCAGTCTTCTGGCGGTGTCGCTTGAGGGGTATGTCAGTGACAACGATCTCCTGGGCAATATCCTGCGGACGGTCAGGGGGGTCGAGGCGACCCCGGATAACATCGCCGCCGATGTCATCACCAATGTGTGCCAGGGACCGGGGCACTATCTGGGCGAGACGCACACGTTTGACCGGATGAAATCCGACTATTTCTATCCGGTTGCGGGTGACAGGCGCAGCCCGTCTGACTGGGCCGACGACGGCGCCCGTCCCATTGGGGATGTGGCCCGCGAAAAGGCCCGTGCCGTGCTGGGGACCCATTTCCCAACCCACATCGATGATGCGACGGACCGCGCCTTGCGGGAGCGGTTCGATATCCGGCTGAGCCGCGCCCGTATCGGGAGAGACGCATGACGAGCAAATCCCTTTCCTTGCGGGCGAAAAGGGCCCTGCCCGGCGGGATCAGCCACGAGCTTCGATTTCGCGAACCGCATCCGATTTTCATAGACCGGGCATTGGGCGCTGAAAAATGGGACGCCGAAGGACGGCGCTATATCGACTTCAAGATGGGATCAGCCAGCCAGATGCTGGGTCACTGCCACCCGGCGATCGTGGAGGCCGTGCAGAAGCAGGCCGGGCGCTCGATCTTCTCGGCGGATTGCCACGAGGCCGAGATTCATTGGGCGGAATGGATCAACCGGCTTTATCCCTGTGCTGAACGCACCCGTTTCACGGCATCCGGAACCGAGGCCACAATGCTGGCCATCCGGCTTGGGCGGGCGTGGTCGGGCAGGGAGCATGTACTGCGGGTGGACGGCCATTATCATGGCTGGCACGATCAGGTGCTGAAAGGGGCAACACCCGGAAGCGGCCAGGCCGCTTCCCTGGGCATTCCCGCTGCGATCGACGATCTGGTCCAGGTGTGCGCCGCCGACCCCCGGGCGATGGAAAGCGCATTGCAGGACGATCGGATCGGCACCGTGATTATCGAGGCTTCCGGGGCGAATTACGGGTGCGTGCCCTTGCCCACGGATACCCTGCGCGCCCTTCGCGACGTGGCGCGCCGCTTCAACGCGGTGGTGATCTTTGACGAGATCATTACCGGGTTCCGCTGGTCCCCCGGGGGACGTCAGGCACGTGACGGGATCGAGCCGGACCTGACCACCCTGGCCAAGATCGTTACCGGGGGGCTCCCGGGGGGCGCGGTCTGCGGACGGGCCGAGATCATGGAACTGATGAACAATGCCACGGAGCGTGAAGGTTTCGCGCCGGCCGTCAGCCACAAGGGCACATTCAACGGATCCCCATTGGTCGCTGCCGCCGCCTGTGCCGCGATGCCTCTGCTTGCGTCAGGGGAAGCGCAGGCCAAGGCCGATGCCATGGCAACCCGGATGCGCGATGGAATGAACGCGGCAATGGCCGAATCGGGCATATCGGGCCTCGCCTATGGCGACAGTTCGGTCATCCACCTGTATTTCGGGCGAGGCAGCCCGGATACCCTGACCCCCGCCGAGATCCGCGGGCTGCCGAAGGCGCAGGTCCGCGCCTATCGCGACGGCATGCTGGCGCACGGCGTGGACATGATGTCCCATACGTCGGGGCTGACATCTGCTGCCCATACTCCCGATCTGATCGACGAGGCGCTTGGGGCGTTTCGCGCAACGCTGTCTGACATGGTCCGCGACGGGGCGTTTGAGTGACGCTTCCCGGCCAGTCCCGCACGGTCATCATCGGTGGCGGTGTGATCGGTTGTTCTGTCGCCTACCACCTCGCCCGCGAGGGGCGGCAGGACATCGTGGTGCTGGAACGTGCCAAACTGACCTCGGGCACCACGTGGCATGCCGCAGGACTGGTGCGCAGATTGCGGCCGTCGGCCACACTGACCAGGCTCATAGACTATTCTGTGGACCTCTACGGCAAGTTGGAGCGGGAGACCGGGCAGGCCACGGGTTGGGTACAAACCGGCAGCCTCACGCTCGCCACGAATGAGGATCGGCTTACCAATATCAAACGGCAGGTGTCGTTGGGCCGTGCCTTCGGGCTGGAAGCGCAGGTGGTCGATGCCGCCCGCGCCAGGGACCTGTGGCCCCTGATCGAAACGGATGACGTGATGGGCGCCGTCTGGTCGCCTGCCGACGGGCGGGTGAATCCCTCGGATGTGGCGCTTGCCCTGTCGAAAGGGGCAAAGGCGAAGGGGGTGCGCTTCTTTGAGGACACAAGAGTTACCGGCCTGCGAAGGAAATCCGGGCGGATATCGGGCGTTGAAGTGGGTGACCATGTCATCGAGGCCGGGGAGGTGGTTGTTGCCTGCGGGCTCTGGTCGCGCGAGGTGGCGGCGATGGCGGGCGCCGATATGCCGCTCTATGCCTGCGAGCATTTCTACATACTGACCAGGCCCATCCCCGAGATTCAGGCCCTCGGCCCCGGCGCCCATCTGCCCACGCTGAACGACCAGGACGGGTGTCTTTACGCCCGTGACGACGTCGAGGGACTGCTGGTCGGGTGTTTCGAACCGCATGCCAAGGGCCTGCCGCTGGATCGTCTGCCCGCCGATTTCAGCTTCGACTTGCTGGACGAGGACTGGGATCATTTCATGCCGATGATGGAAAACGCACTGCGGCGAATCCCGGCCCTGGAGCGGGCAGAGGTGCGGATGCTGCTGAACGGGCCGGAGAGCTTTACCCTTGACGGCCAGTTCATGCTCGGGGAAAGCCCCGAGGTGCCGGGGCTTTTCCTGATGGGCGGCATGAACTCCACCGGCATCGCATTGGCCGGTGGTGCGGGCAAGGCAATGGCGGAATGGATCATCGCCGGTGAGCCAACGATGGAACTGAACGAGGCCGACATCCGACGCTACGGCCCCGAGATGAATGTGCTTGGCGCGCTGGAGTCGCGCATCCCCGAAGTGTTGGGACGCCACTACGAAAATCCCTATCCGGGGCGCTCGATGGAGACCGCACGCGGGCAGCGCCGGTCGCCGGTGCATGCCGGGCTGTTGGCAGCGGGCGCGCGGTTCGAGGCCAGGGGCGGCTGGGAACGGGCGGTGCATTTCGACGGCGAGGCGGCGCATCTGCCGCTGACCTTCGGGGTGCCCGCCTGGCGCGGACAGGTCGGCCGCGAGGTGGACGCCTGCCGCCATGGGGCGGCCATTCTCGATCAGAGCGCCTTCGGCAAAATCTGGATTCAAGGGCCGGATGCCTGTGCGTTTCTCAATCAGCTTTGCACCGCGCAGATGGATATTCCCGAGGGTCGGATTGCCTACACCCAGATCCTGAACGCGCGCGGAGGAATCGAAAGCGACCTGACGGTGCAGCGCCACGGGCCGGACCGCTACCTGATGATCGTCGGCGCGGGCGAAGTGGTGCGGGGCCTCAAGCGCATCCGGGAAACCCGTGGGAATCTTCGGGTTGAATTCGTCGATGTCACCAGCGGCTACGCGATCCTTGGCCTTGCCGGGGCGCAAGCGCGGGATGTACTGCAGGCCACGACAAACACTCCGGTTCCCGATCTCAAACGGTTTCATTTTGCCCCGGTGGAAATCGGACTCGCACGCGGTTGGGCCGGGCGGCTCAGCTATACCGGCGAAGAGGGATTCGAGCTCTATATTCCCGCTGAAATGGCGATGGCCGCGCATGAACGTCTGGTGGCCGCGGGCGCCGCCCATGCCGGGCTGTACGCCAGTGGCAGCCTGCGGATCGAAAGCGGCTTTCGCGCCTTTGGCCACGAACTCACGCCCGGCACGACACCACTCGAGGCCGGACTCAGCCGATTCTGTGCCATGGGATCGGGCTTCGTGGGGGAAGAGGCCCTGCGGGGGGCCGAGGAACCCGCCCGCCGCATCGCATCGATCCTGTTCGATCAACCGGACGCGATCCCCATCCATGACGAACCCGTCTTTTTCGACGGCGCCGTGGCGGGCCAGATCACCTCGGCGACGTGGAGTTACCGCTTCGGGCGTTCTGTGGCGCTCGCGATGCTGACAGCCCCGCTTGACCGGCTGGCACGCGAAACCATCGTCCCGGGTTTCGAGGTCGAGATCGCCTGCACCCGGTTCGCGGCCCGCGCCACCCTCAAGCCCGCGAAAGAGGCCTTTGCATGACGGATGCGATCCGGACCACGCGGGTGGCCATCATCGGCGGCGGGATCATGGGGGTCGCGGCCCAGTACCAACTGGCCGAAAACGGGTGGACCGACACGATCCTCTTCGAAAAGGCGGAACTCACCAGCGGCTCCACCTGGCACGCCGCGGGTCAGATCGCCCATGCGGTGGGCAGCCGGATCATGGGCTGGATCAACAAGAAATCGATCGAAGTCTATCAACGCGCCGAGGCGGAAACCGGTCAGAGCATCGGATGGCACGGGGTGGGCGGCTTTCGCATTGCCACCACCGAAGACGAGGTGGATTGGATGAAGTCCATCATGGGCGTCGGCAGGCTGCTGGATCTGCCCATGGAACTGGTCGGACCCGCGGAAGTGGCCAGGGGCAATCCGTTCTACAGGACCTCGGACATCAGGGCTGCGGTCCAGACCTTCGAGGACGGCCATGTCGATCCGTCGGGCGTCACCATGGCACTGGCCGCCGCCACGCGTGCACGGGGGGCGATGATCGAGCGGCATAACAGGGTCACGGGCGCCTCGCGCCGGGGCGATCTGTGGCTCCTGCGAACGGAAAAGGGCGAAGTGCTGGCCGAGCACGTGATCGTCGCCGCCGGGTCCTACGCCAATCAGGTGGGCGAATGGTTCGGGCTCAGGATTCCTTCGGTCAGTTGTCTTCACCACTACCTCGTCACCGATACGGTGCCCGAATTCGCCGGACGGCCCGAGTTGCCGGTGATGCGTGACAATGCCTTTGGCGGCTACATCCGGCAGGAGCAGAAATCGGGGCTGATCGGCATTTACGAAGGCCATGTCTGCCCGACCGTCTGGCAGATGCCCCAGGGCGCGCCCTGGGAAGCGGAGAACGAGTTGTTCGCGGCCGACTATGACTCGATCGGCGATTTCCTGGCGGTCGCTTTCGAAAAGATGCCGGTACTCGGCGAACTGGGCATCAAGCGCGTGGTCCGCGGCGCCATTACCCATACGCCCGACGGCGGCATGCTGGTCGGCCCGTCGGGAGCACCGAATGTCTGGTTGTCCTGCGGATCGTCCATCGGTCTCGCTTGGGGCGGCGGCGCGGGCAAGGTCCTGGCGGACTGGATGGTGCACGGCGAGGCCGAGATCAGCACCCGCGGCTTCGACCCCCGCCGCTTCTGCAGCTTTGCGGACGACACCTATATCGTCGAAA
Organism: Gammaproteobacteria bacterium; assembly: GCA_022827325.1. Taxonomy (GTDB): domain Bacteria; phylum Pseudomonadota; class Gammaproteobacteria; order Arenicellales; family Poriferihabitantaceae; genus VYFG01. The sequence continues at coordinate 72,773 of JAJDTE010000067.1, read as the reverse complement.
GAACCAAGGACGAATTCATGCGGCGGCATGACACTCCCTGCCCCGGAGGGCAGCTCGAAAGCCTGCGCCCGTTACGCAGGCATCCGCTCTACGGGCGACTGGCCGCCAAGGGGGCGGTCTTTGGCGAAGTCGCGGGCTGGGAACGCCCGCGCTATTTCGGCGAGGTCGGCGAGCGGGAGAAGATCGGCTGGGGCCGCCAGTCCTGACATGAAAACGCCAGGCGCGAGGCCAGGGCTGCACGCACCGCCGCCGGCGTCATTGATCTCTCGGCCTTTGCCCAGTTCGAAATCACGGGACAGGACGCGGGAGCGGTGCTGGATCGTCTCTCCGCGAACCGCATTCCCCGCACGGACGGACGGATCAGCCTGAACCACCTGCTGACCCCCAGGGGGCGGTTCGAAACCGAGATGACCATCTGGCGGATCGCGGGGGACCGGTATTTCACCGGATCCGCCATTGCCCGTTCGGGTCCAGACTTCCAGTGGATCGAGTCGCATATTCGCCCGGGCGATGACGTGCAGCTGGTCGACAGGTCGGATGCCTGGGGAATGTTGGCGCTTTCCGGGCCGATGTCCCGGCGAATTCTTTCGGAACTGACGGACGCCGACCTGTCCAATGGCGCATTTCCGTGGCTGTCGGGGCAGGAGATCGCGGTCGCGGGCATTCCCTGCTACGCTCTCAGGATGTCCTTCGTCGGGGAGTTGGGCTGGGAACTCCACGTCCCTCTCGAGCGGATCGGGCAGCTTTACGATGCGATGTTCGAGGGCGGGGAGCAGCACGGGCTGACCGATCTTGGCTCCTACGCCTTCAACGGGATGCGGATGGAAAAAGCCTTTCCCGCCTCCGGCGAACTCACCCCGGATATCGGTCCATTTGACGTGGGGCTTGACCGATTTGTCGCGACCGAGGGCCGTGATTTCATCGGCAGGGAGGCTTTGTTGAGGCGCGCGCCGGAGTGGGAACTGTTCTACGCGGAACTGCATGCCGACGACATGGATATTCACGGCGGCGAACCTGTCCTGCGGGGCGGCAGGCCGGTAGGCCTGACCACCTCTGGCGGTTACGGCTACACCATCGGGAAATCGCTGGGCTGGCTCTTTGTCCGCGAAGGCACCCCGCGCGATGGCCTGACGGTCCAGATCCTGAACCGTGAAATCCCCGTTACCGTCCACAGCGACGCCCTTTATGACCCGCAAAACCTGCGGCCCCGATCCGAGGAGTAAATGATGGCAATGATCAATGGCGGCGAAGCCGTCTATCGAGTTCTGAAAGCCAATGGCATCGATACAGTGTTCGGCCTGCTGGGCGGGTCGATGCTCGAACTTTACGATGCCATGTATCAGGGTGGCGAGATCGCCTATGTCGGGTCCAGGGACGAACGTGCGGCAGGCCACATGGCCGATGCCTGGGCCCGCATGACCGGCAAGCCCGGTGTCGTCCTGGGCGCGCAGGCAGGGCCGGGTGTGGTTAACATCGTGACCGCGGTGGCCGAGGCGCACCTGGCCTATTCACCCCTGGTGGTCATCGCCGGGGCAATCACCCGGGCCGACCTTGCCAAGGATACGTTTCAGGAGGTCGATCAGGTGGCGCTGTTTGCGCCGATCTGCAAGCGCTCGATCCTGGTGACCGAGCCCTCGCGACTGCCCCCGATGCTCGAAGACGCGATCCGGCTCGCAAATAGCGGGCGGCGCGGTCCCGTGGTGCTGCATGTGCCGCGGGATCTCTTTGCAGCCGAACTTCCCGCCATGGAACCCTCGCCGGTGAATTTCGTCCGGCCGGGGCCTGCGGCACCCGATGAGGTTGCCGCCATTGCGGGAATGATGGCGGAGGCGAGGCGCCCCGTCATCTTCGCGGGCGCCGGTTTCAAGTGGGGCGCGGGGCGCGATGCCCTGACGGCCCTGGCGGAAAGGCTGGAGGTGCCGGTGGTCGCCTCGACCGGCCATGCGGACGTCATGCCTCATCGCCATCCGTGGTTTGCGGGACAGGCGGGCCCACGCGGCAACCGGGTGGCCAGCCGCCTGACCAGGGAGGCCGATGTGATGGTTGTCCTTGGCGCCCGGCTGGGGTTCAACTCCACCTTCCACAGCAATGACTACGTGGGACCGGATACACGCATCGCCCATGTGGACATCGAAGGCTCGGCGGTGGGTCGCTACTTCCCGGCCGAGATTGCCGCCCAGGGCGACGCCCGGCTGACTGCCGAGGCATTGTCCATGACGGCCCGCCGCCCTGATTGCGACGAATGGAGAGAGGAGTTCCATTCCGGAATGGAGAGCCTGTGGGAAGAACGCGCCGAGGAGGCCTCCATCGATACGCTGCCCTTGCATCCACGCCGCGCATTGGCCGAAATCAGGGACGCTCTGCCGAAGAACGCCATCGTGACACTCGACACGGGAAATACCTGCCTGCAGGCCGCCGACCGGCTGGCTCATTTCGAGCCCAGGTCCCTGATCACGCCCCTGGACTTCGGGCTGGTGGGCTTTGGCCTGGCTGCCGCCATCGGAGCCAAGGCTGCGGCTCCCGACCGTCCGGTCGTGGCTGTCATGGGCGACGGCGCCATCGGCTATACGATGATCGAGATCCAGACGGCCATCTCCCACGATTTGCCTGTCGTGATCGTTGTTCTCGACAATGCGGCCTGGGGGGCCGAGATGGCCTATCAGCAGGAATTCTACGGCGGGCGGCTTCTCGGAGCCGAAATCACATCGCCACGGTTCGACAAGTTCGCCGAACTTTGCGGCGGACAGGGAATCTGGGTCGAAGGTCCGGGTGAGATGGGCCCGGCACTGACGAACGCGCTGGCCAGCAACGAGACGACCGTGATCCAGGGCAAGATCGATCCCGGGGCACTGATGACCCTGCGCAAGGATCTGTTCAAGGCACCAACGGAAGATTGAATTCCGGACAGGGCGGGTTGTCCGATCCTCTCGCAAAGTCAGCTTGCGAACTTTCTCCGGTTCGCTCTGCCCGCAGCAGCACCGGGAATATCAGTCTCGTTCCCAATTACGCCATCATCCTCGAATATATCGGCAGGGATCCGGACACGGTGTTTAAGCGGCAAGGACCCCATGAAACAGACAGAAAAGAACCGGGCAATGGAATCATCCGCATCGGCTCTGGCTGGAATGCGCCTTGACCCGGAGCGAGCAAGAAAAGTTCCGATTCCCACCAGAAAAGAACTGGAGAAAAGTTCCGGATGGTTTTGGGATAAACAATATTCTGCTGCACTGGAACTTCGATTTCGAGCCTGCGTCAAATACAAGCAGAAGGGCCGCTCCCACGGCTTACAGGAATGTGGAGGTGGAGCGTGACAAGATACGGAACACTGATCGCCTTCGTTGTTTTCTCGGGACTGTCGGGAAACGGCAGCGCGGCGGAATTCAGCTACAGCTACCTGGAACTGGTGGCGGACCTGTCGAAGACCGAAAACACCGCCGCCGCCCCTTTGGAGGTCGATGCGGACGGCAGGTCCTTCGGGATCAGCGGCTCCTGGGAGGTTTCCGATTCAGTCTACGTGAAGTACGCATGGTCGAGAGAGACCAAGGAATTCGGGAACGAGGTGGCGCTCACTCCCGTGGATCTCGACAGCGAGCAAACTGCCATTGCCCTGGGCGGCGGGTATCACTGGGACGCTGGAGAACGGACCGGCATCTACACCGAGGCGCTGGCGATAGTGGACTTCAACGTCGAGCACCTGGTTCCGGTTGTCGTGCCCTCCCGGTCCGGGCCGCCGGCCGTATCCACCGTAGAGTCCAGCATTGAAGGTAATGGATTCAGCGCCGCGCTTGGCATACGCCACTGGATCAGGGATGGACTGGAGGTCGAAGTCCAGCTCTCGCGAATCCATACCCGGGCGGATGTCCTTCGCACCGGTGCAGAAATTTCGGACTCCGAGACCATGCTCAGGATCGGGGGGCATGTTTATCCCGAAAACGGTTTGTCGGTTGGTGCCTTCTTTTCCTACAGCAGGCACACCGACGACAATTTCGACAACATCAGAAAGCTTGGGGTCTCACTGCGCTTTCATTTCTGAGCAGGGATCGAGCGTTTTCAATCCGGCAGCCTTGAATGGCACCGTATCCCGGGCGGCAACCCCGGGCACATGTCGAGTGCGCGCAATTCCCCGGTAGCTGCACAAGTTATCAAGCTGCAGCCGACTTGACTTGGAATGTGGCATGCCATTTCCCGACATTCCTGAAGTCGAAGTAGATGCCGAGGATGCAGGGAAAGACGAAGACGACAATCAGGGTGGACGAGAGCAGCCCGAACGCGACGGAGACGACGAGCGGAACCAGCACTTGCGCCTGCGGACTGGTCTCGGTCACGATCGGCATCAGGCCGATGAAGGTAGTGAGCGTGGAAAGCACCACAGGCCGGAACCTGTGCCGGACCGCTTCCACCGCGGCGGCCAGATAGTCGCTCCCGCGAATCTCGGAGATGAAAAAGGTCACGAAAAGAATGGCATTGTTCACGACCACGCCAGAGAGCGAAGCGAACCCGATCAGGCTCGGCATCGAGATGTCCAATCCCATCAGGAGATGCCCGAATACCGTCCCGACAAGCGCGAACGGGATGGACAGCATGATCATGAGCGGAAGCGTGTAGCTGCGGAACTGGAATGCAAGGACGATGTAGACGCCGAACAATCCGAACAGAAATCCCATGATGATCGAGCTCTGGGTCTCAACCTGCTCTTCGGCGCCACCGCCGATCTCGATACTTACGGCAGGGAATTTCTTCTTCAGCGAAGGCGCAAGCTCGTCGGTGACCACTCGGGATATGACGGCGGAAGTGGTGGATTCGCGGTCGATCTTTCCGAGGATCCTGGCGACGGCCCGGCCGTCCTCGCGCGTGATCTGCCCGTAGGCGTACGAACGATCCATGTCGGCAATCGAACCGAGTGAAACCTGTTTGCCGCCGGCAATCGCAACCGGGAAATCCTCAAGATCATCGATCGAAGGAATGCTGTCGCCGAGTTCGACCTGCACCGTCATATCCGACTGCCCGACGCGAAAGCTGTCAGTCTCCGTTCCGGAGAAAGCGCTGCGCAGCTCGGCGACCACCTGCGGCGTCAGGTTGTTCACGTGGGCGAATTCGTTGAGGGTCAGCCGGACCTCCAGCAGGCCCCCATAGAAATCCTGGTAAGCCTCCGTCACGTCGTCGCGTGCGAGCAGGCTGCTTCGCAGTTCGGTTGCAGCAAGTTCGAGTTCCGCGAGATCCTGTCCGGACAACTGGACATCGAGGTCATGCCCGCCCGGACCCAGGGCCGTCTGGGTGAAGTTGGCCTGCACCAGGTCCGGGATGGGTCCGGCCGCGGCCCGCCATGCGTTCAGCACCTCGTCGGCGGAGACATTCCTTCGTTCACTGGCCAACAGGTCAACGGTGATGGTTGCCGTGTGCGGACCGTTGTCCTTGACATCCGGGTTGAAGGCAAACCTCGTCAGCACACGCAGGACCAGCGGTTCTTTGCCCACGGTGCCGGTGGTCAGCTCTTCGTCAACCCTTTTCAGGGCGTCCTCGAGCTGGCTGACGACCGCCTGTGTGCGTTCGAGCGGCAGTCCGGGGGTCAGTGCGATGCGTGCCTCGACCGTATCGCCCTCGATGGTCGGGAAGCCGATGACCTTGACGGTGCCCGAGGCAATCAGGCCGACGCTGAAAATCAGGATCGCGAAGACGGAACCGAGGGTCAGGTACCGCCAGCGCGCAAGCAAGGATGCCGTCGGCAGGACGAAATCATCCCTGATCCGCACCAGCATGCGGTGGGCCAGGCGCCGGGCATTGGCCTGGGGGTCGGTCCGGACATGGTGCATGTGGTTCGGAAGCACCAGGAAGGCCTCAAGCAGGCTCGCACCGAGCGTAATCAGAAGAACGACGGGAATCACCTTCAGGATGGCCCCGATTTCGCCTGAAATGAACATCAGGGGGACGAAGACGCAGGTAGTCGTCAGGAAGGAGGAAATCACGCCGGGCATGACCTCGAGGACGCTGCGCGCGACGGAATCCCCGCCGCCCCCGTCACGCTTTTTCGCGATGTTTTCCGCGATCACGATGCTGTCGTCCATGATGAGACCGATCGCCATGAGGAGCGCCACGAGGCTGATCATGTTGATCGAAACCCCGACGATACCCATCACGAAAACCGCGGCGAAAAACGAAAACGGCAGTGCCAGGGAAATCCAGACCGCCTCCCGCACGGTGAAGAAGAAACACATGACGAGGATCACCAGGGCAAGGCTGACGACCGCGTTCCCGGAGACCAGCGCGATGCGGTCCCGCACGACCGTGGTCGTATTGTTGATCACGGTGATCCGGAAGGGTTCGGAAAACCTTGCCCGTTCCCGGCCAAGGAGCGTCTCCACCTGGTCGAAGGCATCAATGGCATCGGCGGTCCCGGTCTTGTTGATTCTCAGGATCGCGGTCCTTTCCCCGTCCACGAAGGCGCGCAGCTCCGGCGTCAGTTCCTCGAGCGTGACCGTTGCGAGGTCGGAAAGAAAGACCAGCCCTCCGGTGTCGTTCTGCAGGATGACCAGGTTCTCGAGGTCTGAAATGGTGCGCCGTGCGTCGGAATACCTGAGGAAGATATCCCGACCCTCGGTCCGGACCGTGCCGATGGGCACACGAAGCGACCGGGCGCTGATCTCGTCGGAGACCGATTTCGCGCTGATCCCGAAACGGCGAAGCGCGTTCTGGTCCAGGGAAATCCGGAATTCGCTCTCGGAGATTCCGGTGACATCCACCGACTCGACCAGTTCCAGGGCGGCGATGTCCTTTGCGAGCCCGTCGGCGTAGCGGATCAGGCTGTCTTCGGTTGCAATACCGGAGACTGCAAGCAAGGCAACAAGCTCGCTCTGCCCGAGGATCGACACCGCCGGTGTCTCGGCCTCCGCCGGAAGATCGCCGATTGCCGACACGGTGGACAGTACATCGTTGTAGAACTGGCTGATGTCGCCGCCCTCCATCATGGTCAGCGTCGCCGTCGCCCTGCCGTCCACCGAGACACAGTCGAGAACATCCAGGGCATTCACCGCGCCGAGCTCGGCGTCGAGTTCCAGGCAGACCAGTTCATCGACATCCGCCGCGGAGGCGCCCGGATAGGCGACGGATACCGAAACCCTGGAGGGGGAAAACTCCGGAAAGCTCTCCCGTTCGAGGTCCGGCAGGGAAAGCCCGCCGAGAATCATCGTGCCCAGCAGCAGGAGATTTGCCGCGACCGGGTGGCGGGTGAAGTAGGCGATCATCCGTCCCGGCCTCTCAGTTCGTCACGGGGGCTAGCAACATGCCGTAGACGGCCGGCTGCGGGTCCGACAGAACGACCCTGTCGCCCTCGGCGAGACCGGCAAGCACGACGACCTGGTCGCCGGCAACCGGACCGACAACGACATCGCGGCGCGCAAGGCGGGAGTCCCCGTCTGCCAGGAACACGAAGTCGACTCCGTCCGGGTCTGTCCGCAGGGCGTTCCGCTCGATGCGGATGGAACTGGCCGGTTCGGGCGCAGACAGGCGGACTTCGACGAAGGAGCCGTTGATCAGGGGCGGCCGCCGGGTGGCCGGGTCGGGGAATCCGGGGTCGTCGACCTCAACCACGATGCCGACCGCGCCTGTCTGCTCATCCGCGCGGCCGGAAAAACGCGTCAGTTTCGCCGGCCAGACAAATCTGTCGTTGATCGTCGAGTGGACGGTGACGACGAGGTCGAGGCCTGCGACGATCTCGAACGCTTCCTTCATGTCCTCGCTGACCACCAGGTCGGGCAGGTCGTCACCGAAGAGCAGCCGGAAAAAGTTGTTGAGCGTCTGCGGGCGGAATTCGGCCAGGATTTCCGCGGTATCGATGGACTCGATGGTCAGTAGGTTGTCGCCGGTCCGGACGAACTGCCCTAGAGACACCGATTTCCGGGATATCCTGCCCGTCAGGGGCGCCACGATCCGGGTTCGTTGCAGGTTCCGTCCGGCCTCCTCGATTTCGGCGCGCCGGGTGGCAAGGGATGTTTCGTGGATCTCGCGCTGCACCGGCACCAGGTTCAGCCGGTTCTCCAGCTCCAGGACGACCTTCTGCTGGGCAAGCAGCGTCCGCGTCGACTGGTCCACGACGGACTGCGCAACATTGCCGCGCTCGAGGAGGTTCGACTGCCGTTCGAACTCGGTCTGCAGGAAAGCCTCGATGCGCCGTTCGAGTTTCAGGGTTTCCCTCGTGTTTGCGGCCGTCGCATCCAGTTCGCGAAGCGAGGCCGTTGCACTGTCCCTCGCAGTCTCGGCTTTCGCCAGCGCGATCTCGTAGTCGCGCGGATCGATGGCGACGAGAAGGTCTCCTTCATCCACGATCCGGCCGGGAGAAATTTCGGGATTCACTTCCAAGGCCCGCCCCTGGACCTGGCTGATCGCAGACCAGGTCGATGCGGCCGCGACGCGGCCGTAACCGGTGACCGAAGGCCGGAACGGTGTCGCCGCAACTTCGGTGACCCGCACTGCGAGCGCCTCTTCCCGGGGAGCGGCCTCTTCTCCGCGCCTGTCCTCCAGGTTCATCCAATAGAAAAACGCAATCCCCACCAGGATCGGGGGTATGATCAATAATTGCCGCCAGTTCATCTCAGAGCCCAAACGTAAATTCAGTTGAGTGATTAGAGGGGGTTGCTACTCTCCGTGAGCATCAAAATGGAGAATCCGATGATCTTGACCCAAGCCACGCGTCCGCACAATTGCGAAGGATGCCGGAGGTATGCAATGAACTGCACAGGTTGGGAATGGACATCGGCAGATCCTTGCATGGGCCCGTCCCAGCATGCCGGCACCCCGCGAAAGACGGTGTTGCGGGTGCTCTTTCAGGAGAGATCGCGGTTTTCCTGCTGTAATCCGTGGGTGTTGCTTCGCGGAAACATAAGGTTTACCCATTAACAGAAATTCGTGATCGCGGGAAAAAGGTAGAGTGATGGCGAAAGACAGCGAAGCGGTGATCGATCTCCAGGGAGTCGCCAAATCCTACCGCGAGGGCGACAGCACCCGCCGGATCCTCACTTCGCTGGATTTTACCGCACGAGCCGGCGATTTTGTCGCGATCGGCGGGCCCAGCGGCTCCGGCAAATCCACCCTGCTGAATCTCCTCGCCGGCCTGGACCGCCCGGACACCGGGATCGTCCGTGTGGCGGGCGAAGATCTCGCCGCGCTGGGCGGTGACGCGTGTACCCGTCACCGGCGCCGATACATCGGCCTGGTGTTCCAGTTTTTCAACCTGGTGCCCACGCTCACGGTGACGGAGAACCTGCAGTTGCCGCTGGCTCTCAACGGTATCGACGGGCCCGGGGACCGAATCGACAGCATGCTCTCGGAATTCGGCCTGGCGGAGCGGCGCAATGCCTATCCGGAAACCCTGTCCGGTGGGGAGCAGCAGAGACTGGCGGTACTGCGTGCGGCAGTGCACGGGCCGCCCGTGGTCCTTGCGGACGAGCCGACGGGCAATCTCGACCGGGAACGGGGGGAGGCGGTGATCGGATTGCTGGGCAGCCTTGCGGAACAGGGGACCTGCGTCGTGATGGCGACCCACAGCCGCCGGGCCGCCTCCGCGGCCGGGCGCCGGCTGCGCATCGCGGACGGTGTGCTGGGTCCATGGGACTGGTAGTACTCGCGCTTGCCCGGGACCTGCTGAGGAGTCCCTGGCAGCTGGTGCTGACTGTGCTCAGCGTGGCCGCGGGCGTGTCCGTGGTCGTGGGCGTCGACATCGCCAACGATTCGGCGATGGCGGAATTCCACCGGGCAGGCCGGATCATGGACGGGGCCGCCACCCACCGCCTCTCCGGAAGTACCCGGGCGCTGGATGAATCGCTCTACCGCGTCGTGCGCGTGGATGCGGGTATCCAGGCTGCCGCGCCGGTGATCAGTGCCCGGGTGTCGATCGCGGGCAGCGGGGAACGCTGGACCCTGATGGGGGTGGACCCGCTGAGCGATTACCGGCTGCGGAATTTTCACCTTGACCAGTTCACGGGCGAACCCGGTCCGGAAGGCGAGGCGGAAATCCCCTGGCCATTGTTCGGGCCGGATGGTCTGGCGGGGATGAAAGACGACTACGTGGTGCTGGAGCATGGCAGCCGCAGGCAGGCCTTTCAATGGGCCGGCACGCTCACGATCCCCGGCGAATCGGAATCCAGGCTGCTGGTGACGGACATTTCCTGGGCCCAGGATTTTCTTGCCATGCAGGGCCGCATCAGCCACGTGGACCTGCGCCTTCGGCCGGGGGAAGAAAGTGTCCTGCGCGCCCTGCTGCCCGCCGATACGAGGCTGATCGATCTCGGCATCCACCATGGTGCCCGGCAGGACATGAGCCGCGCGTTTCGAATCAACCTCACCGCGCTCAGCCTGCTCGCCCTGGTGGTCGCCATGTTCCTGGTCTACAGTGCGGTCAGCTTCCAGGTGATCAGGCGCAGGCGGTTACTGGGATTGCTGGGCGCGATGGGCGTCACCGGCGGCCAGGTCTCCCTGGTGCTGCTGACCGAAGTGGTGCTGATCGGGGCGTTCGGCACCGTCTCCGGAATACTGCTCGGCGGCGTCCTGGCGGATGTGCTGACAGTGCTGGTGGGCGGCACGATCGACGCCCTGTACCACGAGCTCGGGAATCCGGTACCGGTCCTTTCCGCCTGGACGGCTGCCAAGGCCCTGCTGGTGGGCCTGGCGGCCAGCGTGCTTGCCGGGCTCGCACCTATTCTGGCGGCCACCCGGGAGGCGCCGGTGGTGCTGCTCCACGAAACGGCGGGAGCCCGGAGACTTGAGCGCCTGCTGCCATGGCTGTTTCCGTCGGCACTGGGGTTTGGGGTCCTCGCGGCCATGCTGATTCTCTGGCCGGAGGATACTCTGGTCCTGCCCTTTGCCGGACTGTTCTTCCTGATATGCGCCCTGTCACTGCTCGGGCCGTGGCTGCTCCACCAGGGTTCCCGGGCGGGCGCCGTCTTCCGGCCGGGAAACTGGCAACTGGTGCCGAAGGTGGCGCTCGGCAATGCCGGCCGCCACCTGGACCGGACCGGCGTGGCCGTTGCGGCGCTGTCGGTGGCGGTTTCCGCCACCCTGGGCATTGAACTGATGATCCAGAGTTTCCGTTTCTCCGTGGAAGACTGGCTTGCCCACTACCTGCGCGCCGACGTATACCTCAGTACCGGCCAGGAAGGGGACTCTGCCCTGACGGAAGATTTCCTCGCGGAACTGCGCGGATTGCCGAAGCTGCGCTACCTGAGTACCGGGCGCCGGGTCGACCTCGGTACCGACCACGGACCCCTCACCGTATTCGCGGTGGACATGCCTAGGGAGGGATTCGACGGTTTCCGGATCATCGACGGCCAGGACCAGGATCTCTGGAGCCGGTTCCACAGGGACGGCGAGGTCCTGATCACCGAATCGCTGGCCCTCCGGCTGCGCCTTGTCCCGGGTGACCGGGTCGAGTTGCCCACGGATCGTGGAATGCACGGATTTTCCATTGCCGCGGTGTACCGGGACTACTCCAGCGAACACGGCCTGGTGACCATGGACCGGCGTACCTGGAACCGGTACTTCGATGATCGCCGCCAGGTCTCGGCCGCCCTGTATCTGGCGCCCGGCGCCGATGTGGCGCAGACGATCGGGACCGTCCAGAGCCGTCCCGGCGCACCCTACGGAATGTTCATCCGTTCCAACCGCGACCTGCGGCAGACCTCGCTCGCGGTGTTTGACCATACATTCCGGATCACGGCGGTACTGCGTCTGCTTGCGGTGATCGTAGCGGTGATTGGGATTCTGTCGGCGCTGATGGCATTGCTGCTGGAACGCCGGCGGGAGTTCGCCATGCTGTCGGCGATCGGTTTCAGCCGGCGGCAGATCGGGGGCCTGCTGGTTCTGGAGTCCGGGCTTGCCGGTCTGGCTGCGGGGCTGGTGGCCGTGCCCCTGGGAATGCTGTTGTCCCTGATCCTCATCCGGGTCATCAATGTGCGGTCCTTCGGCTGGTCCATGGAAAGCCTGGTGAACTGGAACCTGGCATGGCAGGCGGTGGCGCTGTCGGTGGCGGCCGCCCTGGCGGCAGCGGTCTACCCGGCATGGCGCTTCCGGGGTGGAGAGGAGATCCGGAGGCTTCGTGAAGACTGAGTACGCGCATTTCACGGCAGGCCGCGTCCTTCGGTGGGCGGTCATAGCGGTCATGCTGGCCCTGGCCGGACTGCTGACCGTATTGTTCCGTGGTGCGGAAACCGGGTCCGAGGACGAATCCCGGTCCCGGGAGGATCTTATCGCCTTTCTGTCCATGCCGGCAGAGGAGCAGTTCAGGCCGGTGGTTCCGGGTTACGCCATCGAGTTTCCCCGGGACCACGGTCCCCACCCCGATTTCCGCCAGGAATGGTGGTATTTCACGGGCCGGCTGGAGAGTCCCGCGGGCAGGGTGTTCGGCTATCAGCTCACATTCTTTCGCTTCCGTACGGGGGGCGCCGGCGTCCGGCCCGATTCCGCCTGGTCTTCGGACCAGTCATGGATGGCGCACCTGGCGCTGACGGACGTGGATGGAGAACGCTTCACCGCCCGGGAAGACTTCGCCCGCGGGGCGCTGGGACTCGCCGGGGCCGAGGCGGCGCCGCTCGCCATCTGGGTCAACGGCTGGTCGGCAAGGGCGACCGGCAGGAATGAAGCCTGTGATGGCTGCTTTACCGCCCGGTTGACTGCCGGGACCGGTGAACTGGCGCTGGACCTCGTCGTGGAGGCCGCACTGCCGCCCGTGCTGCAGGGCGATCGTGGATACAGCGTCAAAACCGCGGACGAACGGGCCGCCAGCTACTACTATTCCATGCCCGGTCTGTCGACCCGGGGAACGGTGCGCCTCGGGGAGGAGATCTTTTCCGTCCGGGGACAGACCTGGATGGACAGGGAATGGTCCAGCGCGGTACTGGCACCCGGGCAAAGCGGATGGGACTGGTTCTCCCTCAATCTCGACAACGGGTACAGGCTGGTGATTTTCCAGGTCAGGGAGGCAGGCAATCCTCCGTACCTGTCCGCCGCGCTGCTTGACCCGGCGAATCGAAAAACCTCACTGGACCCCGGCGGTATCAGCCTTGAACCCACCGGGTACTGGACCGCCCCTGGCCATGAAACCACGTATCCCGTCGCCTGGCGTCTGCGGGCAGACTCCCCGGAAGTCCCCTGGGCACTCACCGTCACGCCGGCAATTGACGACCAGGTGATGGACATGGCCTTTCGCTATTACGAGGGACTGGTGAATGTAGACGGAACCTGGAACGGTGCGCCGGTATCCGGTTGGGGTTACATGGAACTCACAGGTTACTAGCGGGATGGAGAAAGGACTCGTGTGGGCATGGCGCACTTCGGTGACGGCTGTGATCCTGGTACGGTCATCTTGAGCCCACCCGTGAACAAGGCAATTCCGGCATCGTTTCATGACCTTGTATTTTTTCCTTTGGGGCTTATATCCGCTGGTTGACAGGGCTGCAACTTTCATCAGTTTCTGAACCAGCACTGTCCGCCCACCGGAATCGGCCATGCGACTCGGCGTGAGATGACGCTCCGGTTGCCGTGGATGCTCGCCATGCTCTGGGGGTGTCAGCCTATCTCATCGTTTTCTGCCGAACCTGGAGGGACGGCCATGGATTTTCTTGACCGACCCATCCCGGTCAATCGGGTCTACGACTGGGAGATTCTGCTCGACGAGTGGATCTTCCTCGCCGCGAGCGCCTTCCTGCTGTTCGAACTCGTCCGCTACGCCTTCAGGAAGACGCTTACCTGGACCCTGATCGGCGACACCCTCGCCAACTTCGCCACGCTGATCGCCTTCCTGCTGATTGCCTACGGACTGCTCGCGACGTTCTACATCGCTGCCTATTACCACGTCCACTATTACTGGCGGGTGTTCGACATCCCGACCACGGCCTGGTCCATCGCGCTGTGCGTTGTGCTGGCCGATCTCGCCTACTACTGGGAGCACCGGTTCACGCACCGGGTGGGGATCGGGTGGGCGACCCACACGGTCCACCATTCATCGCCGTTCTTCAACATCTCGGTGGCCTACCGCTTCGGCCCGCTCGACGGTGTGTTCCCGCTGCCCTTCCATATCCCGCTGGTGATCGCGGGCTTCGACCCCCTCGTCGTGTTCTTCGCCGAGGCCTTCGTGCAGCTCTACCAGACGTTGCTTCACACCGAGGCAATCGGCAAGTTGCCCCGGCCCGTCGAGGCGGTGATGAACACGCCCTCGCACCACCGCGTTCACCACGGCTCGAACCCGCAGTACGTGGACAAGAACTACGGCGGCGTCTTCATCGTGTGGGACCGGCTGTTCGGCACGTTCGAGGAAGAGCGCGAAAAGGTGGTCTACGGCGTCTTGCCGCCGCTGGAGACTGTCAATCCCGCCGTGATCTTCCTTCACGGTTTCTCGCGGCTCTACCGGCAGATGCGTACGGCCAGGAGTCTGGGCGCCAAGGTGGGGTGTCTCGTGCGGCCGCCCGGCTGAACCTGCGGGGGGTCTGCCGGCAGGAGGCAGGACTGCGGGGACGGTTCATACCGTGGTTGCGGTCTTGTCGGACTGCCGGATAACCGGAAGGAAGAAACCAGTAATAAATTGCGCGGGATGCTGGAAAACAGCAGGGCCGGGGACTACCATATGATTTGCCATCCCGTCCGGGCAGCCGCAATCCGGTCTGTCACGGCGGGCATCACCACCCTGAGAGCGAGACGAACATGTCAGCCAGCGCAGAACAACTGAAATCCGTGTCCGGCCTCCAGTCCGGTACCGCAACCAACGAATCCCTGCTGGCCAGGCGCCAGGCGGCGGTGGCCCGGGGTGTCGGGGCGATCCATCCCATCTACGTCGAGCGCGCGGAAAACGCCACGGTCTGGGACGTGGAAGGCCGCGAATACCTCGACTTCGCCGGCGGTATCGCGGTGCTCAACACCGGCCACATGCATCCCAGGGTGAAGGCCGCGGTCCTGGAGCAGATGGAGGCCTTTTCCCATACCTGCTTCATGGTGCTGGGATACGAGAACTACATTTCCGTTTGTGAGCGGCTGAACCGTCTCGTCCCGGGGGATTTCGCGAAGAAGAGTGCGCTGTTCGTTACCGGCGCGGAGGCGGTGGAGAACGCGGTGAAAGCCGCGCGGGCCTTTACCGGACGCACCGGCGTGATTGCCTTCACATCCGGCTACCACGGCCGCACTCTGGCGACCCTGGCGCTGACCGGCAAGGTGGCGCCGTACCGTACCGGCATGGGCCTGATGCCGGGCGGAGTGTTCCGCGCGGACTATCCCTGTGCGCTCCACGGTGTGAGTGAGGACGACGCCATCGCCTCGATTCACCGGATCTTCAAGAATGACGCGGAACCCGGCGACATCGCGGCGGTCCTTCTGGAGCCCGTGCAGGGAGAAGGCGGGTTCTACGTCGCCACGCCGTCGTTCATGCAGCGCCTGCGTGCCCTGTGTGACGAGCACGGGATCCTGCTGATAGCGGACGAGGTGCAGACCGGCGCCGGTCGTACCGGCACCTTCTTCGCCATGGAACAGATGGGGGTTGCCGCGGATATCACGGCCTTCGCCAAGTCCATCGCCGGCGGCTTCCCGCTTTCCGGCATGACCGGACGGGAGGATGTCGTCGACGCCATCGGTGCCGGGGGTCTCGGCGGCACCTACGGCGGCAGCCCCATTGCCTGCGCGGCGGCCCTTGCGGTACTGGAGGCGTTCGAGGAGGAGAGCCTCGTGGACCGCTCCCGGACCATCGGTGGCATGATGACCGACCGGCTGAACACCCTGGCGGGGAAATACCGGGAAATCGGCGAAGTGCGGGGCCTCGGGGCCATGGTGGCGATGGAACTGTTCCGGGATGGCGACATCCACCAGCCCGATGCCGAGCTCACCGGGAAAATCCTCGCCACGGCCAGGGACAGGGGGCTGATCCTCCTGTCCTGCGGTACTTACGGAAACGTGATCCGGCTGCTGGTGCCGCTCACCGTGCCGGACGATCAGCTCGGGCGGGGACTGGATATTCTCGAGGAATCGATCGCGTCGTTGCTCGGTTGATTTTTCCCGCTAGGCGGGCCATCGCCGCTGCCTCCGGACATCTCCCGCCCGGCGGCGACATCCCCGCTAGCTTTCCCCTTCCAGCAGGGTCCCATCCTGCAGGAGAAGGAGCGGGATGCCGTCGCTCCGGACCCAGACCACTGCATGCTGCCGGTATTGGCGGCACCACCCGGTTGCCTGGGCCCGGGTCGGACCGAAAGCCAGAATGCTCTCCTCCCCGGGCCATTCACCCCGGGTGTTCTCGCCCTTTCCCGGAAGCAGGAAAAACCCCGCATTCCGTATCTCGGTCTCAAGGGCGGCGTTCCGGGCCCGGTTATCCGTTTCGACGGCCGGTTCGCTGTATGGATTCCAGGCGGTGATCAGGCAGGCCGTGGTCACCTCGAGTTGCCGCATGCGCGCAACCATGAAGTCGCTCGCTTTCCCGATCTGGAGGGTTTCGACATGGTTCCCGTCGTACACGCGGTACGCGGTTTCGGTGTAGGCCCTGAGAAGTTCCGCGGGCAGGGTCACGGCAGGACAGGAAGGGGAAGTGGCGGGCTACTGGTCGGAGCGATGCTGTGACGGGATCGGCGCCCTGGTGGCGATGAGATTCGCATGCTGTGCGTACAGTTTGACCGCCGGCACCGGCTCGTCGCTCTCCCGGACCGTTACCTGCACCTCGAGGCCGGATTCACCGCCACTGAATAGGGTCCCCTGGGTCGGTGCCGCGTCCGCGTAGTCGCGGCCTACGGCAATGCGTATGTGCCGGTGATCGGAGAGCGTGTCATTGGTCGGGTCGATGCCGACCCAGCCCAGGCCGGGCAGCAGGAACTCGCCCCAGGAATGGCTGGCGCCTGCGGGAACCTGTTCGCCTGCGATTCCTTCCAGGTGAAGATACCCCGACACGTAACGGCCCGGTATTCCCCAGGAACGGGCAATGGCGATCATGACGTGCGTGTAGTCCTGGCAGACCCCGCGCCCGGTCTCCAGAATATGTTCGATCGGGGAGTACACCTCGGTGCTGCCGGGTTCGTAGCGGAACGTCTTGTACAGTATGGATGCAGTTTCGAGCAGCGAGGAAATCGGGCCGGTACCGCGGCGGATGCCGTTCTCGGTCACGAATGACTCTAGGGCCGGGCAGGTGTAGACGAATCGGCTGGGATTCAGGTATTCCCAGAGCTGGATCGGGTTTGCCATTTCTGATAGTGCGTCCCAGTCGTCGCTTTCGGCATGGGTCTCGAGCGAAGGCGCCGGGCAGGTTTCAACCTGTACCCGGGAGTTCAGGATGGTCTGCCGGTGTTCGCGGTGGATATTGAGCAGGTGGCACGTATTGCCGAACGCGTCGTCGAAGGAGGCGAGTGCAGCGGCAGGGTCCGAACGCAGGCTGAACTTCAGCACCCGCTGTCCACAGTCTTCCCGGGGGTGCAGGCGAAGGAGCATCACGCTATGGTATGCCGGTGCCGTGTAGTGGAAGTGGGAGTGGTGCTCGACCAGGAACCTCTGTGGCGGCGTCTTCATGACCGCGGGCTGTCCTCGATGATGTAGTTGAAATAGGTCGCCTCGATGTTGTCGTGAAGATGACAGCAGGTATCGTGGATTCTTTGCAATGCATGGCGCGTGGCCTGATCATCCTCGGGGTCACGGCCCGGCCACTCGTAGTCGATGTATGCCGACATGCGCCCTCCCAGGTGGCTCGCCTCCATGGCGGGCTGCTCCTCGGAAACGGCGTCAAGTGCATCGGTAATCCGTGCCAGCGAATATCGGATCGAATGTGACAGCAGGGGATCGGAAACCAGGAATCCGATCACGTTGCACGGCAGGTATTCCAGCGAATGGCGGCGGCTGTAGGCGAACCTGGCCTCGCAGACCCGCAGCAGGGAGCACCAGTCGGACTCGATCTGCTGTTCCCCGGTGGGGAAGGTTGAAACCTGCGCGTCCAGCAGGGAAGCGAGCAACTGGGCCCGCTCGATAAACCGGCCCAGTTGCAGGAAATGCCACCCGCAATCACGGTACATGGTGCTGTCGGCGGCCCCGGAGAACGTCCGGATGGCGTCCTTGGTATGGGAATAGAAATCCCCCGGCTGATTGTTCCAGATGTCCCCGATCTCGATGCCGGACAGTTCCAGATGAACCGTGTTGAGGCAGTACCACATGTCCTTGCCGATCGAGTTTCGGACCTGGCGGGCATTCTCGCGCGCGGACGCAACGCAGTTCCGGATGGCACCAGGATTGCTCGGCTCGAAAGTCAGGTCGTCGGCGAGCGTAAAGGAATCCGCCAGCATGAATTCCTCATCGCTCAGGTTGGATTCCAGGCTGCCGCCCGCCGGGCTGCGCTTCAGGCTTGCATACAGGCGCCGCCACATGCGGTCGATATCGTCCACCGGCCGGTCCTGGAGGGCTTCGAGCTGGTCCGCGAGCAGGCGGCAGCCATGCTCCGCCCGCTCAAGGTACCGGCCGATCCAGTACAGTCCCTGGGCGTTGTGCGACAGCATTTCGATACGGTCAGGAGGAAAGTACCCAGAAATCCTTGCCGCCACCGCCCTGACTGGAGTTTACAACCAGGGAGCCGGGGGTGAGGGCGACCCGGCAGAATGCGCCGGGCACCAGCCGCGTGTTCTGGCCATGCAGTACGAAAGGGCGCAGATCAACATGTCTTGGCGCAACCCCGTCGCCCGTCAGGCAGGGCGCGCAGGAAAGGTCGAGGGTGGGTTGGGAGATGAAATTGGACGGATCCTTGCGAATTTCCCGTGCATATTCGGCGCGTTCGTCGGGTGTTGCGTGGGGCCCGACCAGCATGCCGTACCCCCCCGATTCGCCGACCATCTTCACGACCAGATGCTCGAGATTGTCGAGGGTGTATTCCAGGCCTTCGGGCTGCCGGCAGAGATGGGTTTCAACATTGGCGAGCAACGGGTCCTCTGCCAGATAGTATCGGATCATGTCAGGGACGAAGGGGTAGACGCTCTTGTCGTCGGCAACCCCCGTGCCCGGGGCGTTGGCGATGACCACATTTCCCAGCCGGTAGGCGTAGAACAGGCCGGGCACACCCAGTTGCGAGTCGGGACGGAAAGCCAGGGGATCCAGAAAATCGTCATCGACCCTGCGGTATATCACGTCCACACGGCGCAGGCCGCCGGTCGTCCGCATGTAGACGAAACCGTCATGGACCAGAAGATCCTTGCCCTGCACGAGCTCGATCCCCATTTCGCGGGCAAGGAACATGTGCTCGTAGAATGCCGAGTTGTAGACGCCCGGGGTCAGAAGGACGATACAGGGGTTGGAAATGTCGGGAGGGGCCAGTTCCTTCAGGGTCTGGAGAAGCAGCAGACCGTAGTCCTCGATGCCGCGCACGCGGTGCTGTCGGAACAGGTTCCGGAAACTGGCTTTCAGTGCCCTGCGGTTTGCCAGCATGTATGACACCCCGGACGGCACGCGCAAGTTGTCTTCGAGCACCATGAAGCCGTCGTGCGTCCGGACAATGTCAGTCCCGCAAAGTGAAACGTATGCGCCATGCGGCACCTCCACCCCGCGCATTTCAATGCGGTACTGGGGGCAACTGTAGACGAGTTCGCCCGGCAGGACGCCGTCGGCAAGAATCCGGGCCGGTCCGTAGACGTCCGCGAGGAACAGGTTCAGGGCCTTGATCCGCTGGCGCAGTCCCCGCTCGATGAAATCCCAGGTCCCGGCGTCGAGTATCCTCGGCAGCAGGTCGATCGGGATGATCCGCTCCTGCGCACTCTCATCACCGTAAACGGCAAACGTGATCCCCTCGTGCAGGAAGGACCTTTCGGCACGTTCCTGCATGGCCTTGATGTCGGTGCGGGACATGGCATCGAGCGCCTTCCACAGTTCCAGGCAATGGTCGTGCGGAATGCCGCTGGCCCTGAACATCTCGTCGTAACAGGACGGATGGACCTGGTAGTCGGCAAATAGGCGTGCGCCCGAAGTGGTTATTTCGCCCGCCGCGGAAGAACCTGGCCTCGGCGTTTCCGTGGTCATTGGTACGGACTGTCGGGAATCTTGCGATGCCAAAGTATATCTTAGTGTATGTCGGCGGTCATATTGAAAACCGGTTCGCGGACATTTTATGGACTGCCGGTGCCGGGACAGCCGCCGCCCGGCATGTTCAGTCACCCTGCCCGGCCGGACCCGGGTGTCCGGTCAGGTGGCCTTGCCGGGGGGTTGGCGGGTTACAATTGCCCTTGCTATCCGTGCCGTTTGTCCGATACAGTGTGCGTTAGTTACTGGAACTGTCCTGAGTATTCCATTGGCAAGGTTGTTGCGACCTCGTTGTGTCAGGTTTTGGCCCGACCGGCCGGAACTCGGCTGAATAATATTACCCCAACCCCATCATGATCTTGCTTTCCGAATTCCGTCAGCATTCCAGAGTTGCACTGGCGGAGAGCATTTGTCATCCCGTTCCGTCAGGAAGCCCTCCGGTCCCGGGTGCCGGCAACCCATCCCCGGGCGCCATGGGGAAGTAGCGGATGTTTTTCGGTTTCGCATTCCGCGTTGCGTTGCTCCTGGTGCCGATCCTGATACTGGGAATCGTCACGACCAGCGCTCTGAGCGTGCACAAGTTCGGGCAGACATTTTCACAGCTGCTGACTTCCCGGTTCGAATTCGTGACGAGCGAGATCAGGAACGACGTCGAGAACCAGATGGACCTGGGCCTTGTGCTGGAAAATCTCGAAATCACGGAAGTGCTGGAGGCATATGCCCTTGATGACCGCCAGATCCTGTCCATCGAGGTGTTCGATGAATACGGTGTGGTCCTTTACAGCTCCGACTCGAGTTCCGTGGGGGACCTGGTTCCGGAGGAATGGATCAGCACCTGGCGCCTGAATTCCAACAACGCGTCCTGGTCGACCCAGGACCATGACGCCGTAGTGGTCGGTACTTCAATCAGGAACAACCTCGGCCAGCATGTCGGTTCCCTGGTGCTCCGGTATTCCCGGGAATTTCTGGACCAGAGAATAGAGGAACAGGCTGGCCGCCTGTTTGCCGTCAACTCCATTGCCGCGGGGATCTCGATCATCATCGCGTTTCTCGGCGCCATGTTCCTGCTCAATCGGACCTGCAGGGAACTGAAGCTGATGGGGCAGATCATGGATAACATCTCCACGGCGAAACAGAAGGATGTCTCGGTGCTCAAGGGGGCGGACATCAAGCACCCGATCTACCGCAGGTTCGTCGCCGCGGTGCTGGCGACCTACAAGGACATGGACACCACGGTCGACAGGGCCAGGGAACTGGACGAGGGCAAGGGGACATGAGTGTGAGCGCGAACCGGGCAGCGAAGCAGGGTTCGGTCGGCGTGCAGGTTTCGGCCCAGCAAAGAGGGCTCTTTCTCCGGCTCCTGGTATTGGGCGGAGTCGTCATGCTGGTCAGTCAGATTGTCATATCCTGGATCGCCCTGCAGGGATTCGAGGATGACCTCAAGCCCGAACTGAACCGCAAGGCCATTGCTGTGGGCCGGGCCCTGACCTCCGAACTGTCCTATGCCATCAACGATCTCGGCATACCGCCGAGTGAGCTGGTCGGGGTCGACGAGTACTTCAGACATATCCTGGATGCCAATACGGACATCCAGTTCCTCGCCCTGGTGGACGGATCTTCCCGGCTCATGTACGAGCGCAACCTGCCGCAAGATCTTCGGGGCCGGCTCAAGGAAAACGCCTACGACCCGCGTGCGCCCGCGCAGGCGTACTGGACAGGGAATATCGGCAAGTATATCGACAGCGGGTTCCCCATCTATTCGAACGGCAACCTGAACGCCACCCTGCATGTGGGGGTCAGCGGAGACAACGTCCGGCGGCAGCTCGCCACGGTACTCTATGAGATCATCGCCGTGATTATCGTGTCGATGGTGATCACCCTTGAATTTCTCATGATGTTCATGAGCCTGCGCATTCTGGATCCCACGGCGCACATCCAGAAGGTGCTTGAAGCGGGCTCGAAGGGAGAGTTCACCCAGCGGGTGTTTCTCAGGGCCCGGAATGAAATCGGCCTGATGGTCTCCAACCTCAATCGACTGATGTACCACCTGGAGCAGCGGTATCTGGATTTCCAGTTCGAACTCCGGGAACTCAGGGATGCGCAGATTGATCCGTTGGTCAGCCAGAAGATCGCCATGCTGAAAACGCAGGCCAACAGGCGGTACTGGTTTTCGGACCGGCTCGGTCTCGTCGAGAAGACCCCGTCCCTGATCCGCGTTCCGTTTTTCCTGTTCATCTTCTCGGAGGAGCTGTCCCGGTCCTTCTTCCCGCTCTTCGTTGGCAGCTTCATCCCGATCGAGCCGGTTTTCTCCTATGAGGTGATGATCAGCCTGCCGATCACCCTGTTCATGGCAGCGATCTTTGTCGCGACCCTGTTTGCCGGGAAGCTGACCCAGCGCCTGGGCAGTTCAAGGCTTTTCCTCGCCGGTATCTGCTGCGCGTTCGTCGGTTATTGCGGTACCTATTTCAGCGACAGCTACACCGAGCTGATCCTGTGGCGCTGTCTGAACGGTATTGGCTACGGCCTGATATTCAATGCCTGTGAAACCTGGGTGGCCCTGTATGCCAAGGAAACGAACCGGGCGTACAGTGCATCGGCATTCGTGGGCGCCATTTTCGCGGGCTACGTATGCGGCCCTTCCATGGGGGGGATGTTCGCCGACTACGTGGGGCAGCAGATGACGTTTCTCATTTCGGCAGGCCTGTCCGTGGTCTCCGGGCTGGTGGCGTACCAGCTGCTCAGGGATCTGGACGCCGAGTCGAACGTCAAGCCCATACCCTCCCCGGAATCGAAGGCAACCGGCCTTGAGCCGTGGAAGATCCTGTTCGGGAACGCCCGGTTCATCGGTACCGTGCTGACGGCGGTGCCGACCAGGGCCACGCTTTCCGCGTTCCTGTTCTTCCTGGTCCCGCTGTATCTGAACCATCTCGGCCACAGCAATACCGAGATCGGCCAGATGATGATGCTGTACGGGGTGCTGATCGTGGTCGGGACACCCGTCATCGCGCGTCTGGCCGACCATACGAGAAGGTATGTCACCTTCACCGTCGCGGGCGCTTCGCTGAGTGGACTGGGGCTGTTTGCGGGAATGGCGAGTGGTCTGCTGGGCGGTGAATCCCGTGCCGTGCTGATCGCGATCATCGCCGTCGGCACCGGACACTGCCTGGTCATGTCGCCGCTCTATGCCATCATGCAGCAGATCATCTACAGCTATCGCGACCAGATCGAGATCCCGGTCGCGATCAGCATATACCGTTTCGTGGACCGGATCGGCCTGGTGATCGGGCCCCTGCTGGCCGCCTTGCTGGTGCAGCAGTTGTCCTATCCCGGGGCGATGGCAACCATTGGCGGTCTGGTCATACTCGCCGTGCTGCTGACCCTGGTGGCCATCAATGCCGACCGGCGCAGGGTTCCGGGAGGGGTCACGGCATGAATTTCCGGCGCACGCTGCTGACTCTCGTCACCGGGCTGCTGGCCATCCTGCTGGTGGTGCCGGTTCCGGGTTATGCCCAGGGAACGGGCGGCGGGGAAAATGGCCGGCCCTACAGGATTTTCGCGGTGGTCTGGCGCGGGGAAACCGAGGTGGAGGCAGGGTTCAGGGACTACCTCAACCAACGGGGAATTCCCTATGAACTGACCGTCCGCAGTCTTGAACTTGACCGGGCGAACGCCCCGCCGATCGTCGAGGAGATCCGGCGGACAAAACCGGATCTGGTCTACACATGGGGCACGGGTGCGACCTTGAGCATTGTCGGCAGTGTGGATACGGACACGCCGGAAAAATTCATACGCGATATCCCGACCATCTTCGTGCTGGTGGCATATCCCCAGGTGGCCAATATCATCAAGAGCTATGAAAGTACCGGCCGCATGGTCTCGGGAGTCTCATTTCTCGCCCCGCTGGATGTGCAGCTCAACGTCATACGGGCCTATCGTCCCTTCCGGAAACTGGCCGCCATCTACGACAAGACCGCCAGGAATTCCAGGATCAATATCGAACAGCTTCAGGAAGCCGTGCCAAAATCGGGCATGGAATTCCTGGCCGTGCCGGTTCCCCTGAACGAGGACGGGAAGCCGGATCCGGATACATTGCCGGACCTGATCCGCCAGGTGAAGTCCGAGGGGGCGGATGTGCTCTACATCGGTCCGGACGCTTTCTTCACCCGGCACGGGGTCATGTACACCAGGACCGCGATCGAGGCGGGCCTGCCGGTCTTCGCGTCCACGCAGGTCACGCTGAAGAGTTCGCACAGCATGTTCGGCCTGGTATCGAACTACCACACGCTTGGCAAGCTGGCGGGCCTGCAGGCGGAAAAAATCCTGGTGGACGGAATCAACCCGAGAAACCTGCCAATCGCCCAGCTCAGCCGCTTCAAGTTTTGGGTCAACATTGACGTCGTGAAGGCCCTTGGGGTCTACCCCCCCATGAACATGATATCCATCGCCGACTTCAAGGACAGCGGTCTGCAATAAACGGCTGTCCGGGATTGATCTGCTGAACCATGCTGCTCCGCAACCGAATAAGTTTCTTTGTGACCCTGACGATAGGGGTCATCTGCGCCAGCATCATATTTGTCGGGCTTGAACGGGAAGAACTGATCAAGGACCAGTTCGCCCGGGAGTCGGTCAGCGACCAGATCAGCCTGTGGAACAAGATCAAGAACGAGATCATCCAGCAGATGGAGGCCAGCGAAACGCTGGTCACCGACAACAGTGAACTGATCGGCGCCATCGGACGCCAGGATACCGCGTCGATCCAGTCACTGGGCCGGGGTATGTTCGAGCGGCTCAACGAAGAGGGGGCGATCGGGCGTTTCGATCTGGTTTATGCGGACGGCTCACTGGCCTTTTCATCCCTGCCGACCGTGTTCCAGTCCCCGGCCATTGCATCAGGCATCGCGAAAACGAATATCGAGGACGGCACCGTGGCGCGGGGTATCGGTAACGATGCGCAAAGAAATACCGGAGTCGTGTACGGATTTCCGTTGTATTCCGACCGGGAAATCCCGGTCGGCATGGCGATATTCTTCACCGACATGCTGATGGCCATTGAGGAAATGGAGCGTGTCACGGATTCGTCAGTGGTGTTTGTGAACCGGCGTGGCCGATTGATTTCGTCATCCGACAGGACGCTGTGGGGCAAACTGCGCAAGCAGATCGACCTGCGGAACATTGACGTACTCCAGACCATCAGGGTGGAGGACCAGTACTTCTCGGTGTCGGTGCTGCCGCAGAACGCCGAGCTCTCCGGCCTTCTCGGACGGATCGTCATCGTCAGGGACATCACCGGACTGATCGCCCGGCAACAGGCGATCAGTACGCCCTCGGCGTTCGTGATCGGCGGCCTCCTGCTGGTCCTGCTGATCGGCCTGAACTACTACATGTCCCGGGCTTTTTCCCCGTTGGCGGAAAGTGTCAGGGTTCTCAACGCCCTGTCCAAGGGCGATCTGCAGGCGCAGATCGAGGACTCGGCATCCGACGACAACGAGGTCGGCCAGATATCCAACGCCATCAGCAGGTTCCGTATCGACCTGGTGACACTGAACCGGTTCCGGCGCTCCCGGGAGCGGCAGCAGGCGCGCCAGAAGCGGTTCATCATTCGGGAAATGACCGGTCTGTCGGAGACCCTGGATGGCGAGGAGCGTGAAAAGGTGCTGCACGAACTGGAAAAGCTCCGGTCCATTGTCCAGGAAACCCCGACGGATTTCGACCAGCAGGCGCGGGCCCTGCACAATCTCTCGGAAGACGCTGAAGAAGACGCGAAACCGCCCGACTCCATGGCCATGATGGCCATTGCATTCCAGCACATGTCGGGCCGGGTGCAGGATCAGCATGACCGGCTGCGCGAGGCGTTGCGCACCAAGGAAGCCCTGGCCTCGATACAGAAGGAACTGGATATCGCGACCCGCGTCCAGCTTTCCCTGATCCCCGACGACCTGGAACTGTCGGGGCCGTTTCCCGCGTCCGGCTACATGACGCCGGCGAAAGAGGTCGGCGGCGACTTTTTCGACCTGTTCCGTCTTGACGAGAAACGGATCGGCGTCGCCATTGCGGATGTTTCGGGCAAGGGGGTGCCGGCAGCCCTGTTCATGGTCATGGCCCGGACCCTGCTACGCAGTACCGTATTCCACATCGACTCCCCGGCTGCCGTGCTGGAATACATGAACGATTACCTGGAGAAGAACAACGACGAACAGTTGTTCGTGACCCTTTTCTACGGCATCCTGGACGAGGCGAGCGGAACCCTGACGTATTCCACCGGGGGGCACAACCCGCCGATTGTTTCAGACAGCAAGGGCACCCGTGTGCTGGAACAGACTGAAGGGGCCGTGCTGGCATTGATTGACGACCTGGTTTACAGTGAGACGACCGTCCTGCTGGAGGACGGCTCAAGAATCATCATGATGACCGATGGCATACCCGAGGCCTTCAACGGCGAAGGGGAGGCGTACGGGGATGACAGAACCCTGGAAACGATCGATGCCCTGATTCCCGGGCAATCCCCGGAAGAGGATATCAAGCAACTGGTCAGTTCCGTGGAAGAGTTCGTTGGCGATGCCCCGCAGTTTGATGACATTACCTGCGTGGTCCTGCACTATTCAGCCGGTTGAATCAAGAGTGATGGCGAAAGGGGGACGAGTGTGATGCCTGGCCAGCAAACCCTTACATTGTCCTTGCGCAACGATCTGACCGAAATCGCTCGCATTGCCGATGAAATCGAGGCCTTCGGAGAAGCCCATGGCTGGGAAATGCAATGGATCTACAATACCAATCTGGCGCTTGACGAACTGATCACCAATTCCATCAGCTATGGGGCACTTGATGACAGGGATGACGCGATCAGGGTGATGCTGCATGTTGACGATGGCACGCTGACGGTTG
This sequence comes from Gammaproteobacteria bacterium, assembly GCA_022827325.1. Taxonomy (GTDB): domain Bacteria; phylum Pseudomonadota; class Gammaproteobacteria; order Arenicellales; family Poriferihabitantaceae; genus VYFG01. The sequence goes on along the minus strand of JAJDTE010000067.1, from coordinate 45,899 downwards.
TCATGGAAGATGACGGGGCTCCATTCAATCCGTTCGAGGAGGCCCCCGTCCCCGACCTCGATGCCGATGTCGATGACCGGAACATCGGCGGGCTGGGCGTGTTTTTCGTCAAGACAATCGCCAGTGACTACAATTACCAGAGAATTGACGGCATAAACCGGGTCACGCTCGTACAGGAATCCAAGGAACAATAGCCTGGGACGTGCCGGCCACTGGCGCCGGGGCAGTTGAGATCGGCATCGTGGAACCATGCCGGGAGGGGCAAGGGATGCTTCCATCCGTCAGGCAAAGGGCACAGGCGGCCGGTATGCATTGTCCGGAAACCGGGTCCGGTTCATGCTGGAGGGGTTGTGGAGATACCGCCCATGGCGGGCGGCTTCCGGTCTACGGGGTACTGCCCTGCATCAGTTCGCCGCCATATCGCCGCACATCCTCGATCAGGGTGTCCACATCACTGCGGTCGGCCGCATAGTGGAAAATGTTCGCCCGTATGGCAAACCGTCCCTCGAGTTCCGTGCTCGAGGGATAGACCCGGCCTTCCGCCTGGAGTTTCACGACGATATCCTTGTTCAGGGCATTGAGACGCTCTTCGTCGGCATCCAGGTCCGGCGGCACGTAACGGAAGCACACGACCGAAAGGACCGGAGGCGCCAGAAGCTCAAGGTCGTCTGACTGCTCAACATAATCCGCAAGATCCGCTGCCATGGTGTTCTGACGGCTGATGGTGTCGCGGAATCCCTCCACGCCGACATGGGACAGAACCGACCAGACCTTGAGTGCCCGGAACGAGCGGCTGAGTTCAAGTCCGTACTCATGCTGTGCGCCAAGATCATCGGTGTCCATGCCCACCTGGCGGATGAGTGGTGACATCAGGGAAAAGCAGTCCCGGAGGATATGCCTGTCCCGCACCAGTACGCAGCCGCAGTCAAACGGGGTCGAAAGCCACTTGTGCGGGTCGAGAGCGATGGAATCCGCCCGGTCCATGCCGGCGAACAGGTCCGCGCGTCGGGGGTCCATCACGCCAAACGCTCCGTAGGAGCCGTCCACGTGCAGCCAGATATCATGCTTTTCGCAGATGTCGGCCAGGGCCGCCAGATTGTCCACGGCGCCCGTGTTGGCCGTGCCGGCATTGCCGACGATGCAGAAAGGCACCCGTCCGTCCCGGAAATCCTCTGCAACCGCGGATTCAAGGGCATCAAGGTCGATCCGGTACTGTTCATCGGTATCCAAGAACCGGATGGCCCTCTGGCCCATTCCCATCAGTTCCACCGCCTTGGTAACACAGGAATGCGTCTCGCGGGAAGCATAAAGGACCAGGTCCGGACCCCCGCACATGCCCTGCTCGCGGATGTCCCAGTCCGCACGCCGGGCAGCGGCGTACCGGGCTGCCGCAATGGCGTTGAGGTTCGCCATCGACCCCCCGGAAACCAGCAGGCCATGACTGTCAGGGGACTCGTAGCCAAGGAGCGCCTTGATCCAGCGGATCGCGCATCTTTCCAGCCAGGTGGCGGCCGGATGGCCGCCGCCGCAATTCGTGTCGATTGCCGCACCCAGCAGATCCGTCAAGATGGCCATGTGGGCCGGGGGGGAGATCACCCAGCCCATGTAGCCCGGATGGCCATTGCCGCGCGCATAGGGCATCAGGTTCTGCTCCAGAAAGGCAAGCATGTCCGCAGGGGACCGCCCCTCCAGGGGCAACGGCTGCTCCAGCAACTGCTGCTTGACCTCTTCCGGGGGGACCGGACGAATCGGCAGTTCCACCACGGTCTCCAGATGCCGTGCCGCGATCTCGATGACCTGGGAACCCAAACGGCGGAATTCCTCGGGTGACAGCGCCTGGGGATATGAGAATCGATCGCTCATGTGGAAAATTCTGGGCCTATGGTGCAATGATGCCGGTAAACTGTTTGCCGGGCCGTCCCGCACAGGCCGGACCACGGTGTCCGGAGGTGTTCAGGGGCCTGCGCGGCGGATGATCAAAACGGGTGGCGTCGGCATTTTCGCAGGGAGCAAGGATATCTGGTACGCCTGCCGCCGCGCGCATCAACGGCAGGACTGCGCGGATAGCCTCCCGGCTCCGGTCCCCGGGCAGTGCAGGGTCCCGGCCGCACGCACTACAACCTGCCAAGCTCCAGAGCCGCATATTGCTCGGCGAGCCTCCAGTTGATCGCACATTGGGGTTCGATTGGTCTTCCTTGCAGGGAGGCGAGCGGTTCAGTGCTTGATGCCCTGGGGATGGGGAGATGCGCTAGGCTATGGCGCTGAGGGCACTGGGCCGGTCGTCATAGGTGGGAATGATGGCACTGAAACCGCTGATCGTGAAGACGTCCTTCACCGGCCCGGCCACGGAACACATGGCGAGTTTCCCCTTTTTGCTCCTGAGGTTCTTGGCCAGCAACAGAATGACACGCAGTCCGGCACTGCTGATATAGATCAGATCATTCATATCCAGAATAACCGATCCGGTATCCTGGGGTATCGACTCCTGAACCTTTGTCTGGAAGTCTCCAGCGTTGCTGCCGTCAATCCGGCCGGAGATCTTCAAAATTAAGGTGTTCTGCTCGTGCTCGACTTCCAACATGATCGTTGCTTTCTCGTAAATGGGAATTACAGGAAACTCACTGAAGGGCGTTCAGAGGCGGATTATATATCAATCATCGATTTTTTCCATGTCCTCTGAAGTCTCCATATCCGGCATCACCACGAATTCGGGGTAGGCCTCGATACCAAGTTCCGCGGTATCCTGCCCCAATTCCTCCACCGTGGGGGATACGCGACACCCCATCGTCCGGCTAAGGACAAACCAGGCGAGATAGGAAGTGGCAAATACAAAGGCGCCGATGGCGACGATCCCGATCAACTGGGTCAGGAAGTTTCCGCCGGACACGATGCAGACGGCGAGTGTACCCCAGACCCCGGCGAACAGGTGTGCCGGAATGGCGCCAACCACGTCGTCAATCCGCCATCGCTCAAGCAGCCGCATGCCGACAGTGCACACCAGGCCGCCAATGCCGCCGATCAGGATCGCCCAGCTGTGATTGACCATGTCCGGTCCCGCGGTGATCGCGACCAGGCCGCCGATCGCCCCGTTCAGGACGCTCAACAGGTCCACTCTACCGAATATCGGCCGGGAAACGCTGACGGCCACCAGCACGCCGGCCGCTGCGGCCAGGTTGGTGTTCGCGAGCACAATGCCCATGGCCACCGCATCCGCGGCACTGCCGAGGGCAAGCTGGGAACCGCCGTTGAAACCAAACCAGCCGAGCCACAGGATAAAGACACCCAGCGTGACCGCAGGCACATTGGAGGGCGGTGTGAGCTTTACGGTTCCGTCCTTGCGGAATTTGCCGGACCTTGCGCCGATGACAATGGCGCCCGCCAGGGCGGCCCAACCGCCGGTGGAGTGGACGATGGTGGAACCGGCAAAGTCCTTGAAGCCCATCTGGTTCAGCCAACCTCCCCCCCAGGTCCATGCGCCGATAATGGGGTAAATGAAGGCGGTGAGAATCAGTATGAAGGCGAAGAAGGACCACAGCTTCACCCTTTCGGCCAGTGTTCCGGACACGATGGATGCCGTGGTCGCGACGAACACCATCTGGAAGAACCAGTCCGACATGGTCGAATAGCCGTTGCTCACCACCGATGCGGCCGCGCTTTCGGACCCGTCGCTCAGGAGCGCGATTTCCTCCGGTGTCGAGTTGTAGAACAGGGTGAGAGTACCGACCAGATCATTGACCTCCACATACATGAGGTTGTACCCCACGATGTAGTATGAAATGCCCGCAATGGAGTACAGGCCGATGTTCTTGAGGCAGATGACCGATGCATTCTTGGTACGGACCGAACCTGCTTCAAGCATGGTGAAGCCGGCGCACATCCACATCACCAGCGCGCCCCAGATCAGGAATGAAAAGGTGTTGAAGACGAACGCAGTTTCACCGCCAACGCTGGCAAGTACGGTCCCGGGCAGCAAGGCAAGGCACAGCGCTGTGGAAAGTAAAAGCAACTTGGCTCCGAGATGAATTCTCATTGTCTTTATCCGGATTTCCAAATCGGCGCTCGGGGCGCCGGAAACGAATATCCTTGCCGGAACACATCGGTTGGGCAAGGCGCAGAAGAACGAAACGCCCCATTTTACCACCTGAAGTCAGGCGGATAGCAATAGAACCCCGCCGGGAAGTCCCTGTTCCCGGGCAGTCATTTCGAAGAACATGGCCCATCGGGCACATGTTCAGTCGGGAAATGGTGGAGGTGGCGGGAATTGAACCCGCGTCCGCAAGCCCTACGCTCACCGGCAACTACATGCTTAGTCTGCGCTTCAGGTTAACCGTCCGGCCAGTCGGCAGACAAACTTACCGGACGGCGAGCCTGCTTACCTTTAGCAGCCGGCTAACAGGCACAGCCGGCAAGCGATCCTGTCTGGAATGACCTTCCGAGCCCAAGCCGACAGGCGAGCCGGGTGGAAGGACTAGCGGGACTTAAGCCGCCAGTGCGTAGTTGTCGTCGTTGGCAACTATTGTTGTGCAGCTGGATTTGCGAGGAACTCTGCACCTCGGCATGCTCCGATGGTTTCGCGACCGACGTCGAAGCCAGTCACCCCCATATGGATAGGCGATTCTACACCCGAAGGTGGCGTGACAAAAGGAAATTTCAAGTGCCCGCGGCGGCCGCGGCTACCGCTTCAGCAGCCTCGCTTTGTCCCGTTCCCATTCCCGCTGACGGATGGTCTGGCGCTTGTCGTGCTGTTTCTTGCCCTTTGCAAGGGCGATCCTCAACTTGGCCTTTCCCCTTGACCAGTAGAGCGCAAGCGGCACCAGGGTGTAGCCCTCGCGCTCGGTGGCGCCGATCAGTTTGCTGATTTCCTTCCTGTGGAGGAGAAGCTTCCGGGCCCTGGTCGGATCGGGATGGACATGGCTGCTGGCCTGGATCAGGGGCGAAATATGGGCGCCGACCAGGAACACTTCCCCATTTTGCACGATCACATAGCTTTCCTTTAGCTGGGCGCGCCCTTCCCGGAGACTCTTGACTTCCCAGCCTTCCAGGGCCATGCCCGCCTCATACGGTTCCTCGATGAAATAGTCGAAGGTCGCCTTGCGGTTGACGGCAATGGTGTTGGGGTCGGATTTTTTCCTGGGCTTGGCCACGGTCGGGACTGCGGTTTCCCCGAGCACTGCGAATGGGGGGGCTGAAGTATAATCCAGAGTTCCCTGCAATGCGGTCTTCCCCGAATGTACCAGGTGGAGCGCTCGGCGCTGGTGATGCATCCCGCCGCGCATCTGAGCGAACTCGTCAACGACGTCGATCGCTATCAGGAGTTTCTGCCCTGGTGCGGGGGGGCGCGCGTGCTTTCCCGGGATGACAGGGGTTACACGGCCTCGGTGGATATCGCTTTCAAGGGCCTGAAGAGATCATTCACCACCCGCAACACCATGGTTGATGACCAGCGAATGGAAATGGTGCTGGTGGACGGTCCGTTCAGCGACCTGTCCGGCACCTGGACCTTCAAGGCCATTTCCCCGGAGGCCTCCCGGATTTCGCTGTCGCTCAGTTTCGGATTCTCCAACCGGGTCGTGGAGGCGGCGGTGGGACCGGTTTTCAGGCTGATCGCGGATTCGATGGTGGAGTCCTTCTGCAGGCGTGCGGACGAACTGGCGGAACGGCGGGGCTGATGGGCATCGAGATCGAGGTGGTCTACGCCCTGCCGGACGAACAGGTGGTCATCCCCGTGAACGTGGAACCGGCGGCGACCATTGAAGATGCCATCCGGCTGTCCGGCATCCTGGAGCGCTTCCCGGAGATCGTGCTGGAGGACAGGATGGTGGGCATCTTCGGCCACTGCATGGCACTTGATCACCCGGTGCAGGCGCATGACCGGGTGGAGATCTACCGTCCGCTGCATGCGAGCCCTGCCGATGCTCGTCGGATGCGTGCCGAGGCCCGCCGTCGGCGTCGTGCCGGGAAGTGACAGCGCCCGGGGTGCACGGATAATTTCATTGCATCTCGGAAAGGGTTTTGGTATAACGCAGCGCCTGATTTTTCCGGCCCCGGAGCGATCGACCGCATGGCCCGGGCAACCACTCAAAAAAGACAAAACGACCAGTACATGCCAACCAGGAAGAAACCCGCAGTCCTGATCCATGGAGTTCCTCCCTACAAGCCGAAAAGGAATGAAGAGTACATGGGACCGGGTCAGATCGATCACTTTCGCCAGATACTCAACGGATGGCTCAAGGAACTGAAGGACGAGACCTCCCGCACCGTGGTCCATATGCAGGACGAGACCGCGAATTACCCGGACCTCACGGACCGCGCCAGCCAGGAAACCGACATGGCCCTGGAATTGCGTGGCCGTGACCGCGACCGGAAACTGATCCGCAAGATCGAGGACACGATCGCCTACCTCAAATCCGGCGATTACGGTTTCTGTGAGAACTGCGGGGAGGAAATCGGCCTCAAGCGCCTGGAGGCGCGCCCCACCGCCAGGCTTTGCATCGACTGCAAGACCATTGACGAAATCCGGGAGCGGCAGCTCTCGTAACCGGCCTTGCGCGGGTCCGGCCCTGGCGGGAATACCGGACGGCGTCGTGACCGGCCATGCCGGCCGGGTTCTCCAATCGGGTATTCCGGCTACCGGTACATCCCGGGGTAACGGTTGATGAACCGTCTTTCGGTGTCGTAGGGAAAGACATCATGGCGTTTCTTTTCCCGGATTTCCGTTTGCACCTGCTTCCAGTAGCCGGGGTCCAGCAACTCGGGGTGATGCACCACGAAGCGTTCCCGGACCTTGGGATGATTGGCCACGAAGTTCTCAAACTGCTCGGGAAAGAAGTCGTTGTCGTCGACATGGTACCAGGGCTCCGCTGAGAGCTCCTGTTCCGGGGTCCGGGCCTCGGGAATGGCGCGGATCCGGATATCGTCCATGTGGCAGATCTCATCGTAGTCGTAGAACACCACGCGTCCATGCCTGGTCACGCCGAAGTTCTTCAGCAGCATGTCCCCGGGAAAGATATTGGCGGCGATCATTTCCTTCACCGCGTTGCCGTAGCTGATCACCGACGCGTCCAGCAGCTCGTCTTCGGCATGATCCAGGTAGATATTGAACGGCACCATGCGCCGTTCGATGTAGAGGTGCCGGATCACAACGTAGTCGTTCTCGAGGATCAGGCTGTCGGCGATGGAGTCCTGCAGTTCCTCCAGCAGTTCATCGGAGAACCGGGACAGCGGGAATGCGACATGGGAGAATTCCAGGGTGTCCGCCATGCGGCCCACCCGGTCATGCATCTTCACCAACTGGTATTTCTGCTTCACGGTCGCGCGGTCCATGTTCTTGGGCGGCGCGAACTGATCCTTGATCACCTTGAACACGTAGGGAAAGGAGGGCAGGGTGAACACGCTCATCACCATGCCCTTGATTCCCGGGGCGATGACCAGCTTGTCGGAGGAATGTTCCAGGTGATGCAGGAACTCACGGTAAAACAGGGTCTTGCCCTGTTTCTGGAAGCCGATGCAGGTATACAGATCGGCAGGGGTCTTGGTCGGCAACAGGCTTTTCAGGAAGCCCACCAGGCCTGACGGCACATCGGTGTCCACCATGAAATAGGCCCGGGTGAAACTGAAGATCAGGGCGAGGTCGTTGACATCGGTGATGACCGTGTCCACGTACAGTTCGAAGTCCTCGTTGATCAGGACCGGTATCACGAAGGGCTGCATTTCCAGCCCGATCATGGCCCGGCAGACGATGTAGGCCGCCTTGTTTCGGAAAAACAGGTTCGAGGCCACATGGAACTGGCGGTGGGGGGCCGGTTTCAGCGCATATCCCAGCGTGGGCCGCAGATCGTCCGCCAGGAGCCCGACATCGCGGTCGATGTCCTGCCAGGGACGGCCCAGGCCGAAGGACGTCAGCACCTGCCCGAGGCAGGTCTCCAGACCCTGGCTGTCCGGATAGAAGCTGGTGTATACCGGGTGGTCCAGGTCGAGAAACTCCACCGCCGTTCCCGGCTTGACGAAAATGTAGTCGTTGTTGAAGTAGGCGCTGTCGAACAGCCGGCAAAACACGGAATTGTAGAAAGTCTCCGCCAGTTCCGGCTGGTCGTGGTTGTACAAAAGCCAGAGGTACCAGCGCTTGACGTCCTGCCACAGCGTCGTGTCGAAAGGCGTGAGTTCGAAGCGGCTCCGGAGCTGGTCGATGGCCTCGTTGACCCGTTGGTCGTAATAGTAGATCCGTTCCTTGCGGGCATTGCTCTCGCCTTCCCAGTCGGACTGCTCGAAGCGGTCCCTGGCAGCGCGGGTGATTTCCTGGAACAGCTGGAAATGGCGGTTGAACCCCTCGAGTATGGTCTCCGCGACACGGTGACTGAGCGGCTGTTCCGGGCCTTGGGCGGTTGTCATCAGAAATCGAATTGCAGGGTGAGAGGGCCGTCGTTCACCAGGGTGACCTGCATTTCGGCGCCGAACACGCCGGCGGGGACCGTCTTCCCCAGGGCCGACTCCAGCGCCGTCCTGAAGGCGTCGAAGGCCGGTGAGGCGACCGCCGGGTCCATGGCGTCGGTGAAGTCCGGCCGCCGCCCCTTGTGGCTTTTCCCGTACAGGGTGAACTGGGGCACCGCGAGGATGTCGCCCTGGATGTCGATGACGGAATGATCCAGCCTGCCCCGGTCATTGGCGAAGACCCGCAGGTTCACCAGCTTCTCCGCGGCGCGGCCGATCTTCGATTGCCAGTCGCCCCTGTCCGCCTCGCCGAACCCGACCAGCAACAGGAGCCCGGGACCGATTTTCGCCACCTGCTCGCCGCCGGTATCCACCGACGCGGTACGCACCCGTTGTAACAGAACTCGCATGGAACCCCTCATTGATTACGAACAACTGCCCGGCCCGCCGCCCTGCCCGGCATGCGGGAGGGGTGGACCGAGGTTTTCTCGGAAGCGCCAACGGCCCGGAGCCGAAGATTACCGTCCATGACCGATCCCGAGGCGCCGCCATTCTGCCAGATCATGATGCCCCGGGACCGCCGTTCAGCCGAATGGCGGAGTCATGGCGGGCCGTCCGGCGGTAAAGCCGCTGGGCGATCGATGCCTTCATATGACTGCCTCTCCTTTGGGACTATGCGGGCGCACCCAGGGACATGGCCCGCCTTTTGGTTTCCCCGGTCGGGCCGAATTCGGTGGGCCAGCCCTGGATATGCCGGAGCACCAGTTGTTTCATCATCCCGATATGCGCCGGGGTATCGTTGAGGCAGGGGATGTATTGAAAGCGTTCACCGCCCGCCTCCAGGAACGTGTCCCGGTTCTGGATTGCGATCTCCTCCAGGGTCTCCAGGCAGTCGGCGCTGAATCCGGGGCAGATGACGTGCACGGAACGGACGCCGTCCGCCGCAAGCCGGCGCAGGGTCGCGTCGGTGTAGGGCTGCAGCCACTGTTTCGGTCCCAGGCGCGACTGGAAGCTGACCTGCCACTCGTCCGCGGCGAGTCCGAGCTGCTCCGCCAGCAGCCGGGCGGTCTTCTGGCATTCGCAGTGGTAGGGATCGCCCTTGTCGAAATATTCCCGGGGGATGCCGTGAAAGGACATCAGCAGCAGGTCCGGACTGCCGTGCCGGCTGCGGTGGGCCTGTACGCTGTCCGCCAGGGCGCCGATATAGGCGTCGTCGTCGTGATAGTGGTTGACGAAACGCAGTTCCGGCAGCCGGCGTTCCGGCTTGAGCGCCGCTGCCACGGCATCGAACGTGGTGGCCGTGGTGGTGGCCGAGTACTGCGGGTACAGGGGCAGCACGAGGACATGCGTCGCACCGCGCCGCCGGAGCCGCGCCAGGCCGCTGGCAATGGAGGGATTGCCGTAGCGCATGGCCAGTTCCACCGACACCGGCAGTTCCGAGAGCGCGGCCTGCAGCGCCTCCGTCTGGCGGATGGAAATGGCCAGGAGCGGCGCCCCCTCCTCCCCCCAGATCTCGGCATAGTCTTTGGCCTTGCGCCTTGGGCGGGTATTCAGGATCACGCCGTTCAGTATCGGCCACCACAGAACCCGTGGCAGTTCCACCACCCTGGGGTCGCTGAGAAACTCCTTCAGGAAACGCCTGATGGCGCCCGGCGTCGGATCGGCGGGGGTGCCCAGATTCGTCAGCAGGACGCCGATGGTTGCCGGGGCGGCATGGTCGAAATTCGTGGACTCGGTCATTCTGCGGTTCCAATGCCCGGAAAGGGGCTATTGTAGGGGATGAACGCGCAGCCGGTGACGGCATGGCCGCAGGGTGCAGCGGCGGGCAGCAGGAAAAAGCCCCCTCGCGAAGAGGGGGCGGGAAATGCCGGTGACTGAACCGTGCCGGTGTCAGACGATCGTGCGGGTGAACTCCGGATAGGCCTCGATGCCGCAGTCCGCCATGTCCATGCCCTCGTATTCGTCCTCCTCGCCGACACGGATGCCGATGGAGTGCTTGAGCACCAGCCAGACGACGGCGCTCGCGGCGAACACCCAGACGAAGATGGTGGCGGCACCGAGGACCTGGCCAAGGAAGGTGGCGCCGTCATTGGTCAGCGGCACCAGGAGCAGGCCGAGCAGTCCGCAGGTGCCGTGGACGGAAATGGCGCCCACCGGATCATCGATTCGCAGTCTGTCCAGCAGCCGGATGCTGAAGACCACCAGCACACCGCCGAGCCCGCCCCACAAGGTGGCGACGAGGGCGGTCGGGGTGGAGGGCTCCGCGGTGATGGTCACCAGTCCGGCGAGGGCGCCGTTCAGCAGCATGGTGAGGTCGGCCTTGCCGTACAGGAGCCTGGCAACGACCAGGGCGGCGACGGCGCCGCCCGCGGCGGCCGTATTGGTGTTCAGGAACACCATCGCGACCGCGTGTGCGTTGCCGATGTCGCCGAGCTTCAGTACCGAGCCGCCGTTGAAACCGAACCACCCCATCCACAGGATGAAGGTGCCGACCGTGGCGAGCGGCATGTTGGCGCCGGGCATGGCGCGGATGCTGCCGTCCTTGCCGTACTTGCCCTGGCGGGGCCCGAGAAGGATCACGCCGGCAAGCGCGGCGGTGGCGCCGGCCATGTGCACGATGCCCGAGCCCGCGAAATCGCTGAAGCCCAGGTCACCCAGGCTGTACATTCCGAACACGGCATTGCCGCCCCAGGTCCAGCCGCCCTCGACGGGGTAGATGACCGCGGTCATCACCACGGCGAACAGGAGGAACGCCCAGAGCTTCATCCGTTCCGCCACGGCCCCGGAGACGATGGACATCGCGGTGGCCACGAAGACGACCTGGAAGAAGAAGTCGGACGCGCCGGAATAGATGGAGCCGCCGGTGAAGCCGTCCTCGCGGGCGGCGAAATCCGCGAGCACACCGTCGGTATCGATGTCCCCCATGCCGGCCAGGAACCATTCGCCGCCGTACATGATGGCATAGCCGCAAACCAGGTACATGATGCAGGAAATGGCGTAGAGGGCCATGTTCTTGGTCAGGATTTCGGTGGTGTTCTTGGCACGCACCATGCCGGCCTCGAGCATCGAGAAGCCGGCGGCCATCCACATCACAAGGGCGCCGCAGACCAGGAAGTAGAACGTGTCGATGGCGTACTGTAAATGAAATAGGTTGTTTTCCACGGTAGTTGTCCTCTCTGATCAGATTGCGTCAACGCCGGATTCGCCCGTGCGGATACGGACCACCTGCTCGATGTCATACACAAAGACCTTGCCGTCCCCCACCTTGCCGGTGGAGGCGGCGTTGACGATCGCTTCCACCACCTGGTCGAGAACCGCGCTGTCGATGGCGATTTCCAGCTTGATCTTGGGCAGGAAATCCACCACGTATTCCGCGCCGCGGTAGAGTTCGGAATGACCCTTCTGGCGGCCGAAGCCCTTGACCTCGGTCATGGTCATTCCGCTGACACCGGCCTCGGAAAGGGCGGTGCGCACGTCATCCACCTTGAAGGGCTTGATGATCGCTACAATGAGTTTCATGTGATTCCTCCTCATGACTTGGAACAAACGGCCCTTGCGGGCACCTGGCAGGCAGGGAAGCAATTACCGTGCCAGTTTTGTTTATTTTTTATAATCAGAAGGTTAGACGCCTCAATATCCCTTGCGGAAGTTCGTCTGCACAATGATGGTGCACCGATGGAGCGCCCTGGTGCATCCCGGCGGCGGTGCCGGCGGCGATAAAGGCGGTACAATCGCCGCCTTCATCCGCCCTGACCCGATCCCCCAGACATGATTGAGCTCATTCCGGACAAGGCCGTGTCCGCCCGGGAGGTATTCGGCATCGAAGCCGATCTGGAGGTGCCCGCGTTCAGCGAGCGCGACGCCCATGTGCCGGAGATCGATCCGGCCTACTGCTTCAATCCGGACGTGACCCTGGCCATCCTGGCCGGCTTCATCAATGACCGCCGGGTCATGGTCCAGGGCTTCCACGGCACGGGGAAGTCCACTCATGTCGAGCAGGTCGCGGCCAGGCTCAACTGGCCCTGCGTGCGGGTGAACCTGGACGGCCACATCAGCCGGCTGGACCTGGTGGGGCGGGATGTGATCGCAATCCGCGAGGGCCGCCAGGTGACGGAATTCCAGGAGGGCATGATCCCCTGGGCGCTGCAACGGCCGGTGGCATTGATCTTCGACGAATTTGACGCCGGGCGGCCCGATGTCATGTTCGTGATCCAGCGGATCCTGGAGCGGAACGGGAAATTCACCCTGCTGGACCAGAACCGGGTGATCAATCCCCATCCGGCGTTCCGGCTGTTCGCCACGGCCAATACCGTGGGCCTCGGCAACCTGAACAGCCTCTATCACGGCACCCAGGTACTGAACCAGGCCCAGGTGGACCGGTGGAACATCGTCACCACGCTGAACTACCTTGATGCCTCGGACGAGGTCCGCATCGTGCTGGCGCAGGTGCCGTCGTTCGGCAATCGCCGGGACGTCGTCGAAAGCATGGTGGCGGTGGCGGATCTCACCCGCAAGGGCTTCGCCGCGGGGGACATCTCCACCGTCATGTCGCCGCGCACGGTGATCACCTGGGCGGAGAACACGGAGATATTCGGCGACATGGGCCGTGCTTTCCGCCTTTCGTTCCTGAACAAATGCGATGACGCCGAACGCTCCATCATCGCGGAGTACTACCAGCGCGCCATGGGCGAGGAACTGGAATACTCCATCGCCGTCGGGCCGTAGGCCCGGCGCCGGACCGGGAATGTCCCCTTGAGCGGCGAACAGGTCCGCAAACGCCACATCGAGCGTCATTGCGCCGCGGCCATTCGGGCGCTGGCGGCGCATCCGGCTGCGGAATTCCGGCGGGACCTGTTGTTTGACGGCAATCGCGGCGTGGCCCTCATGTGTCCGCATCTGGCCCTGGATGTCGACCGGGATTCCCTGGTCCGGTGCCGCGGCGTGGCCGATGCCATGGCCCTGCGGCTGATCCATACGGACCTCGAACTGCACGGGTCGCTGATGCCCCCGAGCGCTGCCGCTGCCATGGTGTTCGATATCCTGGAACAGCTCCGGGTGGAAAGCCTGGCGCCGCAGGGACTGAGGGGTCTTCGACGCAATCTCGACGATGCTTTCAACGAATGGTGCCGCAAGAGCCGGGCCTCGGGATTCGCGGAAAACGAATTCGGCCTGGTCGTATACAGCATCACCCAGATCGTGCGCTCGCGCCTGACCGGGGCCGCGCAGGACGAGGAGGTGGAGGGGCTCATCGAGTCCACCCGTTTCCGTCTCGGGCCGCTGATCGGAGACGCGCTGAAGGCATTGCCCCGTCTGCGGCACGACCAGCAGGCCTATGCGCAGCATGCACTTGCCATCGCGCAGGTGGCCGGAAACATCGCCGATGCCTTCGGCGGCGTGGAACGACAGACTGCCCGGACCGCCCAGCGGATGCTGCTGCCGCGCCAGCATTCGGTGGACGAGCGGTACACGGATGCAGCCGGCGCCGGGGCCGGAACCGGGCCCGGGCAGCCCGGCGAGTCCAGCGGCCGGTACCGCGTTTTCTGCCGGGACCACGACCGCGAAGTCGGTGCCCGGGAGGTGGTGCCGCTGGCGTCCCGGCGGCGGGCGCTGCGGGCGGACCTTGACCGGCTGGTGAAGGCCCAGGCCGTGAGCGTGCCCAGGCTCGCCCAGCGGCTGAAAACCCTGTTTTCGGCGCCCGAGCATGCCGGCTGGAACTTCGGCGAGGAAGACGGGTACCTGGACGGAAGGCGACTGTCCCAGATTGTCGCCAACCCGGCCTACAGCCGCATCTTCCGTCAACGCCAGCGGGTGCCCAGGGCCGAGACCGTGGTCAGTTTCCTCATTGACAATTCAGGTTCCATGAAGCGACTGCGGTATGAGGCGGTGGCGGTGCTGGTGGATATCTACAGCCGCGCCCTGGATCTGGCCGGCGTGCCGAACGAGATCCTTGGCTTCACCACCGGCGGCTGGACCGGAGGGCAGTCCATCGAAATCTGGCGCAGGGCCGGATGCCCGGATTCCCCGGGCCGGCTCAATGACCGGCTGCACGTGGTCTACAAGGATGCCAGAACCCCCTGGCGCCGCGCCCGGGAAGGCATTGCGGCACTGCTGTCGACGAACCACTTTCGTGAAGGGCTGGATGGCGAGGCCCTGGAATGGGCGGCCGGGCGGCTCATCGCCTGCGAGGCCAATCGCCGTTGCCTGGTGATGATCTCGGACGGCGCGCCCATGGACAGTGCCACCGGCCATCACAATCCGCCCGGGTTCCTGGACGGTCACCTGCGGGACGTGATACAGCGGCTGGAGGGCGGCGGCGAGATCGAACTGCGGGGAATCGGGGTGAATCTTGATCTCGGCGATTTCTATGCCCACTCGCTGGTGCTGGATCTCGCCGGCACCCTGGGAAATGCGGAGTTCAGGGCGCTGGAATCCCTGTACCGGGGCCATCGGCTGCAGTGACCGGCCGCGGGGCGTCTCCCGGGACCGGGTCCTGGGCGTCGCCGGGCGGTCTGCGGGATGGCGGGAATCCGTGCCGGGCTACTCCTCGGCCAGGTATTTCATGCGCAGGTTGTCATCGTGGCCGCGCCAGCTCTGGGCCTCGATGAATACACGGGTGATTTCCGGGTGGGCCGACTTGATGTCCGCCTCCATATCCGAAATCGTGGACTCCACCTCGCTCGCGGAAATGCCGTCGACGAAGTCGACGCTGAGACAAAGCAGGATGTCGCGTGGTCCGAAATGCATGGTCAGCAGCTCGTTGATGCTGATGATGCCCTCGTGGCCGTTGACGATCCTGCGGATACTGCCGATCACCCTGGGCCGCGCCGCCTCGCCGATGAGCAGGCCCTTGCTCTCGTAGGCGAGCAAGGCTGCCGTGCAGGCGAGAATGATGCCGATGACGATGGAGGCAATGGCGTCGAAGACCGGGTTGCCGGTGATCTGGGCCAGACTGATGCCGATCAGGGCCGCGCACAGGCCCAGCATCGCCGCGCTGTCCTCGAAAAGGACGGTGAACACCGTGGGATCCTTGCTGCGCTGTATCGCCTTGATGTAGCTGAGGGCCCCCTTGGTCTTGCGGAATTCGTGCAGGGCCACCCACCAGGCGGCGCCCTCGAAGAGCATCGCGAACCCGAGCACGATGTAGTTCACCAGCGGTTTCTGGATCGTGTGGGGATTCTGCAGTTTGCTGACGCCCTCGTAGATGGACAGGCCAGCCCCCAGGGAAAAGATCAGGATGGCCACCACGAAGGTCCAGAAATAGAGCTCCATGCTGTAGCCGAAGGGGTGGCGCGCATCCGCAGGCTTGCCGGACCGCTTCAAGCCATACAACAGGAGGCACTGGTTGCCGGTGTCCACCACCGAATGGATGGCCTCGCTGAACATGGCGGAACTGCCGGTGATGCCAGCGGCAATGAACTTGGTTGTGGCGATCAGGCTGTTGCCGGCCATCGCGGCGAAGATGACCTTGCGGGAACCGTGGATGGAAGACATGGCGCTACCGCCCCCCGGCCGCCATGACCGTCCCGGTTGGCAGTGACCGGAAACCCGGAGCCGGGGAAGCCCCGTCCGGAGGGGCCGGTTCGTCCTCGGCGCCAGCCGATTCCGTGCCATCCTGGCCGGGGTTCGCATGATCCGGGCCGGCCGCGGAAACCGCTGCCGGCGTGCCCACCTGCCCGGTGGCGGTTGCATCCGGCCTGGAGCCGGTGCGCTGACTGTTCATTGTTTCGAATTTTCCGGTGGAGCCGTATCCGCGGGGCGCATCACGCGCCCATCGGATACTCCCGTCATGGTACTTGCGGATTTCCCCATTTGGCAAGCCCCGGATAGCCCCGGACCGACGCGGCCGACCCTGCGGATCGGCAGGCGCTGCGGCCCGGACTCCGGTGCTGATGGCGGCATGTCGTTCAGGTGGTCAGGCGGCGGTAGATATCGGCCACTTTCAGGGGCAGCTTGCGTACCTCGTCCACCACCACGAAACTTGCGGGACCGTACATGTGCGGCAGGTATTCCCCGGCCTCGGTGTCGATGGTGATGCAGAACGGATGAATCCCGGTGTTGCGCGCTTCCAGCAGGGCCTGGCGCGTATCCTCGATGCCGTATTCACCGCGGTAGCCGTCATAGTCGTCCGGCTTGCCGTCGGAAAGGGTGATCAGGACACGGGTTCTTGCCTCCACCTGGCCCAGTATGCCGGTCAGGTGCCGGATGGTGACCCCCATCCGGGTGTAGTCCTGGGGGCGCAATCCGCTGATGCGGGCCCGTATCTCGTCATCGTAGCGGCGTGCGAACGACTTGATCCGGTACACCTCGCAGCGGTTCCGGGTCATGCCGGAGAACCCGTAAATGGCGTACTGGTCGCCGAGGATTTCCAGGGCCTCGCACAGCAGTATCAGGCTTTCTCGCTCCGCCTCGTTGATCCATCCCTTGGTGGAGCCACTGACGTCCACCATGAAGACCACGGCCAGGTCCCGCTCCACTTTCTGCTTGCGGGTGTATACCCGGTCGCTCATCTCCACGCCGGTCTGCATGTCCGCATAGGCGGTGATCAGGGCGTCCAGGTCCACGTTGTCCCCGGTGGGTTCCGCTTTCAGGATGCGGTCGTCCCCCCGCAGGGCCTCGAAATACCGCCGAATGTCTCCCACCAGGGGTGCATACCGCTTCAGGGTGCGTACGTAAAAATCATCGTAAACCGGCTGGGTCGTCGTTTCCCTGAGCGTGCACCAGTTCTTGCGGTAGGTCTGGCGGCGGTAGTCCCATTCATCGTAGGTAAACGTGCCACCGCCGGTCACGGCCCGGTCGTCAGGCTCCGGCTGCTGTCCCTGCTCATCGGCGTTGTAGTCGCCATCGCCGGCGGGCACCAGCCAGTCTTCCGGGATGTCTTCCAGGTCCTGCAGCAGGGAGCGCAGCAGGTTTTCCAGATCCGCGGAAGGCGCCACCGGTTCGCCGTCCACGGCAAGCTCGGGGTCGGCGCCGGATTCCTCGTCGTGCCGGAGGTCGACCTCGGCGTTCTCCGCCGCGGCCGCATCGTCGCCCTCGCCCCGGGTCTGGCGCAGCAGTTCGGCGAGGGCGGACTGAAGCTCGTCCTTCTCCAGTTCCAGTCGCTGCTCGATGCCGTCCCTGGCCGCCTCGAGGTCAAACCCGCCCTGGTAGACGAGGGCCTCCGGCCAGGGCATCTGCAGGGGATAGAGCTTTTCCGTTGCGGCCAGGGTATCCGACACCGTGGCGTTCTCGTCCTCGAGCAGATCCAGGTAATGCCGCCAGGTGGCGTCATGCACCGGTGCCGGGGCATGCAGCCCGAACATCTCCCGGGCGAGCCCGGGAAGTTCCCGCCCGATGCAGGCGTTGAGCCTGGCGGTTTCCAGCAGGTTGAACAGGCGCAGCGCGCGGCCGTTGTCCTGGAACTTCGCCAGGATCTGCACCAGGTGGGGCGCGTCCGGACTCTGCCGGCGGAAGGTGCCGAACCAGGTCTGTGCCCACAGGTGCACCGACATGACCTTGTACAGGCAGTAATTCAGTTCCCAGTCGTTGAATCGATTGATCTGGGCGGGCAGGTAGAGCGTGTTGGTGTCCGTGTAGATGCTGTTGCCGGCCTCCAGTTTCAGTGTGCGTCCCGCCAGGCCGGTGATGAACGTCTCCAGTACCGGGCGGATCTGGTCCAGGGAGACGGTAATGTGACTGAGACGGAACTCGGCCGCGTATGCCTCCAGGGCGTCGAGCGCGGTGCATCCGGGATAGAGCCCTTCCTTGTCATACACATCCATGGCGTGCAGCAGCCAACGGCGTGTCCCCTCCAGGCCCATGAGCCGGATCGCTGTTGGAGCATGGCTGACGAACTGGAAGGCCATCTCCGAGTTGGACCGGCGGATGACGTCGGTCCAGTGCAGGGCGAAATCCCGTTCTTCCTCCGTGAGCGGCAGCAGGCCCCTGGCGGGGCCCGACGAGGTGCGGCGGGTGGAAAGCACCGGGTCGAGATACTCGTCCAGCCGGGCGGTGATCCCGTCGAGTGTCGCTGTGGTGGGACTGTCCTCCGGCGTCATCAATGGATCCAGATCGCGGTTTCCTGGCGGTGTGATCGGCGGGCCCGGATGCCGCTACACGTTGAAACGGAAATACATGATATCGCCATCCTGCACCCGGTAGTCTTTCCCTTCCAGTCTCAGCTTGCCCGCTTCCCGGGCACCGGCTTCCCCGCCGCAGTGGATGAAGTCCTCGTATCCCGTGGTTTCGGCCCGGATGAATCCGCGCTCGAAGTCCGTGTGGATTTCCCCGGCAGCCTGGGGTGCGGTGGCGCCGGCCCGCACGGTCCATGCGCGAACCTCCCTCGGCCCGGTGGTGAAAAAGGTCAGCAGGTCAAGGAGGCGGTATCCGGCGCGGATCACCCGGTTGAGCCCGGGCTCGCTGAGCCCCATGTCGGCGAGAAAGGCCTCCGCCTCCCCGGGGCTGATCTGTGACAGTTCCTGCTCGATGGCGGCACAAACGGGCACCACCTCCGCGCCCTCGTCCCCGGCAACGGCCCGGATCGCATCCAGGTGGGGATTGTCCTCGAATCCGTCCTCGTCGACATTGGCGATGTAGAGGATTGGCTTGATCGTCAGGAAACAGAGCGGCCCCAGCCGCGCACGCGCGCGGGCATCCAGTTCCATGCCCCTCAAGGGCCTGCCCCCGTCGAGGCATTCCATGACCCGCCCAAGGAGTGCTGCCATGGCGAGCTGTTCCTTGTCGCCGGACTTGCTGTTCTTTTCCGCCCGCTTAAGCGCCCGGTCGGCGGTTTCCATGTCCGCCAGAACCAGTTCGGTATTGATGGTCTCGATGTCAGAGACGGGGTCCACGCGGTCTGTCACGTGGACGATATTGCCGTCCTCGAAGGCCCGGACCACGTGGGCGATGGCGTCCACCTCGCGGATGTGGGACAGGAACCGGTTGCCAAGGCCCTCGCCCTTCGACGCGCCGGCCACCAGCCCCGCGATGTCCACGAACTCGATGGTGGTCGGGATGGTCTTGCCGGGCCTGACGATGTCGCTGATCCGGAAAAGCCTGGGGTCCGGCACTTCCACGATGCCCACGTTGGGGTCGATGGTGCAGAAGGCATAGTTCGCCGCCTGCGCGGAAGCGGACTGGGTAAGGGCATTGAACAGCGTGGACTTGCCCACGTTGGGCAGGCCCACGATTCCGCATCTGAAGCCCATGGTCAGTCGGTGTGGAGGAAATTCATGGCCCGGGGGAAGTCGCCCTGGAGAATGTCCGGCAGCGCCGACACCGCCCGGTCGATGGCGGCCAGGATGACGATCCGGTCATCGGCGGAGGGCCTTGAAAGCACGTATGGGGATGCTTCCCTGCCCGGGCCGGGATGGCCGATCCCGATCCGCAGGCGCTTCATGTCCCGGGCGCCGGATTTCTGCATGATGTCTCCGAGGCCCCTGTGTCCGCCATGCCCGCCCTGCAGCTTGAGCCGGATGGTGCCCGGCGGGAGGTCCAGTTCATCGTAGGCCACCAGGACCTGTTCCGAGGGAATGCGGAAAAACCGGGCATAAGGCACCACGCTGTCGCCGCTGAGATTCATGAACGTCTGCGGCGCGATCACCCGGATGGTTGCGTCGCCGAGCCTGAAACCGCCTGTCAGCGCCTTGTACCGGCTGTCCTCCTGAAGCGAGAAGCCGAAGGACTGCTGCAACGCCTGGATGAACCAGAAGCCGGCGTTATGCCGGGTTTCCGCATATTGTCTGCCGGGATTGCCCAGTCCGGCAATCAGGCCAATGGCCGGTGCTGGCATGGCTTGTGCAGGGACGCGGTATGCGGGCGAGATTGCCTGGGGGCCGGGGAATGACCGGTGATCGTCTGGCCGGGAGCTGCCTATTCCTCTTCCCCGGTATCCGCTTCGGCATCTGCATCGGCATCGGCTTCCTCCTCCCCGACCTGTTCGTCCGGCACCTCGGATTTTGCCGATACCCGGGTGGCCTGCACAGCCACCACGGCATTATCGTGCTCATGGATGTCGCCATGGGTGAACGCAGTGATCTGCACGCCCTCGGGCAACTGGATATCCGACAGGTGCAGGGACTGGCCGAGGCGCAGCTCGCTGACGTTCATCTCGATATGTTCCGGCAGGTCTTTCGGCAGGCAGGTGACTTCCACCTCGTTCATCAGGTGGGAAATCATGCCGCCGTCGATCCGCACGCCGAGGCATTCATCCTCGCCGAAGTAGTGGATCGGCAGGGCGATGTGGATCGGTTTGTTTTCGTCGATCCGCTGGAAATCCGCATGCAGGATCCTGGTCTTGTGGGGATGGCGCTGGACATCGCGCAGGATCGCCCTTTCCCTCTTGCCGTCGGTATCAATGGTGATCACCTGGGAAAAGAACTCCTCCCGTTCCAGGCTGTGGAACAGGAGATCGTGGTTCACCGCGATACTCAGGTTCTCCTTGCCGGCGCCGTACAGAACCGCCGGGACATCGCCTTCCTTGCGCAGGCGGCGTACCAGGCTGGTGCCGGTTCGTGCCCGGATCCGGGCCTTCAGAACGACTTCTTCACTCATTTGTGGTTTCTCTCACTTTCCATTGGCCCATGGGGCCGTTAGTCAAACAAAATTCATTCGGGGGCCTCCCGCAGGGGGCCGGCCCCAGTTCCGGTCAGTCAATGAACAGGTTGCTGATGGAGTCCCCGGTGGTAATCCGGCGAATGGACTCCGCCAGCAGCTCCGCCACGCTGAGCTGCGTGATCATGGCGCAGTCCTGCGCTTCCTCGCTCAACGGGATGGAATTGGTGACCAGCAACTCGTCCAGGGCGGACTCGGCAATGCGCTTGATCGCCTCGCCGGACAGCACCGCGTGGGTACAGGTCGCCACCACTTTCACCGCGCCGCGGTCCTTCAGGGCCTCCGCCGCCTCGCACAGTGTGTTGGCGGTGTCCACCATGTCGTCAATCATGATGCATGAACGGCCCTCGACCTCGCCGATGATATGCATCACCTTGGCCTCGTTCGCCCGCGGGCGCCGCTTGTCGATGATCGCCAGTTCTGTCTCCAGTTGTTTCGCCATGGCCCGGGCACGCACCACCCCCCCCACGTCGGGGGAAACCACGACGGGATTGGACAGGCGCTTGCGCCAGATCTCCCCCATCAGGACCGGGGAGCCGTATATGTTGTCGCAGGGAATGTCGAAAAACCCCTGAATCTGGTCGGCGTGCAGGTCCATGGTCAGGACCCGGTCCGCGCCGGCCGACTTGATCATGGATGCCACCAGCTTGGCCGTGATCGCCACCCGCGCGGTCCGCGGCCGCCGGTCCTGGCGGGCATAGCCGAAATACGGCATCACCGCGGTGATCCGGCCGGCGGAGGAACGGTTCAGGGCGTCGATCATCACCAGGAGTTCCATCAGGTTGTTGTTAGACGGGGCACAGGTGGGCTGGATCACGAAAACGTCGCGGCCCCGGACGTTTTCCATGATCTCGACGTTGATCTCGCCGTCGCTGAAGGTTCCCACCGACGCCTTGCCCAGGGGTATGCCGAGACTCTGTACCACCTCAAGCGCCAGTTCAGGGTTTGCGTTGCCCGCAAAAACCGAGAGATTGTCAAGTGACACGAAGATTCCTCTCACAATCAATGGCTGGGGTGGGAGGATTCGAACCTCCGAATGCCGGGATCAAAACCCGGTGCCTTAGGCCGCTTGGCTACACCCCAAATTCTGGTTTCAGTTGAATGCGGTAATCGGTGAACAGGGAACCGGAAACGGCGCCGAGAATGACCTCGGTCAGCCGGTCCGACCCGGCAGGGGATACTAGCGCATTTCCGATAATTTTTCAGGCAACCGCCCCGCCACGGGCGCCGGGCGGGGTCGGGCTGACGGCCGCATGCGGGAACGCGCCGGGACGCCCCGGGCAAAAAACGCGGTATTGTCAATACCGGACCGGTCGGTGTCAACGCCCGGGAACCGTTCAGGACTCCGTACCGGGCATCCAGTCCTTGAGCGGACTTAGGTTCAGGCGCCGGGCGGCCAATCCCGTCATCCCGTCGGGCAATTGGCCGATGACCTGTTCGGCGGCTTCGCGGGTCGGCAGGGGCACGAACACCGCGCTGCCGGTGCCGCTCATCCTTGCGGGGCCGAACCGCGACAGGCAGCGGTGGGCCGCGGCCACTTCCGGGTGGCGCTGAAAGGTGACCGCCTCCAGGTCGTTGCCGGTAAGCCCGGCCGTGTAGTCCCGGACGGCAACCGGGGGATGGTCCCTGCGCAGGCCGGGGTCCGAGAAAATCGATTCAGTGGAAACCGCAACGCCCGGCAGGGCCACCGCCACCCAGCCCGCGGGGGGGCACATCGTCGTCAGCAGGTCTCCGGTGCCTTCCGCCCAGGCGGAAGCGCCATGCAGGAAGACCGGCACGTCGGCGCCGAGCCCCCGGCCGAGGTCGCGCAATTGCGCTGCGGACAGATGCAGTCGCCAGAGGCGGTTGAGGACCAGCAGTGTGGTGGCGGCATTGCTGCTGCCGCCGCCCAGGCCGGTGCCGGGCGGCACGCGTTTTTCCAGCGTGATGTCGGCGCCCAGCTCCGGCCTGCCGGCGGCCTGTCTCAGGACTTCGGCGGCGCGGATACTGAGATCGGCGGCCGGCAGCGTGTAGGGGTGTTCATCGTGCCGCCGGATCAGGCCCTTGCGGTTGGTCCGGAACAGCATCCTGTCGCCCCAGTCGAGAAACTGCATCCAGGTCTGCAGCAGATGGTATCCGTCCGGGCGCCGCCCGGTCACATGCAGGAACAGATTTATCTTCGCAGGCGAGAGGAGTCGGGCATCAGGAGGAATTTCGTTCAATTTCCCACCAGCGATTCAAAATGACCTTGACATTGAGTTCGTCCCCAAGGTACTCGCCGTCGTCGGCATAGATTTCCATGGTGCCGGGCAGGGCGGAAACCTGCAGCTTCGCCGGCAGGGCGAAACCGGGCAGGGTGTTTCCCTGGGACTCGTATTCCTGGTACTCGATGCGCCAGTTGTCCTGCACCATGCGCCTGAGCCGCCCCGTTCCGTCAATGACGACTTCCCTGGCCCCGTCGCCCGGGAGTCCCCGCGCCCAGTCGGCGAGGTGGTCGAACGGCACGTGCCAGCCGAGTCTCAGATACAGGACTTCCGAGGCGGACTTGCCGTGGATCACCCGGCCCTTGGTGTCCCGCAGCACCGCACCGCTGCCGTCCACGTTGATGATGACCCGGCCACCGCCGAACGGGCCGTAGAGCTCGATTTCCTGGCTGTCAGGGGCATAGCGCCACTTGAGCGTGGCACTGCCGCCCTTGGGACCGGTCCGCACCCCCATCTTGCCCTTCAGGGACCAGTGGTCGATGGTGGCCAGTTCCCCGCGTATGGTTTCCCACCGGGCCAGGGCTTCCTCGCGCGTGAATTCTTCCATCGGGGTGGGCGTGGCACAGGCGGACAGGATGGATACCGCCAGTACCAGAAGGACCTGCCTGAAACCGGTGAATCGGGCTGACATTGTCCTGGGTCGGGCCGGGGCTTCGCCTGTCTCAGGCGTTGACGGCCGGCTTCAGGGTCAGGTGCCGGGACGCTCCCCGGGTGTACACCGCGTGCCGGTCGGATTCGTCGTCGAGGAACCGGTCGATGGTCTTGAGCAGGGTGGTGTTGTCCGGACCGGTTTCCTTCCCCTGCGCCCAGATATCCTCGGCTTCGGCTCTGCGGCCGAGAACCCAGAGCACCTCTCCCAGGTGGGCCGCGATTTCCGCGTCCTTCTTGTGGTCCCAGGCCTGCACGAGATATTCCAGCGCCCGGTCCATATCCCCTATCCGGTACTGCACCCAGCCCATGCTGTCCAGGATGTACGGATCCTCGGGAAGAAGCGCCAGCGCCCTGGTGATGAGTGCCAGCGCCTCGTCCAGACGGTCCGTCTGGTCCGCCAGGGTGTAGCCCAGCGCGTTGTATGCATGGGCATTGTCAGGCTGCAGTTCGATCAGCAACCGCATATCCTGTTCGATCACGTCGATCCTGTTCAGCTGGGCGGCCAGGAGGCCGCGGCTGTACAGCAGGCTCGGATGTTCCGGCCGCTCCACCAGCGCCTCCGTGAGCAGTGCCATGGACCGCTCCATGAGACTGAATTCCCTGAGGAGCAGATCCTGTTCCAGGATCAGGCGCACGGATTCCTCCTCGCCGTTGGCGTCGATGCCGCGCAGGTGGCTGAGCCCGGCCTCCACGTTGCTTTGCCGCGCGATGACCCCGGAGAGCATGATCTGGGCCTCCAGGTAGTGACGGCTGGACTGCACCTGGCGCAGCAGCGGGGAGGCATCGCCGTACCGCTCCTGGTCGATCAGCATCTCCGCCAGATAGATGCGGGCCTGGTCGGCGTTGCCGTTTCCGGCGAGGTAGCGCCGAAAGAGCGGCTCGGCGGTCTCGTATTCCTCCTGTTCCATGTTCACCACCGCGGCCGCGAACAGGGCGTCGGCGGATTCCGGATTGAATTCAAGGACGGTGCTGAACTGGTACAGGGAATCTTCCAGGCGCTCATCCAGGATCAGGAGGTGACCGTACTGGATGCGAAAGCGTTCCGCAGACGGGCTGGTCTCGAGAAATTCTTCCGCCCACGAGTCCAGCTGTTCGCGTTCATTGTCCGCAATGTGGGCGAGTTTGAATATGGCCGCGGTCTCCCACTCGGGCATGCGGCTGAGCACCAGTTCCAGCAGGCTGCGGTGTTGATCGGACTCTTCGAGACGGGCGGCAACCAGGGCCGCCGTGAAGATGGCCATGACATTTCCTTCATCCATCGCCCGGTCCAGGCGGTCACGCAAATAGGTCCTGGCGGGTTCCTTCTGGCGGGCGATGATGCCGGCCACCTCCTGCAGTACCGCTTCTCCGTCGATGTCCTGGCTGTCCACCAGGTCCAGCAGCGTGTCGGCCGCGTCTTCCGCCATTTCATTGCGGATCTGGGCGGTGGCCAGGGTGAACACCGCGCTGGTATTGTCCGGGTCCCGGGCCAGCAGCAGGCGTGAGAGGTCGATGGCCTGCTGGTTTTCCCCGAGCCGCAGCGCAAGCTGGATGGCGTTGACCGCCAGATGCCGGTTCCTGGACAGGTAGACGGCGCGCACAAGTGCGTCCAGCGCCAGATCCGGACGGTTGCGCTGGTTGGCCACTGCCGCCACCAGCACATCGTACAAAAGCTCGGGCGTCAGTTCGGAGTCTTCGGTGCCGGGCCGGTCAGGCATTCCCGCGTGGGCGGGGTCACCGTCGATCGCGGCCCCGGGGCCGGTCCCGGGTTCCGCCCCCGACGGCACTTCTCCGGGTGGTGTCACGGCGGGCGCACAGGCGCCCAGCGACAGGCCGAGCAGGAGCGCGATCAGGGCGGGTGCCGGCCGGATGCCGGCGAAAAGGCCTTGCGGGACTTGCTGCGAATGGCCGCTCATGGATGCCGCCGGGCGGTCAGCCGGGCTGCGGTGGAATGATGGTACATGGCGCGTAGGGACAGGTTGCATGCAGGCCGGCGTTTTCCCGTGCCGTCATGCTCGCGTAAACCGGACGCAACCGGGTCCGGTCGTACACCTGATTCTCCCTGCACGGTATCTCGCCGCATCGCCTTAGCATCCCACGGGGTACGGACATTTCTCCATCCCGGCATTATAATACAACGACATAAAGAATCGCTGCCAATTTCGTTCCGTGCACCTTCTGGCCCTGGGTCTGAATCATGAAACCGCGCCCGTGAATCTGCGCGAACGGGTGGCTTTCGGCCCGGATGTCATGGGCGAGGCACTGGACGACCTGGCGAAATCGCGCATTGCGACCGAGGCCGCCATCCTGTCCACCTGCAATCGTACCGAACTGTATTGCGGCAACACCCGGATCAACCGCGAACGGGTGGTGGACTGGCTGTCGGCGCATGCCGGACTGGGCGAGGGGGAGCTCAGCCGCAGCCTCTACGTCTACCCCGACGAGCAGGCCGTGAAACACGCCTTCAGGGTGGCATCCGGTCTCGACTCGATGGTGCTGGGGGAACCCCAGATCCTGGGACAGATGAAGGATGCCTTCCAGCGCGCCAGCGCGGCCGGCACCACCGGCAAGGTATTCAACCGGTTGTTCCAGCATACCTTCAGCGTGGCCAAGCAGGTGCGTACGGACACGGCCATCGGTTCCAGCCCGGTTTCCGTGGCCTACGCCG
This sequence comes from Gammaproteobacteria bacterium, assembly GCA_022827325.1. GTDB lineage: Bacteria > Pseudomonadota > Gammaproteobacteria > Arenicellales > Poriferihabitantaceae > VYFG01. Next base: position 19,343 of record JAJDTE010000067.1, on the reverse strand, counting down.
GCGTCAGCCTGGCCTCCCGGGTGTTTGCGGACCTGGCGTCACTCACCGTCCTGCTCATCGGCGCCGGGGAAACCATCGAGCTGGTGGCCCGTCACCTGAAGGAACAGCGGGTGCGGAAACTGATCGTTGCGAACCGCTCGGTGGAACGGGCGCGGAGGCTGGCCGAGGCGGTGGACTGCCAAGCCATCGCCCTTGCCGAGATACCGGACCGCCTGCACCAGGCAGACATCATCGTGTCGTCCACCGCAAGCACGCTGCCCATTCTGGGCAAGGGTGCGGTGGAGGGAGCCATCCGCCAGCGCCGGCACCGTCCGATCTTCATTCTCGACCTGGCGGTGCCCCGGGACGTCGAGTCCCAGGTGGGGGAACTGCCGGATGTGTACCTGTACACCGTCGACGACCTGCAGGGCGTCGTGGAGCAGGGCCGGGACATGCGGGAGCGGGCGGCCCGCGAAGCCGAGAGCATCATCGACCTGCAGGTGGTGCGGTTCATGCGCTGGATGCGGTCGCTGGAATCCGAACCCGTCATCCGGACGTTCCGCGGCCGGGTGGACGACATCCGCAAGGAGGAACTGGACAAGGCCAGGGCGCGCCTGGCCAGGGGCGGGGAGCCCGAACAGGTGCTCGAGCAGCTGGCGCGGGACCTGTCCAACAAGTTCGCCCATCATCCCAGCCAGCAGCTCAAGCAGGCAGACATGGAGGGCAACCCCGGACTGCTGTCCGCCGCACGCAAGCTCTTCGGGCTCTAGCCCGGATTTTCCGGCCGGCGCCGGCCCGGCCCGGTCCGTTCCGTCATGACCCGAAACCAGTTCCTGTGCCCATGAACTCCTCCACCCGCGAAAGGCTCCAGCAGATACGGGACCGGCATGGGGAAATCCATGCGCTCCTGTCCGAACCGGACACGGCCCTCAAGCAGGATGAATTCCGCCGCCTGTCCATCGAGCTGTCGGAGATCGAACCGGTCGTGATGGCGTTTGACGGTTTCCGGGAGCTGGAGAGCCAGGTCGAGGAGGCGCGGCAGATGCTTGAGGACGACGACCACTCCATCCGCGACATGGCCAGGGAGGAGCTGCCCGGGCTCGAATCGGGCCTGGCGGAGCGCGAGGACGAGCTGAAAAAACTCCTGCTGCCCCGGGACCCCAACGACAACCGCAACATCTTCCTCGAGATCCGCGCTGGCACCGGGGGCGACGAGGCGGCCATCTTCGCCGGTGACCTGTTCCGGATGTACGGCTGCTACGCCGAGGTCCGGGGCTGGCAGGTGGAGGTGCTGAGCCGCAGCGAAGGCGAACACGGGGGGTACAGGGAAATCATCTCCCGCATCGTGGGGCAGGGCGCCTATTCCCGCCTCAAGTTCGAGTCCGGCGCCCACCGCGTGCAGCGGGTGCCGGAAACCGAGTCCCAGGGGCGGATCCACACGTCGGCCTGCACGGTGGCGGTGCTGCCCGAAGCCCAGGAGGTGGATGCGGTGGAACTCAACCCCGCGGATCTCAGGGTGGATACCTATCGCGCGTCCGGCGCCGGCGGCCAGCACGTCAACAAGACCGATTCCGCCATCCGGATCACGCACCTGCCGAGCGGTATCGTGGTGGAATGCCAGGACGAGCGCTCCCAGCACAAGAACCGGGCCAGAGCCATGTCCATGCTGGCATCCAGGCTGCTGGAAGCCGAACTGCAAAGGCAGCGGGAGACGGAGGCCAGCACACGCAAGTCCCTGGTCGGCAGCGGTGACCGGTCCGAGCGCATACGCACCTACAACTATCCCCAGGGCAGGGTCACGGACCATCGCATCAACCTGACCCTCTACCGGCTGGTCGATATCATGGGCGGCGACCTGGACCAGGTGATTGAACCCCTGGTCACGGAAAACCAGGCCGTTCAGCTGGCCGAGCTGAACACCGGGGCGTGACCGGCAGCATCTCCCGTTCGCTCGACCGGGCGACCGAAATACTCCGGGAAGGCGAGACGGACACTGCCCGGCTGGATGCGGAGGTGCTGCTTGCGCATCAGCTCGGGAAGGGCCGGGCCTGGCTGCTCTCCCATCCGGACAGTGTCCTGGCGGATGCCGTGTCCAGGGCCTTCTTCAGGCAGGTCGGGGAGCGTGCCCGGGGCATGCCCGTGGCCTACCTGGTCGGACATCGGGAATTCTGGTCGATGCGCCTGCAGGTGACGCCGGACGTCCTGATCCCACGCCCGGAAACGGAACTTCTGGTGGAGCAGGGACTCGCCAGGCTGCCGGCGGGAGCCTCGCGGATTCTCGATCTCGGCACCGGCTGCGGCGCCATTGCCCTGGCCGTGGCCAGGGAACGGCCGGAATCCCGCATCACCGCGGTGGACCGTTCCCTGCCGGCGATCGGGGTGGCCCGCATGAATGCGGCCAGGCACGGTGCGGCGAACGTGCGGCTGTTGGTTTCGGACTGGTTTTCCGCGGTGGCGGGCGAACAATTCGACCTGGTTCTGGCCAATCCGCCCTACGTGGATGCGAATGACCCATGCCTGCTTGGCGAGGTCCGCCACGAGCCGGCGGATGCACTGGTGGCCGGAAAGAGCGGACTGGCCGACCTCGGCACCGTCATCGCATCGGCGCCGCCGTTCATCGTGCCCGGCGGTCACCTCATACTGGAACACGGGTATGAACAGGCGGCGGCGGTGGCGGAGATGTTCGGGGACGCCGGTTTCGTCCGGGTGGAAACCCTGCATGACCTGGCGGGTCTGCCCCGCGTCACCTGCGGCGGGCTGGCGGGCTGCTGAAGTCCCGGCGGAACCGGTTCAACGGGGGGCATCCCCGCCCCGACCCCGGGCCGGGCAGCCAGGGCGTCCCTACTTGCGCCTTACCCAGATGCCGGAGCGGGTCTTCGGGTCGAAATAGGTGGATTTCGGCGGCATCAGTGCGCCTGCATCGGCGACGTGGAAGAGCTGGTCCATGGCGGTGGCATGGCAGGCGAACGAGACCGCCCAGCCTTCGCGGACCTTCTGTTCCAGCCCCTGCTTGCCTTCCACGCCGGATACGTAGCCGAGACGGGGGTCGGACCGGAAATCATGGATACCGCAAACCGGCCCGAGAATGTGGTCCTGCAGCAGGGAAACGTCCAGGCAGGCCACCGGATCATCCCAGTCAACCAGTTCCGGCCTGATGGCCAGCCGGTACCAGGTATGGTCGAGATACATGCCGAATTCACCATGCGCTTCGGGCAGGCAGTCGGCCTGGTCCTCGGCTACCGAGACGCGGAAGTCCTGTTCCAGGGCATGGAGGAATGCCGCCTGGTCCAGGTTCCCGAGGTCCCGAACGCAGCGGTGATAGGGCAGCAGCTTGAGTTCGTGGTCGGAGAATAGGGCGACCAGCAGTTGTTCATGGGGCTGGTTCCCGTCACCTCCCCGTTCCTTCCGCATCAGTTCCGTGTAGCGCCAGCCGGATGCAGCCCGGTGGTGGCCATCCGTCAGGTAGGTGTCCTCAACGGATTCGAACAGCCGGGAAAGTTCCTCCTGCAGCGATGCTTCCCCGATGCACCAGACACGCTGATAGACATCGTCCCCGGTGGTGAATTCCAGCATGGGCGGGGCTTTCTGCTGTTCGCGGATGAAACGGTCGATTTCCTCGTTGGCCGTATATGCCAGTGAAATCGGGCAGGAGGCGACGCCGATCTCCTTCTGGTAGTGCGTCAGCAGGTTCTCCTGGTTCCGGCGGGTGTTCTCGTGCTTCTTGACATGGCCCCGGTCGTATTCGTCGGCGGAGATCTCGCAGACGATGCCGGACTGGGTGTGATCGAAGTGGTTGAGTTCGTAGATGTAGATGCAGGGGTCTTCGATGCGGTCGAACAGGCCCTCGCCGAGCAGGCGCTCGAGGTTGCCCCGGTTGAACTCGATCAGCTCGTCCTGGGTGGGCGGGCAGGCCGGATCGAAATCATCCAGCAGGCGGATGGTATTGAGGAAGTTCTGCGGGTTGGCGTCGGCGAACGCGCGCCGCTGGTCCGCCGGCACGGTATCGTATTCCGGTGCAACCACCGTGGCCGCCACTTCGTTCCGGACCAGATACCCGTCGAATGGTTTGATCTTCGGCATGGTCTACGGGGCGGGGTCAGCCGTTGTCGGCCTGGAAGGACCGCATGAAATCCGTCAGGGCGGCCACGCTCTCATGGGGGAGGGCGTTGTAGATGCTGGCGCGGCAGCCCCCGACGTTGCGGTGGCCCTCCAGGTTCAGCAGATCCGCACCGGCCGCCTCGCCGAGGAACCGCGCTTCGAGGTCCTCGCTCGGCAGGCGGAACACCACGTTCATGTGTGAACGGGACGCCACGTCCACGGGGCACCGGTAGAAGCCCCCGCTTTGGTCGATGGTGTCGTAGAGAAGGGCGGCCTTTGCCGCTGCGCGGGCCTCCATTTCGGGAATTCCGCCTTCGTCCCGCATCCACCGGAGCACCTTGCCGAGCATGTAGATGGTGAACACCGGCGGCGTGTTGAACATGGACAGCTTGGATGCCTGGATGTCGTAGCGCAGGTAGCGGCCGATGTCCCGGTTGGTCTCTTCCAGGATGGCCTTGCGCACGAAGACCACCGCCATGCCTGCGGGACCGAGATTTTTCTGGACCCCGCCGTAGACGAGATCGAACCTCTCCCAGGGAATGGGTCTCGACAGGTAGTCGGACGACATGTCCGCCACCATGGGCACGTCCACCGTCGGCCATTCGCGGAGCTGGATGCCGCCGATCGTCTCGTTGCTGGTGACATGCAGGTAGCGGGTACCGTCCTCGATCCCGATCTCGCCGCCCGCGGGCATGCGTGCGTAGTTGTCGGCTTCTCCGTCCCAGGCGACGTAGACATCGCCGTATTCACGGGCATCGGTGATGGCGCCCTTGGCCCAGGTGCCGGTATTGAGATAGCCCGCCCTGAGTCCGGGTTTCAGCAGGTTCATGGGCACCATGGAAAACTGCAGGATCGCCCCGCCCTGGAGAAACAGCACGGTGAAATCGTCGGGCGCCCCGGACACCTCCATGGCCAGCGCCATGGCTTCGTTGGCCACCGCGTCAAAATGCTTTCCCCGGTGGCTCATCTCGATGAGCGACATGCCGGCACCCTGGTAATCGACGAACTCGGCCTGGGCCTCCTCGAGAACCGTGAGGGGCAGGGTGCAGGGCCCGGCACTGAAATTGTGTTTGCGGCTGGACATGGGACTCATTTCGGAAAAGTGGAATGCTTTCTTTGCAGGGTGTTCACGCGGGGGACTTGCCGCCGGATATTCCCGGGCGCCCCGGGGATTTCAGGCGTTGACACAGTTGCGCACCTCGCCGTTCTCGAAGGCCTGGATGATAGCAACAACCCCGTCCGCCACGGCGGTCTGCGCCTGGGCGGTGGACGCGCCGATGTGGTGGGTGCCGCAAACCGCCGGATGACGGGCAATGGCGGATTCGAAGTCGCCCTCCCCGCCGGCGGGTTCGTTGTGGTAGACGTCAAGCCCCGCGCGGATGCCCCTGGTTTCGATGGCATGCAGCAGGGCCGCCTCGTCCACCAGTTCCCCGCGGGATGAATTGATCAGCATCGCGCCCGGCTTCATCCGTGCCAGGAAATCCCCGTTGACCATTCCCCGGGTTTTTTCGGTGGCCGGCAGATGAATGGTCACGATGTCGCATTCCTGAAGGAGGGCCTCCTGGCTCTCGAGTTCGGTGATGCCCGCCGCGGACATGCGCGCGGCGGTGGCCCGGTCACGGCCGTCCCTGTGCACGGCAAACACCTGCATGCCGAAGGCTCGGGCGCGTTCCGCCACGGCAAGGCCGATGGCGCCCATGCCCAGTATGCCGAGTTTCTGCCCGCAGAGCCCGCGGGACTTGCTGTATTTCTTCTTGTTCCAGACGCCGTTTCTGAGGTCCGCCACGTTGTCGGCGAGGTTGCGGTCGATGCAGATGATCAGGCCGAGGACCAGTTCCGCCACCGCCAGGGCATTGGCGCCGGGCACGTTGCAGACCCGGATGCCCCTGCTTGCTGCCCGGGCGCAGTCGATGGTGTTGGTGCCCGCGCCGGCGCGGACCACCAGCCTGAGGCCGGTTCCCGCATCCAGGGTGGCAGCATTCACCCGGGTGCTGCGCACCACCAGGATGTCGTGGCCGCCGATGGCCCCGGTGAGCGTGTGCTCATCCAGAGCCGGGTTCATGGTGACCCGGTGTCCCAGATTCTCGAGCTCAAGCCGGTGTGTATCGGGAAAGCTGTCTGCGATCAGGATATTCATGGTCGGAAATGTTCGGGCTCATGACCGCCTCCGGACCGGGGCGGACGATCCGGTCCAGGAGAAGGCAAAATGAAAACGGCGCAGATTGTATTCGATTCCCCGTTGGGCTGCAGCCAATTACTGGGCCTGTGCGCGAATTGTCGCCCCGCGCCGGGTGCGGGTCCCATGCGGGCGCTCCGGACCGCATAAGCTGCCACAAATGCGGCATGCGAAAAAATCAGTGAAATTTATATTCCAGATAAATATAACTGATCATCCGGCGTGCCATGCCCGATTACCATAACAGGTTCAATTTTTTCAGGATTTTCCAATGTATCAACCCTTTACTCCGCCCCCGCGGAGGCTGATGGGGCCGGGACCCACTATGGTCCATCCCCGTGTGCTTGCCGCCTCCGGTCGCCCTACCATCGGCCACCTCGATCCGGCCTTCGCCGGCCTGATGGACGAAACCAAGGCACTGCTCCAACACGCGTTCCGGACCGGGAACGCCCTGACCATGCCGGTCAGCGCGCCGGGGTCCGCCGGCATGGAGATGTGCTTCGTGAACCTGGTGGAGCCGGGGGACAAGGTCATCGTATGCGTCAACGGCGTCTTCGGCGGACGCATGAAGGAGAACGTGGAGCGGTCCGGCGGAGTCGCCGTGGTGGTGGAGGATCCCTGGGGCGCCCCGGTGGACCCGGCGAAGGTTGCCGAGGCCCTGGACCGGCATCCGGATACGAAAGTCGTGGCCTTCGTGCACGCGGAAACCTCCACCGGGGCCCTGAGCGATGCCCGGGCGATCACCGACCTGGCCCATCGGCAAGGCGCCCTGGTCATTGTCGACGCGGTGACCTCGCTCGCGGGCGTGCCGTTGCTGGTCGACGAGTGGCAACTGGACGCGGTGTATTCCGGCAGCCAGAAATGCCTGTCCTGCATGCCCGGGCTTTCGCCGGTGACCTTCGGCGCGGCGGCCCTGGAAAAGATCCGGTCACGCGGGAGCAGGGTGCAGAGCTGGTTTCTCGATCTCAGCCTGGTCATGGGCTACTGGGACAGCGCCGGCGGGCGCAGCTACCACCATACCGCGCCGGTCAATGCCATCTATGCCCTCCACGAAGCGCTGGTCATGCTGCATGAGGAGGGCCTGGAAAACGCCTGGCAGCGCCATCGGGACTGCCATGAACGCCTGGTCAGGGGGCTGCAGGACCTGGGCCTCGAGATGCTCGTGGAGGAATCCGCGCGGCTGCCGCAGCTGAACGCGGTCAGGATTCCCGAGGGCGTGGATGACGCTGCTCTCCGCCGGGAACTGCTGGCCAAGCATGATCTCGAAATCGGCGCCGGCCTGGGCGATCTGTCCGGCAAGATCTGGCGCATCGGCCTGATGGGCGAGGTCGCGCGGCCGGAAAACGTCGACTACTGCCTGGCGGCACTGAAGAGCGTTCTCGGCAACCAGCTGACGGCTGCGGCCTGAGATTACAGCCCGAGCGCGGGCGGGTTCCACGGGGCGCACGGAAGGCACCGGCGGAACCCGGCGCAGCCGGGCGGTCGTGATCCCCTGGGAATGGAAGCGGGAGCCGGCGACAATCCCGGGCGAGCCCCTGCCGCGGGACGGAAAACCTAGGCGGCAGCCACCCGGGCGGTCCGCGCGGAGTCTTCCTCCCGGCCCTGCCCCCTGACCCCGTGCTCCGAGAGGATGCACAGCATCCGCCTGAGCGGCTCCGCCGCGCCCCAGAGCAACTGGTCGCCCACCGTGAAGGCGGCCACGTGCCCGGGACCCATGTTGAGCTTGCGGATGCGGCCCACCGGAATGTCGAGCGTGCCGGTCACCTTCGCCGGCGTCAGGTCCCTGAGGGACGCCTCGCGCTGGTTGGGCACGACATGAACCCAGTCGTTGGCGCCGTCCACCAGCGCCTCGATTTCCGCCAGCGGCAGATCCCGGTTCAGTTTCAGGGTGAGCGCCTGGCTGTGGCAGCGCATGGTCCCGACGCGGATGCAGGTGCTTTCGATGGGAATGGGCGTACCGTCGCGGCCAAGGATCTTGTTGGTTTCCACGGAGCCCTTCCATTCCTCGCGGCTGATGCCCGAATCGAGGTCCCCGTCGATCCAGGGCAGCAGGTTCCCCGTCAGGGGATAGCCGATCTCCTGCACCGGCAGATCCGCCGACTGCAGGGTCTCGAGCACCTGCCGGTCGATATCCAGGATGCTGCTGTCCGGGTTGTCCACCAGGGTTGCCGCACGGCTGTGCACCATGCCCATCTGCCGGATGAATTCCCGCATCTGGCGCGCCCCGGCGCCGGATACGGCCTGGTAGGTGGCCACGGAAATCCATTCCACCAGGTTCTCGCCGAGCAGCCCGTCCAGCGCCAGCATCATCAGGCTGACGGTGCAGTTGGGGCCGATGAAATCCTTCAGGCCGCGGTCCAGTCCGTCCCGGATCAGCGGCAGGTTGACGGGATCCAGGATGATGACGGCGTCACCGGACATGCGCAGGGTGGAGGCGGCGTCGATCCAGTAGCCGTTCCAGCCGCCGGCGCGCAGGCGGGGATGGACGTCCGAGGTGTAGCCGCCGCCCTGGCAGGTGACGATCACGTCGCAGGCACCCAGGGCATCCAGGTCGGTGGCGTCGACGAGTGTGCCGCTGTCCCGACCGATATCCGGGCCGGGCTGGCCGGTCTGGGACGTGGTGAAGAACACGGCCTCCCCCATGCGGGAGAAGTCATTTTCCTGCATCATGCGCTGCATGAGGACGGACCCCACCATACCGCGCCAGCCCACGAATCCAACCCGATCAAGCTTCATTGGAACATCCGATCTTTGTCAAAGTGTACGGCGATTGAAAGGCGCGGGATTATACCGCCTCACGGGTCAAAAATCCTGATCTTTCGGGGTTTCAGGGTTGTGACCGGCCGGGCGTGCCGCTAGAATACGCCTCCCCTGTCCGGCTCACGGTCCGGGGGTACGGTGTACGAGGTTCGGGCAGTGCTTCCCTACTTCGGCACATGTATTCAATTTCCTTTAGAGGTTTTCAATGGCTTTGACTGCCGAAGACAAGGCTGCCGTGGTGAAAGAGCACCGGCGCAGCGAGGGGGATACCGGATCGCCCGAAGTCCAGATCGCGCTCATGACGGCGCGCATCGAGGATCTCTCCCGACATTTCAAAACCCATATCCACGACCACCATTCCCGCCAGGGGCTGCTGCGGCTTGTAAACCATCGGCGCAAGCTGCTGAGTTACCTGCGAAAGACCGATATCGAGCGCTATCGTGCCCTCATTGCAAAACTTGGCCTGCGGAAATAACCCCCCCCGGAATCTACCGCGCCAGGCGCTGGAGACACATTAAGTGAACAGAGTAATCAAGACCTTTCAGTACGGTCAAAACGAGGTGCGCCTGGAAACCGGCGCAACGGCAAGACAAGCTGACGGCGCGGTGGTCACCAGTATGGGTGACACGGTCGTTCTGGTAACCGTGGTGGGGCGCAGGGAACCCGGCCAGCAGGACTTCTTTCCCCTGACCGTGGACTACGAGGAGCGCAACTATGCCGTAGGCCGCATTCCCGGCGGATTCTTCAAGCGGGAAGGCCGCCCTTCTGAAAACGCCGTGCTCACCTGCCGCCTCATCGACCGTCCCATCCGCCCCCTGTTTCCCGACGGCTACATGAACGAGGTCCAGATCATCTGCACGGTGCTGTCGGTGGATCCGGAAATCAACCCCGACGTCGTCGCCATGATCGGCGCTTCGGCGGCGCTCGAGGTGTCCGGCATTCCGTTCAACGGTCCCATCGGCGCCGCCCGGGTGGGATACATCGACGGCCAGTACGTACTCAATCCCACCCGCACCCAGCTGCAGGAGCAGTCCCGCCTGGACCTCGTGGTGGCGGGGACGGAAAACGCCGTCCTGATGGTGGAATCCGAGGCCAACGTACTGTCCGAGGACGAGATGCTGGGCGCCGTGATGTTCGGCCACGAGGCACTCCAGGCCGTGATCCGGACGGCGCGGGAGCTGGGCCGGGAAGCCGGCAAGCCCCGGTGGGACTGGCAGCCGCCGGCGCAGGACACCTCCCTGGCGGGGACCGTTGCCGGCCTCTGCAGGGAACGGATCGCAGGGGCGTTCAGGATCAGCGACAAGGTGGAGCGCCAGAACGCCGTTGCCGAAGTGAAGGAGGCGCTGCTGGAGGAACTGTGTCCCGAAGGCACGGCGGAGGATGTCCGCAGCGCCGTGCTGGACGAGTTCAAGAAGCTGCAGAAGAACGTGGTGCGCAGCCAGATCCTGGACGGCAATCCGCGGATCGACGGCCGGGACACCCGTACCGTGCGCCCCATCAACATCGAAACCGGTGTGCTTCCGAGAACCCACGGTTCCGCCAAGTTCACCCGCGGCGAGACCCAGGCCATTGTCGTGGCGACGCTCGGCACCGAGCGCGATGCGCAGATCATCGATGCGCTTGACGGCGAATATCGCGACAATTTCATGCTGCACTACAATTTTCCGCCCTATTGTGTCGGCGAGACCGGCAGGGTGGGCAGCCCGAAACGCCGCGAGATCGGTCATGGACGGCTGGCCAAGCGCGGCATTCTCGCCGTGGTTCCCGACCAGGAAGAGTTTCCGTACACGATCCGGGTCGTCTCCGAAATCACCGAGTCCAACGGTTCCAGTTCCATGGCCAGTGTCTGCGGCACCAGCCTGGCGCTGATGGATGCCGGAGTCCCGGTGAAGTCCGCCGTGGCCGGCGTTGCCATGGGGCTGATCAAGGAGGGCGATCGTTTCTCCGTGCTCACCGACATCCTCGGGGACGAGGATCACCTGGGCGACATGGACTTCAAGGTGGCCGGCACCGACCAGGGCATCACCGCGCTGCAGATGGATATCAAGATCGACGGCATCACCCGGGAAATCATGCAGCAGGCGCTGTCCCAGGCCAGGGAAGGGCGGCTGCATATCCTGGGGGAGATGGCCAGGGTGATTTCCGTGCCGCGGGAGGAAATGTCCGACTACGCGCCCCGGATCGTCACCATCACCATCAACCCCGAGAAGATCCGCGATGTCATCGGCAAGGGCGGTTCCACGATCCGCGCCCTGTCGGATGAAACCGGCGTCACCATCGATATTGATGACGACGGCACGGTGAAGATCGCCTCCACCGACAATTCCGCGGCCCAGGAAGCCATCCGCCGCATCCAGCAGATTACCGCCGACGTGGAAGTCAACACCATCTACACGGGCAAGGTGGTCCGCCTGATGGACTTCGGCGCCTTCGTCAACATCCTGCCCGGCCGGGACGGCCTGGTGCATATCTCCCAGATCTCCAACGAGCGGGTCGACCAGGTCAGCGATGTGCTCAAGGAAGGCGACGTTGTCAGGGTTAAGGTCCTGGAAGTGGACAAGCAGGGCCGGGTGCGTCTCAGCATGAAGGCCGTGGCAGCCGCTGGCGCCTGACCGCCCACCGGGAAGATCAGAATGTCCGGTTCGTTTTGAAGTCGGCAGCCAGGTGCCGGATCCGGCCGCGGGGGAACAAACGCAGAACCGGTCCCGTGGCGGCTGCTGCACCGGGCTTCGCCGTTTGACCATGCCCCGTCGGGCGGAGGCAATGAGCAGGCCGAGCAAGGCGATTTGATGAATGAATCCGGGTTGACAGAAGCGACACCCCGGCCGCCGGTTTCCCCGGGAGAACTGCTTGGGGAGTGCAGGATGGAAATGGGCCTCACGGTGGAGGAAGTGGCCGTAAGTCTCAAGCTGGGCGCGGATGTGATCAAGGATCTGGAAGCCGGAGACTATTCAAGGCTGGCTGGTCCCACGTTCGTCAAGGGCTACATGAGGTCCTATGCCAGGCTGCTGCAACTGGATGAGGACGACCTGGTCGGCAGGGTCGAACTGGAACCTGAACCCGCCCTGATCGCCGGAATCGGCTCCGGCAGGGAGACGACCGGACGCAGGATCAGGTTCCGTCCCCGCCCCCGTCCCCGTCCCCGTGCCTGGAGAAGGAAATCCGGCAGTTCCGCCCTTCGCCGGGTGCTGGTCCTCCTGGTGCTCGGCGGGCTCGTGGCGGGAGGATTGGCCCTGTTGCCGCGGTTTGGCTTCGACCGGATTTCCGATCTGGTTCCCATCGACCGGATCGCCTCCCGGTGGTTCGCCCCGGGCGACTGGGCCGGCGACCGCGAACGGAACGGCGAGCCGGCCGAGGCCCTGACCCGGCCCGGCGGCAGCGGGGATTCCACGGAGCAGCCCGCCGGCGCCCTCATCCGCCTGGAGTGATCTCCGGCGGCCCGATGGCCGCGTTCAGGGCTCCCGGGGGGTGTTCCGCATCAGGCGGGCGATCGGGCGCGTCTCCGGATTGCTTTCGAGGGCGATGGTGATGGACATGGTCAGGGGGATGGACAGGAACATGCCGGTGGGCCCCAGCACCCAGCCCCAGAAAATCAGGGAGACGAACACCACGAACGAGGACAGGTTCAGGCCCTCGCCCATCCACCGGGTCTCGATGACGTTGCCGACAATGATGTTGACGGCCACATAGCCGAGGGTGGTCCACAGTGCCACCAGGGGGCCATGATCGATCAGCCCCAGGACCACGGCGGGCAACCCGGCGAGAATGGAGCCGATATAGGGAATGAAGTTGAGAAAGAAGGCCAGCACCGCCCACAGGAACACGTAGTCGATCTCCAGAAACCACAGGATCACCGACACGCAGACCGCGGTGAGCAGGCTGGTGGCGGCCTTGAGGCCGAGATAATGGATGACCTTGCTGATGAAGGTCTGGAAGTGGGCCATGGACTCGTCGGGCTTCTTCAGGGTGCTGCGCAGTTTTTCCGGCAGCGTCGACACCTCTGCCAGGATGAACAGCACCGCCAGGAAAACAATGAGCCCGTCGCCGATGATCCCGCTGAGCCCGTTCAGCATGTAGTTGAGGAACCGGATCAGGGCATTGGGATCCAGCTGCTCGTAGACGCCTTCGAGCGGGATCACGTATCCCCATTGCCCCAGCAGCGAATTCAGGTCGTTGTAGAGCTCACCGAGATTATCCCGGTAGCGCGGGATGGTGTTGCTGAACTCGTCCAGGGAGCCGGCAATCAGCCCCACCACGGCCGCTCCGGCCAGTCCGAGAACCGCCACAATCAGGACGAGCGCCACGGAATTGGTGAGGCCGCGGCGCTTGAGCCAGAACAGCGGCGCCGAGCAGATGATGGAGATGAACGCCGCCATCAGCAGCGGCGCGAGGATGCCGCTGGCGGTGCGCATGCCGGCGATCACCACCACGATGGCGGCGCAGCCCACGATGATCCTGTTGGTGGAGGTTACGGATTCCGGAATCTTCATTGGCCCTGGTCGTTGTGATGCCGTATGGTCAGGCGGCCTCCGCCAGCGGCGGATCGACGCTGCCGACGCCGCCGAGAAGCGGGAACTGCATGACGGTCTTCAGTCCCGGATCGTTGTCCATCAGCCGGATCTGGCCCTGGTGCATGGTCACCACGGCGGCGACCATGCTGAGTCCGAGACCGTTGCCCGTCGTGGAGCGGCTGCGGTCAAGACGGTAGAAGCGGCGGAACACCCGCTCGCGCTCCTCCGCGGGGATTCCGGGGCCATTGTCGGCGATGGTGATCACGGCATCGTTGTCCAGCTGGGACAGGATCACGGAAATGTGACCGCTTTCCTGGGTGTACTTGATGGCGTTTTCGATCACGTTGGCGAGGGCCTGGAACAGGAGGTCCCGGTCTCCCATCGTCTTGATGGTGTTGCCCGCGTCCACCGTGAGGAACTGTTTCTTCTCCTCGGCCAGCGGTTCGTAGAACTCCACCACGTCCTCCACCAGGGTGCGGTAATCAAGGACGGCGAAATCCGTGGTCACCTGGCCGGCCTCTATCCTGGCGATCCTGAGCAGGGCGTTGAACGTGGTCAGCAGGGAATCCGCTTCCCGGATGGCGCTTTCCAGACTGATTGCGGAGATGGATTCGGAGTCCACCTGCCGGCGCGCCTCCTCCATGTGCTGCCTCAGCCGGGTGAGCGGGGTACGCAGGTCGTGCGCAATATTGTCCGACACCCGCCGGATATCCTCCATCAGTGTCTGGATACGGTCCAGCATCTGGTTCAGGTTGGCCGCGAGCTGGTCGAAATCATCGTTCCGGTTGGTGATCTCAACCCGCCGGGAGAGGTTTCCCGACATGATGCTGCGAGCGGTCTGGTTGATGCGTTCGATGTTCCGTACCGTGCGCCGGCTGAGGACCAGCCCGCCGACGAAGGCCAGCAGCACCATGATGGCGAGCCCCCAGGTCAGTGCCTGGACGATCCGCAGCTTTGCCTGGGTGAGCTGGTGGATGTCCCGCCCCACCAGCAGGCCGTAGCGGCCGGGAAGGCGGAATATCCGCGCCCTGGCGAGGTGGGTTTCGTTGGTCTGCTCGTTGACTTCCAGGGAAAACTCCAGCCACTTTTCATTGTCGATGGAAGCCTCGAGCGGCCAGCGGTCGAGGTTGCCCACCAGGGGTTCCAGGGTGTAGGTGGTCAGCAGGTAGAGGGAGTTTCCGGTACCCTGGGAGCGGTTGACCCGTTCGGCGATGAGGCGGGTGAGACCCTCCAGGCCGTCCCGGTCATAGCGTTCCGCCAGCCCCTGGATTTCCGCTTCGATGGTGTTGTCCATCTGCTGCGTCATGTAGGAGGCGGTGAACAGGTAGAAGAAATAGAACAGGATCAGTGTGGAACTGCTGAAAATCAGCGCGTACAGCAGCGCCAGGCGGAACGTATAGCTGTGGAACAGTTTACGCTTGACTTTCACGCAGGATGTAGCCGGCACCGCGCACGGTGTTCAGCATCTGGGTATCGAAATTCTTGTCGATCTTGCCGCGCAGGCGGCTGATATGCACGTCAATGACGTTGGTCTGGGGATCGAAGTTGTAGTCCCAGACGTTTTCCAGCAGCATGGTCCGGGTCACCACCTGGTTGCTGTGCCGCATGAGGAATTCGAGCAGCCGGAATTCCCGTGGCTGCAGGTCGATGGGGGTTCCGTCCCGCCAGACTTCACGTCCAAGCAGGTCCATGCGCAGTTCACCGACCACCAGCGTGGTTTCCTGGGCCTCGGCGGTGTTGCGGCGTGCCAGCGCCTCCAGCCGTGCCAGCAACTCCGAAAACGCGAAGGGCTTGGTCAGGTAGTCGTCTCCGCCCATTTTCAGCCCTTCCACGCGGTCACTGACTTCGCCGAGGGTGCTCAGGATCAGCGCGGGCGTCTTCAGCCCCCGGTCCCGGAGCGACGAGATCAGCGACAGCCCGTCGAGGTTCGGCAGCATGCGGTCAATGATCAGGGCGTCGTAGTTGCCCTGGGTGGCCATGGCAAGGCCCTCGTCCCCCGTGGTCGAGATGTCGGCGTTGTGGCCCGCCTCGGAAAGCCCCTTCTGGATGTAGGCCGCGGTGGCCGTGTCGTCTTCTACGATGAGCAGTTGCATGCGGCGCGTACTGGCGAATCGTGTTTACCTGCCGGGTATTCTAATGCAAAACCGCGATTGCCAAAGCGAGGAGCGCCGCGGGAACATGGCGGGTCATGCAAGCTTCAGGGTCATGTAGAGGCTGTTGGGGTCGGATACATATCCGCCGAACGGCGGGCAGTATTCGAATCCGTACCTTGCGTAGAGTGTCCGCGCCGGGGCGAATCCCTCCATGGAGCCGGTTTCCAGGCTGAGGCGCTCATATCCGCGCCCGCCGGCGGTGGCGAGTATGGTTTCGAGGATTCGTGCCGCCACGCCGCGGCGAAGGTACGCGTCGGCGGTACGCATGGACTTGATCTCGCCGTGCCTGGCATCCAGTTCCTTGAGTGCGCCGCATCCGGCCAGCGCATCGCCTTCCCAGGCACTCCAGAACGATACGCTGGGATGGTCCAGTCCCGCAGCGTCCAGGGCATGGCAGCTTTCCGGTGGCGAGATGGCGGCCATCCGCTCGAGATGTTCCCGCAGCAGGGATTGCACCGCTGCCTGTTCCAGTCCGCCGGGACGGATGATGATGTCTAGTCCGGGCATCCGGGTCGCGGTTCGATGGTAAACATCCATGATATTCTCACGCCTTCGGCCATGGCGAAACCCCCCGACTTCCCCCGACTTCCCCACGGCTTCCCGGCTTGCAACCCTCCCCGGACAATCGCCACAGACGCCGGTTGCGCGACCAGCTTCGCCGGGCGGGATCACTCGATCCGGAAATCGGCGCCCTGGTGGCGCGCATCGGCTACCCGGAGCCCCGTATCCATGAACCGGGTTTCTGCACCCTGATGCAGATCATCATCTCGCAGCAGGTTTCAACGCGGTCCGCCGCCGCTGTCCGGCGAAGGCTGGAGAAGTCCTGCCGGGGGACGGTCACCTGGCGGAAGATTCTCAATCGCGGCGAGGCGGGGCTTCGTGCATGCGGCCTGTCGCGGCAGAAGATCGGCTACGCGCTGGGCCTGGCGGACATGATCCGGCGCGGCGACCTGGACCTGTCCGCACTGCACCGGATGGACACGCGGGAGGTGGTCGGGGAGCTGATCAGGGTTCGGGGGTTCGGCCGCTGGTCATGCCAGATCTACGCCATGTTCGCCCTCGGTCACCGGGACGTGTTCCCGGAGGATGACCTGGGGCTGCAATTGGCGCTCCAGCGCCACCTCGGCCTTCCGGACCGGCCCACCGGCAGGGAATCCGCCGCCATCGCGGAGCGCTGGTCCCCCCACCGCAGTGCCGTGGCGCTGCTGATGTGGAAATACCACGGGAGTGCGACGCTGGGGTAGCTCCCGCCTGCACGGCCCACGGAAGGGGGATGTACGGATCCCGGGCCGGCCCATTCCATGCCGGCCTTGCGGGTGTTCAGTGATCCAGGATCTGGCTGAGGAACAGCTTGGTGCGGTCGTGCTTCGGATTGTCGAAGAAGTCGGCGGGGTTGTTCTCCTCGATGATCTCGCCTTCGTCCATGAAGATCACGCGGTCCGCCACGGTCTTGGCGAACCCCATCTCGTGGGTGACGCAGAGCATGGTCATGCCTTCGACGGCAAGTTCGATCATGACTTCCAGCACCTCCTTGATCATTTCCGGGTCCAGTGCCGAGGTCGGCTCGTCGAACAGCATGATGCGGGGACTCATGCAAAGGCTGCGGGCGATGGCGACGCGCTGCTGCTGACCGCCGGAGAGCTGTCCGGGAAACTTGTGCGCCTGCTCCGGTATCTTGACCCGCTCGAGGAATTTCATGGCAATCTCCTCGGCCTCCCTGCGCGGCATCTTGCGCACCCAGATCGGTGCGAGCACGCAGTTCTCCATCACCGTCAGGTGAGGGAACAGGTTGAAGTGCTGGAACACCATCCCGACCTCGCGGCGGATGGTCTCGATGTTCTTGAGGTCGTTGGTCAGCTCCACGCCGTCCACCACGATGCTTCCTTCCTGGTGCTCCTCCAGCCGGTTGATGCAGCGGATCACGGTGGATTTACCGGAACCGGACGGGCCGCAGATGACGATCCGTTCGCCCTGGGCCACCTTCAGGTTGATGTTCTTCAGCACATGGAACTGGCCATACCACTTGTGCATGTTGGTGATCTCTATGGCCATTTCGGGTGACGCGTTGCTGCTGATCTGGGTTTCGGTATTCATGCGGTTTCCCTCTTAGCGCTTGTGCCCGGTTTCCAGCTTCCGTTCCAGGTACAGGGAATACCGGGACATGGCGAAGCAGGAAATGAAGAAGAAGATGGCGACGAACAGATAGACCTCGTTGGAAAGGCCGGTCCATTTCGTGTCGGAAAGCGAGGCCCGCCCGATCCCGAGGGGGTCCAGCAGGCCGATGACAATCACCAGCGTGGTGTCCTTATACAGGCCGATGAACGTGTTCACGATCCCGGGAATGGAGACCTTGAGGGCCTGGGGCAGCACGATCAGCCGCATGGACTGCCAGTACTTGAGCCCCATGGAGTCGGCCGCCTCCGTCTGGCCCTTGGGGATGGCCTGGAGCCCGCCCCGGATGACCTCCGCCATGTAGCCGGAGGCAAACAGGGTCACCATGATCAGGACCCTGAGGAGCAGGTCGAAATTGGTGCCCGGGGGCAGGAAGTAGCTCAGCATGGTGGAGGCCACGAAGAGCAGGGTGATGAGCGGCACGCCTCGGATGAACTCGATGAACGAGACGCAGAACACCCGGATGATCGTCAGCCTGGACTGGCGGCCCAGGGCCAGCAGGATGCCGAGGGGCAGGGAGAACGCGATCCCGGTGATCCCCACCACCAGGGTCAGCATGAAGCCGCCGAACTTCTCCGTCGGGACATGCGGCAGGTTCCAGCCCAGGAATTCGCCACCGACCAGCAGGTAGGCGGCGATGAACGGAAACAGCGCGGTGAAGTACAGGCCGGGCTTGCGCAGCGGCACCCGGTCGTACAGTACCGGTATCACCGCGATGATGAGCAGGATGAAGGACAGGTTGACCCGCCAGCGTTCCGGCTCCGGATAGAACCCGTAGGTGAACAGCAAGAAGCGTTCGCTGATGAAGGCCCAGCAGGCGCCGTCGCCCCTGGCCCGGCATTCGTTGCGGTCCTCGCCCGTGTAGATGGCGTCCAGGAACGCCCACTCCACCACCGGGGGAATCACCTCGATCAGGAGCCAGACGGACAGAATGGTCAGGATGACGTTGGTCGGCGAGGACAGCAGGTTGTCCCGGACCCATGCCACGGGTCCCACCAGGTTCTTCGGTGGCGGCAGGTCCGGGTGTTCCCCGGGTTTGTAGTTCTCGATGTTTCCGTTCATGTCCGCCTCCTACCGCTCCACCAGCTTGATGCGCTGGTTGTACCAGTTCATGAACGCCGAGATCAGCAGGGAAAAAGTCAGGTACAGCATCAGCACGATGGTCATGCACTCCATCTCCCGCCCGGTCTGGTTCAGGGAGATCCCGCCGATGGTGGCGACGATATCCATGTAGCCGATGGCGATGGCCAGGGAGGAGTTCTTGGTGAGATTGAGATACTGGCTGGTGAGCGGCGGCACGATGATCCGCAGGGCCTGGGGTATCACCACCAGGTTCAGGGTGCGGTTGCGACTGATGCCGAGGGCAAAGGCCGCCTCTGTCTGCCCCCAGTTCACCGCCGTGATGCCGGCGCGGACGATCTCGCCGATGAACGCCGCCGTGTAGAGTGACAGCGCCAGCCACAGGGCGATGAACTCCGGCCGGATCACCATGCC
>JAJDTE010000236.1:0-21383 GCA_022827325.1 Gammaproteobacteria bacterium | reverse complement strand
ATGACCGAATTCCCACGAAGGCCTATGAAAAGGAAAAGGCGGCCCTGCAGGTAGAGCTGCTGAAAGTACAGAAATGGGTCAAGGACAGCGGGGAGAAGATCCTGATACTGTTCGAGGGCAGGGACGCGGCAGGCAAGGGCGGCACCATCAAGCGCTTCATGGAACACCTGAATCCCAGGGACGCGCGGGTGATCGCACTGCAAAAGCCCACCGATGCGGAAAAATCGCAGTGGTATTTCCAGCGTTACATCACCCATCTGCCCTCGGGGGGCGAGATCGTCATGTTCGACCGGTCATGGTACAACCGGGCCGGGGTGGAACGGGTGATGGAATTCTGTTCCCCGATGGAGTATCTGGAGTTCATGCGCCAGTGCCCTGAAATCGAGCGCATGCTGGTACGCGCGGGCATCCGGCTTTTCAAGTACTGGTTCTCCGTTACGCGGGATGAACAAAGGACACGCTTCGACTCGAGGAAGGGAGATCCGCTGAAGCAGTGGAAACTGTCGCCGATCGACGTCCAGTCCCTGGACAAGTGGGACGATTACACGGAAGCCAAGGAGGCGATGTTCTTCTATACCGACACTGCGGATGCTCCCTGGATCATCGTGAAGTCGAACGACAAGAAACGGGCGCGCCTGGCCTGCATGCGGCATTTCCTTTCATCACTGAATTATGAAGGCAAGGACCTGTCCGTGGTCGGTGAACCCGACCCGTTGCTGGTAACCACCAGCGAGCATGTGATCGGCAACAGCCGCCATATCCTGGGCAAGAGCCTGCATCCGAAGCAGCGCAGGTAACCCGTGCCGGGATCTCCCGGTTTCACCGGAGTACTGCCGATCGCCGGACCCGGTTGATGCGGCCCGACGGTGCCGAAAAATGACCGTGAAGGGTTTGCCCGGGTGCCGGGCAGGTTGCGGATGCAGGGGATGAACCGGATCCGGTCCATCATCGCCCGCCCCCCGGTGCCAGGCCGGAGGGGCGGGTCAGGGCAAAATCACAAGTCGAACAAATCCAGGTATTTCTGGTAACCACTGGTGACCAATTCTTCCTTGGGTATGAACTTGAGAGAGGCCGAATTGATACAGTAGCGAAGGCCGGTCGGTGCCGGTCCGTCGTTGAACACATGACCGAGGTGGGCATCGCCATAGCGGCTTCTCACTTCCGTCCGCGGCAGCCCCAGCTTGAGGTCGAGTTCTTCCACGATAAAGTGTTCGTTGATGGGCCTGGTGAAGCTTGGCCAGCCGGTGCGTGAATCATACTTGTCGGTAGAGGAAAACAACGGCTCGCCACTGGTGATGTCGACGTAGATGCCATCTGCCTTGTGGTTCCAGTACTCGTTCTGGAACGGCCGCTCGGTGCCTTCGTGCTGGGTGACCTTGTACTGCAGCGGCGTCAGCATTTCACGCAGTTTGTCGTCGCTGGGTTTGCTGTAGGCGAGCTGCTGGTCGGGGCTCTGTGACGACGATTCCTGGCTGGCCTGCGACCCGCCGCTTGGCATGTATGCCGTCTTCAGGTCCTTCCCCCATGTCCTTTCCAGATATTGGTCCCGTCCCGAGCCATGGCGGTAGACCTTGTAGCGCAGGGCGCTTTTGCGGTAGTAGTCCTGGTGGTAGTCCTCCGCTTCCCAGAATTTCTCGAACGGAAGGACTTCCACTGCCAGCGGTTTTGCGTAGCGGCCGGAAGCCTCCAGGGCTGCCAGGGATTCTTCCACCCATCTTTTCTGTTCGTCATCGTGGTAGAACACCGCGGGGCGGTACATGCTGCCACGGTCCACGAACTGGCCGCCGGCATCCGTGGGGTCGATGTCGCGCCAGAACCAGTGCAGCAGTTCGCTGTAGGAAATCCGGGAGGGGTCGAAGTGGATCTGTACTGTCTCGGTATGACCGGTCGTGCCGCCGACAACTTCACGATACGTGGGATTCTCGGTATTGCCGCCGGCAAACCCGGACACTGCCTCGACCACGCCGTCGATCTTTTCAAAGGTGGATTCGATACACCAGAAACAGCCGCCGGCGAAGGTGGCGACAGGATACGCCTCGGGCTTGGCCGGATCTTCAGCAGCGACAGCCGGGGATATGCTGCCCTGCTTCAGCGGTGGCTGACCGAATCCGAGGACCACTGCCACCGCAATGCCCACTGCGGCCGCTGCCAACAACAGGGAATTTTTCATGGTATTCACTCAGGGGACTATTCCTCCATTGAACCCGGATTGACCGAAAAGTTCAATATTCACCCCGATCTCTTGCAGTCCGGGGGCAATACTGTGATAGTTCCCGCTTTTGCGGTGTGGGAAAGATGACCAGTCTCAGCGTTAATCTGAACAAGATCGCGCTTCTCAGGAACTCCCGCGGAAGGGATTATCCCAATGTGCTCGACTATGCACGAAAGCTGATCGACATGGGCGTACAGGGCATCACGGTGCATCCCCGGCAGGACGAGCGCCACATCAAGCGCACGGATGCCCTGGAACTCGGCGCCCTGCTGGCGGATGTGCCCGCGGTGGAACTCAACATCGAGGGATATCCTTCGGAGGATTTCATGGAACTGGTCGGGCAGGCACGGCCCGACCAGGTGACGCTCGTGCCGGACAGTGTGGACCAGTTGACCTCCGATCACGGGTGGCAGGTCCCTGCAAGCATGGATACGCTGGGACCGGCGCTGGAGAAGATCAGGGCTGCAGGAGCCAGGGGCGCCCTGTTTCTGGATCCCGATATTGCCCAGGTGGAGGCCGTTGCGGCAAGCGGCTATGACCGGATCGAGCTCTACACCGAGCACTACGCGGCAACATGGGGAACGCCGCTGCAGGATACGGTCCTGTCAACATACCGCCGCGCCAAGGACCGGGCGGTATTGCTCGGACTCGGGGTCAATGCCGGCCATGACCTGGATCTCCGGAACCTGGCCGATTTTCTGTCCATGGGGGATATCCTTGAAGTTTCCATCGGACATGCGCTGACGGTGGAGGCCATCGACGAAGGACTTCCCGGAGTGGTGGCCCGGTATCTCGCAATCTGCGGCAGCGCCTGAACGACGGGTCGCCCGGCCAGGTCTTCCGGGTTTGCCGTGCCGCATCCGGACGCCCCTCGCCCGGAAGCCCGCCGGGGCGGTTCGCGGTCCATTCCAGGGACATGGCGTCCGCGACCTGTGCCGTTGCCGTTTGTGCGGGATTCGCGGACCAGACCGGGGAATCTACAGAATCAGGGCTGCCGCCACCTTGCGTCCGTCACCGGCCAGGATGTTGTAGGTTCGGCAAGCCGCCGGGGTGTCCATGATTTCCACCCCGATGCCCCGGTCCACGACGGACCGGTAGACCCGGGGCGGAGGGAATTCGAGGAACCGTCCCGTACCAATCAAAACGACTTCCAGGTTCAGTCCAAGCAACCCCTGGAGGTGACGTTCGGTGATGGCCGCCACTGCGTCGACGCCCCACAAATCCAGGGTAAGGGGTGTTATGATCAGGCTTTCATTATAGGTCTTTCCCCCGATCGTGACACGGAAGCCATCGTCAACGGACTCGAGATGGCGGACGAGGTTCTCGGACTGTGGTCGTTCGAGCTGGATCTGCATTGGGGTGACTAATGGTTCGATAGGACTGACAGTTTGCACCGGTTGCCCGGACGGTGGAGCGCAACGCGGTGTTGGGACATCCTGCATCAATATTACCCGAGAATCATCGTGAAAGCTGTCAACATCGGATTGATCGGCCTCGGTACCGTGGGAAGCGGTACCGTGGAAATACTGCGTCGCAACAACCGGGACATATCGGGCAGGGCGGGGCGTGACATTCAGGTAAGCCGCATTGCGGTTCGTGACCCGGACAAAGCCAGGGAAGTGGATATTGCCGGCATTCCACTCGGGGATGACCCGATGCTGGTGGTGGATGATCCCGAAGTCGAAATCGTGGTCGAACTTGTGGGTGGAGACACCCTGGCCCGCGAGGTGGTGCTGCGTGCCATCGAGAACGGCAAGCATGTGGTCACCGCGAACAAGGCGCTGATTGCCCTGCATGGCAATGAGGTGTTTGGCAGGGCGCAGGAAAAAGGCGTGATGGTGGCGTTCGAGGCTGCAGTGGCCGGCGGCATCCCCATCATCAAGTCCCTGCGGGAAGGCCTTTCCGCCAATCGGATCGAATGGGTCGCCGGGATTATCAATGGTACCTGTAATTACATCCTGACCCGGATGGAAAACGACGGGCTGGACTTCTCGGATGTCCTTCGGGACGCCCAGGCCCTGGGATATGCCGAGGCGGATCCGGCCTTTGACATCGAGGGCATTGACGCAGCACACAAACTCACGATCCTGGCTTCCATCGCTTTCGGCATTCCGCTTCAGTTTGACCGGGTTCATGTCGAGGGCATTACCGGGGTCAGTCTTGAAGACATCCGCTATGCCGGGGAACTCGGCTACCGCATCAAGCATCTGGGAATCACCAGGCGGCAGCACCATGGCATTGAACTCAGGGTGCATCCGGTACTGATCCCGGCGGAGCGGCTGATCGCCAACGTACACGGTGTGATGAACGCGGCGCTGATCCGGGCCGATGCCGTCGGACCGACGCTGTTCTACGGCGCCGGCGCCGGCGCCGAGCCCACGGGCTCCGCGGTGGTGGCGGACATCGTGGACGTGGTCAGGGCACTGACCAGCGATCCCGACAACCGCGTGCCGCACCTGGCATTCCAGCCCGGTGCGCTTGCAAGGCTTCCCATAATGCCCATGGACGACGTGGTTACCGCGGGTTACCTGCGCTTACGGGTGCTCAACCGCCCCGGGGTGCTTGCCGCAATCACACGTATTTTCGGTGACCGGGACATTTCGATTGATACCGTTCTGCAAAGGGGGCACGACGAGGAAAACGGGGAAGTCACCATCATCATGCTGACCCACAATACCCGCGACGAGAACCTGGCCGGCGCCATATCGGAGGCGGAAGACCTGCCCGTGGTGATCGGCAGGATCAACCTGATCCGCCTGGAGAATCTTGCCTGAATCAAGCATAACCCCGAAGTGCATCCGGGTTCCGGTATCCTTGATTTTCCGGGTCGACCCGCCGGGTTCGTGATGAGTCACGGGATGGGATTCCGGTATGGCCGGGAAGTGCGGTACGGGTATTTCGGGTGAAGATGGATGCCGGTGACGGAACCATCCACGCATCTGTCGGCAGGATTCCCTTCCGCACCGGACTGCAGCCCGTCCCGCAGTCATACGGCCGGATGGTGATGATCGCGATGACAGGAACATTCGTTGCCGGGCAGCGGCTGATGGCCGGTTGCCGGATTGGCAGGATGGTGCGAAGCGGGGCCGTGGGGGTTTCCCTGAGCCCGGCCGGACATGCCCCGGTGGACCCGGTCATACTCAACGTACGGGTTCCGGCGCGATGACACGTTCCCCCACGGAGACTCCCGGCGGTTTGCGCGAAGCGGCGCCCGATGCCGTCGGGGCCGGCTCCGGGGAATCCTCCCCGCCCGTCACCCAGGGAGCCCCGGGCGGACGCAAAATTGTACGCAGGGACGTGGAGGGGAGGTCTTCCCCGTCCATTCCCAGTCTGCATCCCCTGTTGCAACGGATATTTTCCGCCCGGGGCATCCGGGTTGCGGCGGAACTGGAACATTCCCTGGAAAATCTGCCGTCCCCGTCACTGTTCAAGGACATGGATGTTGCCGTGGAACGCCTGCTTCGTGCACTGGATCGGAATGAGGACATCCTGGTACTGGGGGATTACGATGCCGACGGGGCTACCGCCTCCGTGCTGGCCATGCTCGGACTGCGCTCATTGGGGGCCTCCAGGGTGGATTACCTGGTGCCGAACCGCTTCGAATACGGTTACGGACTGTCTCCGGAAATCGCCCGGGTCGCCGTTGACATGTCTCCGTCCCTTGTCATCACCGTCGACAACGGCATCTCCAGCGTGGAGGGCGTGCAGCTGCTGCGAGACGACGGGATCGATGTCATTGTGACGGACCACCATCTGCCCGGGGAGCATCTGCCCCCGGCCACGGCCATCATCAACCCGAACCAGGATGGCTGTCCGTTTCCGTCCGGCAAGATCGCCGGTGTCGGGGTCGTGTTCTATCTCCTGCTGGCCCTGCGTGCGCGCATGCGGGAGCGGGGCGATTTTTCCATGGAAGGCGCGTCACCGCCCAACCTTGCCCGGTTCCTCGACCTGGTGGCACTCGGCACCGTGGCGGATGTTGTACCCCTGGACCATGTGAACAGGACGCTGGTGGCCCAGGGAATCGCACGGATACAAAGGGGGTATTGCCGCCCGGGAATCCTCGCCCTGCTTGAGGTTGCAGGCAGGAACCCGGCAGACACCACCAGCAGCGACCTGGGATTTGTCGTGGCGCCCCGGCTGAATGCTGCCGGCAGGCTCGACGACATCGGACTTGGAATCGAGTGCCTGCTCACGGACGACGGGGCGCTGGCTGCCGGGCATGCGGAGAGACTGCATCAGATCAACTTGGAGCGGCGCCAGATCGAGCAGCGCATGCAGCGAGAAGCCCTGTCCATCGTGGCCGGAATGTCCCTGGAACGCGATTCGCTGCATGGCATCTGCCTGTTCGCCAGGGACTGGCACCCGGGCATCACCGGACTGGTGGCCTCAAGGGTCAAGGAACGATACTTCGAGCCGGTGATCGCGTTTGCACCAAGTTCGGAAGGCAGGTTGTCGGGGTCGGCCAGGTCGGTCCCCGGCCTCAATATCCGTGACCTGCTGGCGGATCTGGCAGCAGCCAACCCGGGCCTTGTGGAACGGTTCGGCGGGCATGCCATGGCCGCGGGCCTGACCATCCGGAACCAGGAATTCGAGGCATTCCGGTCGGCGTTCCGCAGCGCGGTCAACAGGCATTTCGAAGTGGCGCCTCCGAGCACCGAGATGCTCACCGATGGCCCTCTGGAGGAGGAGTTCTTCACCCGGGAGATCGCGGACATGCTGAGGAACGCGGCTCCCTGGGGACAACAGTTCCCGGCCCCGGTATTTGACAACGAATTCAAGGTGGTTTCCCATCGGGTCGTGGGTGGGCAGCACCTGAAACTGCGCCTGAGAACCAGGGACAGGCTCGTCGACGCCATTGCATTTCGTGTCCTGGAACCCGGCGAGGAGCCTTCGCTGCCGGACCGGATTCGTGCGGTCTTCCAGCTTGATGTCAACCACTACCGGGGTGAAAGCACGCTGCAGCTGATCGTCGAGCACATGGAGGCGGTCCCGTCAGGGCGCTCCGTGCCGGCAGGAGCTGTCCGGGAGCAGGATTGAGTTTTGCCCATCTTCCACTATACTGCGCCACAGCCCCTGATCGCGGCCCGCACTGCAACCTGATTGATGGATACCGACATTAACGACAGCGCCGTGGTGGAGCGGGTACGTGCGGGGGACAAGCAGGCATTCAACCTGCTGGTGGCGCGGTACCAGTACAAGATCCAGAACCTGGTGGCCCGGCTGATCAGGGACCCGGCAGAGCAGGAGGATGTCGCCCAGGAGGCGTTCATCAAGGCCTATCGGGCCATTGGCAATTTCCGCGGTGACAGCACCTTTTACACCTGGCTCTACCGCATCGCCATCAACACGGCGAAGAATCACCTCGTGGGCGCCGGCCGGAAACCGCCTGCCAGGGACGTGGACGTGGATGATTCCACCATGCTGGGCCAGGTCGAGGGTCTGGTGGAGATGAACTCGCCCGAAGCCATATTGCAGAACGACGAACTGGTGAATACGATCAGGCAGGCGATCGACGAACTGCCGGATGAACTCAGGGAAGCCATCATGCTGCGTGAGTTCGACGGGCTCAGTTACGAGGATATCGCCGATGTCATGGGTTGTCCCATCGGTACGGTACGTTCGCGGATTTTCCGAGCCAGGGATGCCATCGAGCAGGCCATGGGCCTGCCCCTGAAATGATCCTGTGCAGTTGCGGAACCGGGCGGCGACATCAACTGATCCGTGGATCCGATGAACTTATGCATTTGCCTGTTGACTAACATAGTTATACGGTGACCGGGGCTTTCCGGATGAAATCATGAAAGAAACCATCTCTGAAATCGTCGACCAGCAACTGGACCCGTCCGGTGCGGCCGGGGAGTTCAGCCGAATCGCCGCTGACGAAGAGCACTGCCGTGTGTGGCGCGACTATCATCTGATTGGCGATGTCATCCGGGGGGATGTCAGAACCACCGGTTCCTGTCTGCTTGGCCGGGTCCAGGCGGCCCTGGCGGAGGAGCCTGTCGTGGTCTCTCCCGGCAGGAATACCGCGGGACATGCCCTGGAAACCACGCCCAGGGGACGGCCCGGCGCCGACCCGTCCCGGGGCGAGACGCTGAAGGCGGCGGGACTCTTTTCATTGGCCGCATCCATCGCCCTGGTTGCGGTCGTCACCCTGGTTCCCCAGGATCACGGCCCCCGCGAGGCTGCCGTGGCGACACGCACCACCAGCGCTGTCCCCGGTACGGATGCAGGGGGAGTGGCTGGCAGTATCCACACGAACCACTCGATTCTGACCGAGTTCGGACAGATGCTGGCAGGGCACGGGGAATTTACCGGGTCCAGCGGGCTGAATGGACTCCTGTCCTATGCCAAGCTGGTCAGCAACCAGCCACTGGGGGAGTAGCGTTCGTGTATCCGGAGAACCCGGCAATGGCTGGTGCGGGTCGAATCCGCATGCCGAGGTCCCTGAAGGTCATCGCATGCGCGCTGGTTGCATTCGTGGTGATGCCGATTGCCAAGGCCGCGGATGTGGAGGAGTGGCTGATGCGGATCAACGAGGCCGCCGCCAGCAGGAGCTTCGTGGGCAACTTCGTCTATGTGCATGACAACCAGATCGAGGCCATGCATGTGGTCAGGCGGATACGGAACGGGATGCTGCAGGAGCGGCTTTACGCGTTGAATGGCGATGCCAGGGAGGTAGTCCGCGATGAGGACCGTGTATGGTGCTTTATTCCGGACAGGAACCTGGGCGTGCATGATTACCGCCAGTCATCGGAAAGCGGATTTCCCCGCATCATGTCCGAGGACCTGGAGACGCTGAGCAGGAATTACCGGTTTGAAATGGGCGGGACAGCCCGGATAGCGGGCCGGATGGCCCAACAGATCAGGGTCATGCCGGCGGATCATTTTCGATACGGATATGATCTCTGGGCAGACACTGAAACCGGACTTCTTCTGCGTTCCGACCTGGTAAACGACTCGGAGCAGTCCGTCGAGCAATACATGTTTGTCAATATTGAAATTGACGGGGAGATCTCCGACCATGAACTCGAGTCGGTGACCAGCCGGGAGAACCTCGTCTGGTATGGCATGGACCTGCCGAACATGAGCGCGGAAGTGGAAAGCCCGGTATGGCGGGTTCAGACCCTGCCCGCCGGGTACCGGCTCAGCAAGCATATCCGGCGCATGAACCCGATGAAACTGGAGGAAGAGGAGCACATGGTGTTCACGGATGGTCTGTCTTCGGTTTCCATTTTCATCAAGGCACCCGGGGAAAAGCAAAGCGGAATGGCCGGCCTTTCCCGGATGGGGGCGGTTCATGCCTACCGTGAAACCGTGGCGGATCACTGGGTCACGGTGATGGGAGAGGTGCCAGCCCGAACCGTGGAGCATCTGGCCAAGGCCATCGTCCACCGACCCTGATCCGGATTCCGCATACCGCGCTCCACCAGCGTCCGGGTCGCCGGGCCGGTCGGACCGGAGAATACCGCCGAAAGGAGAACTGACGGACCCGGAAGTGTAAAGGTCCGGCGCGGTATTTGATAAAATTGCCGGACAGGGTGCCCTTGACCGTTCGTGGTGTACGCTTGCGCCCGCCTTTTCCCCATTTCCATCGGAACCTGATACCGGATGATCCAGCAAGTACCTGCCGCGGGACAGACCCTGGCTGCGCTTGACCTGGGATCAAACAGCTTCCACATGGTGATCGCGGAGCAGGTTGCTGCCGGCGGATTGCAGATCATTGACCGGGTCAAGGAGATGGTCCGGCTCAATGCGGGCCTGGACGAATCGGGAAACCTGAGCGAGGACTCCCAGCTGAGAGCCCTGGACTGCCTGCAGCGATTCAGTCAGCGCCTGCGGGATATTCCCCCCAGCCAGGTTCGGGCGGTGGGCACGAACACGTTCCGGGCGGCGCATAATTCCGCGGAATTCATCAGCCGGGCAGAGGATGCGCTCGGGCACCACATTTCCGTCATCTCCGGCCACGAGGAGGCGCGCCTGGTATACCTCGGGGCCGCATTCAGCCTGGAGATCAGCGGCAGGCGCAGGCTGGTCATCGACATTGGGGGCAGCAGCACGGAACTGATCATCGGACAGGGTCACGATACCGTGACGATGGATTCCCTGTACATCGGCTGCGTGAGCATGAGCCGGCAATATTTTCCGGAAGGACTCATCACCCCGGAGCGACTTGGGCGGGCAAAAGCGGCTGTATGCCAGGAACTGGAGCCCATCGTCCAGCGATATCGCCGCAAGGGCTGGGAAGAGGTCGTGGGCACTTCCGGCACCATCCGGGCGGTGGACGACCTTGCCCGGGCACTGGGGGTCAAGCGTGACTGGGTGGGCATGGAGAGCTTCGAGCGCATCGAGCGATGGTTGCTGAAGCGTGGACATGTAGACCGGCTCGATCTGGTGGCTGAACAACGTCGGCCGGTTTTTCCCGGGGGGGTCGCCATCATCTCGGCGATCTTTTCGACTTTGGCCCTGGAGCGACTGGACTGTACCAGCGGTGCCCTGCGCGAGGGGGTTCTTTACGACCTCAACGGACGTCTGCGGAACAGGGACTCACGGGACCAGGGGGTTGACGCGATGGTCACGAGATTCAACCTGGACAGGGATCAGGCCGTCCGCGTCGAGAAAACCTGCCTCAGGCTGCTTGTACAGGTGGCGCGGACGTGGCAGCTTGAAGAAATCATCTGGCGGAAACTGCTGACCTGGGCCTGCCTGCTGCATGAGATAGGTACTACCATCGCATTCAGCCAGAATCACAAGCACGGGGGCTATATCATTGAAAACGCGGATATCGACGGATTCTCCCGCCAGCAGCAACGGGTGCTGTCCCTTCTGGTCCGCAGTCATCGTCAGAAGTTTCCCCTGGAACTGTTTGGCAATGTTCCCAAACCGCTCAGGGAGAAGGCGATCCATGCCGCCATTCTGCTGCGTCTGGCCCTGGCGTTCAATCGCGGACGTACGGATGCCCCGATTCCGTCCATGGATCTCGAGGTTTCGGCAAACCGGCTCAGGCTTGAACTGGAGAAGGACTGGTCTGAAGACCACCCGCTGACCATGATGGACCTGGAAACCGAGGCCGGCTTTCTTGCCCAGGCGGGTTTCGAACTGGAAATCGGGCTGGCCTGACCGTTCTTCGGGGTCAGACCTCGTACTGGCTGCGCAATGCCTTGATCTTGCCCTTGTAGCGAACGGCTATGGTGTCGGTCACCATCTTGCATATTTCGGTGACCGATTCGTCAATGTCGACGGCGTCCACGATTTCAATATCCGCGGCGTCCGCATCCGACAGGATGGCCGTCTGGAGTTGCCAGATCTCGTCGAAATGATCCAGGTACCGCTTGGCCGCCCGTTTTTCCCCCGCACGGCCACGTAAGTTTTCCTTGAGGCGTTTTTGCTGGAGCACCGCAAGGATGAGCGGCACCACCACGGCATCGACGGTCTTGTCGAATCGTTTGAACAGTCCCGGGCGCATGTGGACCCCTTCGAGGATCAGGGAAACCCGCTCGTTCACCGCGCGGCTCAAAACGGACTCGCAGGCCACCGCAACCATGTCACTTTGCATCTGGTATCCCCCGATCAGCAGGTCGAGGTTCTTGGTCTTTCTCATGGCGGACCGGTACTGCACCTTCCCCGCATTGAAGGAGGATTCGTGCAGCGAAGGCGAGACGCGCCTCGGGATCAGGGCACGCATCACTTCCCGCAGCATATCGGTGGACTGAGTCCTGACAATGGAAAGTCGGCCGGCCAGTTCGGTGGCGATGGTGCTCTTGCCGCTGCCCGGCACGCCGCCGACGAGGATGATGAGCGGGGTGCCCTTGCGGTTGAAGTCGCACCAGATCAGGTACTGGTCGGCGGCTCTCTGGTTGCTGTTGGTCCGCAAGGACCGGTAGGTAAGGGCGATGAGTTCCCGTGTGGTCACCTTGCGGATCTGATGGTCGATCAGATAGTCGTGGATTTCCCGGGTCACCGTCCCGTACAGGTCCATTGGCATGCCGCAACCCATCAGACGCTTGGAGAATGTCCCCCTCGAGAAGGGCTGTTCCTGGCCGCTTTCGTCAACCACCTCGATGGGTTCGGTATAGGGCGTCTGTTTCTGGTAGCGGCGCAGAACGACGTCCGGATAATCCTCCTCCAGGGCGTCGGCGATCCGCTGGCGCAGGTCACCGGTGGTCACGGTGTCGAGCTCGTCCAGGTCTTCGCGGATTTCGGAGGCCAACCGGTATGCGTCCACGAATTCCAGTCCCGACCGCTGCAGGGACTTGGTCAGCATGCCGCGAAGAAACGGGATCCGGGTATCCGCGGTTTCGTCGATGACAATCAGCTTTGACACGGTCGGGGGCTCATTCTACTGTGCACTGATTTTACTGTTCTGACCATCGTAGGCAATCCGGACCTCTTCCGAAATCACCGCAAGGCCGCGACGCAGGTCTTCTTCCGGCGCAGCATAGCTGACCCGGATGCATTCGTGCATGTGGCGCCACTGCCCTTCGATCCCGGGGAAGAAGTGGTGACCCGCAATGACGTAGACGCCACGGGCTTTCAGCCGGCGGTAGAGTGTTTCGCTGCTGATGGGCAGTCCCTCGAACCAGAACCAGAGAAATATGGCGCCTTCGGACAAATGGATCCTGAGGGGAATGTCTGCCATCAGGTCGTTGGCGATGTCGATGGCAAGCTGCGAGCGCTCGCGGTACCAGGGTCTCACCACTTCCCGGCACAGTTTGAGGATTTCGCCGGATTTCACGATACCGGACACCAGCGTGGGTCCGAATCGCCCCGGTGCCAGGCTGAATATGGCGTTGGCGCCGGTCAGCAGTTCGATCACCGGTTCATCGGCGATCACGATGCCGGTCCTGACGCCCGGAAGTCCCAGTTTGGACAGGCTGAGACAGAGAATGATGTTCCTGTCCCAGACGGGCTCGGCAGGGGTGAAAACGATATCCGGAAACGGTTGGCCATAGGCACAGTCCAGGATGAGGGGGATCCCCCGTTCGGCGGCCAGTTTCCTCATCACATCCAGCTCCCGGTCCGTGACCACGTTGCCGGTGGGATTGGTCGGCCGGGAAAGGCAGATGGCACCGATGTCCTCCCCCGGCTTGAGGCGGTCAAGGTCCACCTTGTACTTGAAACCCCTGTCACCACGGTATTCGATCTGCGGAAGATTCGACGTGAATATGGACCGGTCGCCCAGGCCGACATCGCTGTATCCGATGTATTCCGGAGTCAGCGGAAACAGGATGCGTTGAAAGCGGCTGTCTCCGGCCTGGCCCCCGAACAGGTTGAACAGGACCGAGAAACTCGACTGGCTGCCGTTGGTCACGGCGATGTTGCGCGGGTTCACGGGCCATCCATACTGTTCCGAGAGCAGTCCCGACAGGGCTTCGATGAATGCAAGGTTTCCCACCGGGGCATCGTAGGCGCCCAGCATCGACTCGAAGGCCCTTCCGTTCTCCAGCAGCAGGTTCATTTCCCTGCGGTAGGCACGCTCCATCCCCGGGATCATCGCGGGGTTGCCGCCGCCCAGCATGGAGATCGGGCCCTGGTGCGGGTCGACTCCTCCCAGGTCGCTCATGAGCTGCAGGATTCCGCTGTCCGGATCGAACTGTTTGGCGAAATTGGTGAATTTCACGCCGGCATTCCTTGACGGATGATGATGTTCTCGTACGTGGGAGTTTGCTTCGGAAGGCAGGACTGCGTGATATCCCGGTGACGTCCTCCCCGGCAGCCTTTCGGAACTGCGGGAGGAATCCGGTGATCAGTTGCCCAGGCGTATGTCCAGTTGCTTGGCCAGGCTGTTGTTGTCCGCATCCTGATACAGGCGGGAGAAATAGATGAAGTCACTGAGAATCCTGACGGATTCTCTCAGGAACATGTCCGGCTCCCGTTCCGACTCGGGCCGGCGTTGCTCGGCCAGGTCGAATTGTTCCAGTGCGTCGACGTCCTCGAAGGGCTGCTTGCCGAGCGCATTCCTCCGCTTGTTCTCCAGATCAAGACGAAGGTCATCCAGGCGTCTCAGATCTGTCTGCCGGGTCACCTCGTGCAGGGAAACGCTCTTGAGATCGCGCTGCTCCTGGTTGATGCGCGCAATCTCGCTGAAGTAGTCGAACTCCGGATCATGCTCGATGCGCTCCAGGTGCCGTTCCCGCAACATGCCGAGAACCATCTCGCTGCTTCCGTTCGAATAGCCGAAAGGGACGTAGAGGGCTTCGCGGATGTGTCGCCACGGAATGGCATTGTCATAGATGCGCTCGCCGAACTCGGTCCCGGCAGTGGTCCACACGAGGTCAGGCGTGACGCCGCGGTACTGGGTGCTTTCGCCGTTGACACGGAAGAACTGCGCAATGGTGACCTTGAGCTGCCCGAGGTCATCGTTGCCGTTCGAAAACCGGTTCAGGTTGATCAGGTTCTGCACCGTACCCTTGCCGAAGGTGGGTTCGCCGATGATGATGCCGCGGTGATAATCCTGTATGGCTCCGGCGAAGATTTCCGAGGCGGAGGCACTGAATCCGTCCACCAGTACCGCCAATGGCCCCTTGTAGACGATTTCGGGGTCGGGGTCACGATCGACGTGGACCTTGCCGCCGGAATTTTCCACCTGGACCACCGGACCCTGGCGGATGAACAGGCCGGTCAGGGCGATCGCCTCCGAAAGGGCTCCCCCACCGTTTCCGCGCAGGTCGATGACCAGGCCGTCGATATCGTCCCGGCGGAACTCCTCCAGCAGGCGGCGCACGTCCCGGGTAGTGCTCCTGTACTCAGGGTCCCCGCCGTGCATGGCATCGAAATCCACGTAGAAGGAAGGCAGCTGGATCAAGCCGATCCTGGTGCTTTTGCCTTCGCTGTCCACTTCCAGCACTTTCTTTCTTGCCGCCTGTTCCTCCAGCCGGATTTCATCACGCACGATGGAGATGATCTCGGTTTCTCCGTGCAGTCCGGACTCTCCGGGCAGGACTTCCAGCCGCACGGTGGAATTCTTCGGGCCGCGGATCAGCCCGACCACGTCATCCAGTCTCCAGCCGATCACGTCCACCAGCTCCTCATCGCCCTGACCCACGCCCACGATACGGTCCTCGGTCTTGAGTTCGCCGCCAAGGTCCGCAGGTCCGCCAGGCACCACGCGCCGCACCAGCGTGTACTCGTTGTCCGTCTGCAGGACAGCACCGATCCCTTCGAGGGAGAGCCGCATGTTGATCTTGAAGTTCTCGGTGGCCCGGGGGGAGAAATAACTCGTGTGGGGTTCGATGGAGCTGACATAGGCGTTGGTAAACGTCTGGAAAATGTCATCGGACTTGAATTGCCGGGTCCTCCGGGCGATGTGGGTGTAGCGGCGGTCAAGGGTTTCCAGAATCTCATCCTCGTTCTTGCCTGTCAGTCGCAGGCTGAGAATGTCGTTCTTGATGCGCTTGCGCCAGATTTCATCCATTTCGCCGACGTCCGCCGCCCAGGGCAGGTCTTCCCGGTCCAGCACGTGGTCCTCGTGGATGCCGAAATCGAAAGGTTCGCCGAGCCGTTCCAGCGCGTATTCCACGCGTTGGTCGACCCTGGTCCGGAAGATGCTGAAAATGGCGAAGGCCGGCTTCAGGGATCCCTGGCGGATGAAGTCATCGAACTGGAACCTGAGACGGGAAAACTGCTCGATGTCCGCGTCCAGGAAAAAGCTCTTGCCGGGGTCCAGTTGCTCAAGATACGACTCCAGGACCCTCTCCGAGAACGCATCGTCAAGTTCCACCGAGCGGTAGTGCGACTTGTCGATCAGGTAGTTGATGAGCTTGAGCGTCCTTTGCTGTTTCTCGGTGCTGACAGGAATGTCGGTATCTTCCAGCGAAGCGATCTCGGCGAACGCCGGTGCACTGCCGATGATCCCAAGAAGGAGTGCAATCCCCAGGATGGAAGATATGGAATATCTATTTAAAACAGATAATTGCATGTATATTCTATTAAATTGCCTTAATTTAATTTCCTCGCGCTGTTATCGGATTCCCGGGCATCTTCGGTTGATGCCGCCGATATGTCATGCAGACCAGGGCGGACGCTGCGGAGCATCCCCACCTGAGATTCCGTGTCGATCATACACTAATTCAGGGTATGCATACCCTGCGGCCTCCGTGTTTTCATGGAAATCAAGGAATTACTCCCGTTTGGTGATTTCCCAGAGTCCCGCGGTGAGTGACTGCCTTTCCGGCGGATCATGGGTCAACGTCTCGTGCCGGGACACCGTCAGGCCCTGGCGTTCGCACCACCTGGCAATGGTTGCAGGCGCGAACCCCAGCCGTTGATGGGCATGCCGTTCCCGCAGGAATTCGAGATCGTGCGGCAGGAGGTCCACGATCAGCAGCTTGCCGGCTGGCTGCAGGAGCCGGCCGGATTCCAATATGGCCTGTTCCGGGTCGTCACAGTAGTGCAGCACCTGGTGAATCGTGATGATGTCCGCGCAGGCATCCGGCAAATCGATGCTGCAGATGTCACTGAGGCGCACGGTGCAGTTGGTGACACCGGCATTCTCCAGGTTGCTGCGGGCCACGCTGAGCATGGCCCGGCTGAGATCAAAGCCGATTCCCTTGCGGACCCGGGATGCGAAAATTTCCAGGATCCGTCCGGTTCCGGTCCCGAGGTCCAGAAAAAGGTCCGCCTTGGCGTTGTCGGCGAACTCAAGCAGTCGCCTCTCGATAGCGGCATCGGAGACCATCCGGGAGCGGATGGAATCCCATTCCGCGGCGTGTTCGCTGAAGTACCGGGCCGCCAGCCTGGTTTTCTCCCGTCGAATCTCCCGCAGCTTTTTCTGATCCCGTTCCAGGGCCGGATCGCTCAGGTCGATGAGGTCCAGGAGTCCGCGCGTGATGTCCTGCATGTTTTCCCGGTCGGATATCCGGTGAAATACCCATGCGCCCTCCTGGTACCGCTCCAGCAGACCCGAATCGCAGAGCAGCTTGAGATGCCGGCTAACCCGGGGCTGGCTCTGGTCCAGGATCCGGGTCAGTTCACTCACGGTCAGTTCGCTCTGCTTGAGCACGGCAAGGATCCTGAGCCTTGTGGATTCGCCGGCGGCGCGCAGGGCGTGGAGAAGCTGGTTCATGAGATGTACGGGGACAGTCCCCTTGTGGCTCGGGTGTCGGATATTCGATGCCCTTTATATCAGGTAGTTCCGATGCAGGCCAACCGTCACGCAAGGCGGGGGAATGCCGGTCTGGTGCAACCCGGCCGTCCATCCGTGATTCAGAGGGAAAGGCGAGGCTTAAGAACGCGAAGGCGGGAAAATCCTGCAATACCGTCCGCAGGGTATTCCGGGAAAAAATCGGATTCCTGTATAATCCGTCGATGGAACCCGTACAGACTGCACTCACCTTCGACGACATCCTGCTCGTCCCGGCAAAATCGGATGTCCTGCCCCGCCACGCAGACCTCAGTACCCGCTTTACCCGCAACCTCTCCATCAACATTCCGCTGCTGTCCGCTGCCATGGACACCGTCACCGGTGCGCGTGCGGCGATCTGCCTGGCACAGGAGGGCGGCGTGGGTGTCATCCACCGGAACCTCTCCCCGGAACTGCAGGCCCGGGAAGTCAACCAGGTGAAGAAATATGAAAGCGGGGTGATCACCGACCCGGTGACGGTGGATCTTACCGCCCGGGTCAGCGATGTGCTGGCACTGATGCGCAAGCACGATATCTCCGGGGTGCCTGTCGTCAGCGGGCGCAAGCCCATCGGCATCGTCACCAGCCGGGACCTGCGGTTCGAGCGCAACATGGACACGCCCGTGGAGCAGGTGATGACCCCGGAACCGAACCTTGTCACCGTGCGGGAGGGCGCCTCGCCGGAACAGATCGAGGGGCTGCTGCACCGGCATCGCATCGAGAAAGTCCTGGTGGTGGACGGCCAGGGCAATCTTGCCGGGCTGGTCACGGTGAAGGACATCCAGAAGTCCAGTGACCATCCCAATGCCTGCAGGGATTCCCGGGGCAGGCTGCTGGCAGCGGCAGCGGTGGGCGTCGGAGAGGATGCGGACGAACGGGTCGAGCGGCTGGTTGAGGCCGACGTGGATGCCATCATCGTCGATACCGCTCACGGACATTCCCGGGGGGTACTCGAACGGGTGGCAAGAATCAAGAAGGACCACGAGGTCGAGGTGATCGGCGGCAATATCGCCACCGGGGAAGCCGCCCGCGACCTTCTGGATGCGGGGGTCGACGGCGTCAAGGTGGGCATCGGACCCGGATCCATCTGCACCACGCGGATGGTGGCGGGCGTGGGCGTGCCGCAGGTTCACGCCATCATGGAGGTGACCCGGGCCCTGGTGGGCACCGGTGTTCCGGTGATCGCCGACGGGGGCGTCCGCTATTCAGGGGATATCGCCAAGTGCATCGCGGTGGGCGCTTCGGCAGCCATGGTCGGAAGCATTCTGGCCGGCACCGACGAGGCCCCCGGGGAGATCGAGATGTACCAGGGGCGCTCCTACAAATCCTACCGCGGGATGGGTTCCCTGGGGGCGATGCAGAAAGGCTCCAGGGACCGTTATTTCCAGGACAGCACGGACAGCGCCGACAAGCTGGTGCCGGAGGGCATAGAGGGAAGGGTGCCCTACAAGGGACCCATGATTCACATCATTCACCAGCTCATGGGCGGACTGCGCGCCAGCATGGGCTATACCGGTCACGACAGCATCGAGAGCATGCGTGGCAATGCCCGGTTCGTCCGCATCACCAATGCGGGCATTACCGAGAGCCATGTGCATGACGTCTCCATCGTCAAGGAGGCGCCGAACTACCACCGGTAACCGGTTTTCCCGATTCCCCCGCGCCCGTGGGGCGCACAAGCATCATCTGCATATCCCTTCCTTGAGCATGCGCAGTATCCAGGACCCGCACCATGACCGAATTCTGATCCTGGATTTCGGTGCCCAGTATACCCAGCTCATCGGGCGGGTCGTGCGAGAACTCGGGGTGTATTGTGAAATCTACCCATGGGATGTGGACCAAGCGGCGATTGAGGAATTCGGGCCGAAGGGGGTGATCCTTTCCGGCGGACCGGCGTCGGCCTACGAGGAGGGTACGCCGGCGGCCCCGGAACCGTTGTTCACGAGCGGGCTGCCCATACTCGGAATCTGCTACGGCATGCAGACCCTGGTGGCCCAACTCGGCGGCAGCGTGGAAAATGCCGATCACCGGGAATACGGCCATGCGGACATGGAGACCGTGCGCAGTTGCAGGCTGCTGGGAGCGGCCGGCCGCACCCTCGATGTCTGGATGAGTCACGGAGACCGTGTGACCGCCCTGCCCAAGGGATTCGAGGTGGTGGCCACCAGTCCGGGATCTCCCTACGCGGCCATTGCCGACGACCGCCGCCGGTTCTACGGCGTGCAGTTTCATCCGGAAGTGACCCATACCGCGGAGGGAAGGGATATCCTGTCCCGTTTCGTGCATGACATCTGTGCCTGCGCTGCCGACTGGGTGCCGGCGAACATCATCCAGTCCATCGTTGCCGATGTGCGCGGCGTGGTTGGGGACGACGAGGTCATTCTCGGTCTTTCCGGCGGTGTGGATTCCTCCGTGGTGGCCGCGCTGCTGCACGAGGCCATCGGCGACCAGCTGACCTGCATCTTCGTTGACACCGGGCTTTTGCGCATGCACGAAGGGGACCAGGTCATGCAGACCTTCGAGGAGCACCTGGGTGTTCATGTCGAGCGGGTGGATGCGGAAGCCGAGTTTCTCGCCAGGCTATCCGGCGTGCGGGATCCGGAAGCCAAACGCAAGGCGATCGGCAACCTGTTCGTGGAGATATTCGAGCGGGAGGCTGCCCGGTTCAGCGATGCCCGCTGGCTTGCCCAGGGCACCATCTACCCTGACGTGATCGAGTCCGCGGGCAGCAAACACGGAAAGGCCAAGGTCATCAAGTCGCACCACAACGTGGGCGGTCTTCCGGCTGCCATGAATCTGCGGCTGCTTGAGCCGCTCAGGGAGCTGTTCAAGGACGAGGTGAGACGCATCGGCATCGATCTTGGCCTGCCGGAGCGGATGGTTCAACGGCATCCGTTTCCCGGTCCCGGGCTGGGCGTGCGTATTCTCGGTGAGGTGAAGAAGGAGTATGCCGACCTCTTGCGCAAGGCCGATGCCATCTTCCTGGAGGAACTGGAAAGAAACGGACTCTATGATCGGGTCAGCCAGGCTTTTGCCGTGTTTCTGCCGGTCAGGTCCGTGGGAGTGGTGGGGGATAACCGCGCGTACGAATTCGTCATCGCGCTGCGGGCGGTGGAGACCGTGGACTTCATGACCGCCAACTGGGCCAGGCTTCCCTACGATGTGCTGGCCACCATATCCGGACGGATCATCAACGAGGTACGGGGCATCAGCCGGGTGACTTACGATATTTCCGGAAAGCCGCCGGCTACCATCGAGTGGGAGTAGGCCAGATCCGGCGCTGACTGGCACCTGCTGGTATCAACACGCAGCAAGCTCGCCCGACCAATAACTTGTCCTCATGGTGTCTGGTGAGATCTGGCACTGGCAGGTTTCGGCAAGCCAATTGCAAGACTTATTTCAGGTTCAGGCGATGATGAGCCATGATTTTTTTCGTCAGTTCCCTGGGTACCCCGGCCTGCTTAGCATAGTGTGGCCAGTCGGCTACCGTGTCTGTGATCTGCTGAATGATCTGTTTTGCCTCACGCTTGAATCGTTCCGCAGGTTGCAGCAGATCCGCCTTCGTAAATTCATCGCGCTTGCCGTTCAGTGTCAGCTGATGGCTGTTTGCCCACTTGGAATCCGGCCTGTGGCTGTAAACCAGGTCAAATGCCGGTGCCAGCTCCCAATTTCCATTTTCGTTCAAAATGAAACCAAAGTTCTTGGCGTGATCATCCTGATTACGCGCCACAATGTTGAATACCATCCGTCTGTACAGTTCCAGCGCTGACCTGCGGTCAAAGCGCAAGGAGCGCAATACTCCGAACAACTGTTCATAACTATAGTGTCCAGGCTTCCTGTAATCCGCATGGTCCATCGCGCAAAGCGATTGGTAGTGAATCTTCTTGTTCCCATCCCGATCAAATCGTTTGGTCAGAAAATGTGCTCTTTCGCCTTCCGGCAGTAACTCGCAATGCGAGATATCAATATCGACTGCCTTGGCCATCAGGTAATAGGCATATTCCATGCAACCGTATCCCTGCGGGTCACCAAATGTCTGGTGAGATCGGT
>JAJDTE010000225.1:0-12695 GCA_022827325.1 Gammaproteobacteria bacterium | reverse complement strand
GGTGCCGGAGGCGATGGTGGCGATGCTCGCCTGCGCGCGGATCGGCGCGGTGCACTCCGTGGTGTTCGGCGGCTTCTCGCCGGATGCGCTGCGCGACCGCATCCTCGACTCCGACTGCCGGGTGGTGATCACCGCGGACGAGGGGCCCCGGGGCGGCAGGAACGTTCCCCTGAAGGCCAACGTGGAAAAGGCGCTCGAGAGCTGCCCGGACGTGCACACCGTGGTCACCGTTAGACGGACAGGCAACCCGGTCCCCGGAAGCGCCGACCGGGATGTCTGGTACGACGAGGCCATGACATCGGCTTCCCCGGACTGTCCGCCGGAGGAAATGGATGCCGAGGACCCCCTGTTCATCCTCTACACCTCCGGTTCAACGGGCAAGCCCAAGGGGGTTCTCCACACCTCGGGGGGATACCAGCTCTATACCGCCATCACCCACAAATACGTCTTCGACTACCACGACGGGGACGTCTACTGGTGTACGGCGGACGTGGGCTGGGTCACCGGCCATTCCTACATCGTCTACGGTCCGCTCGCCAACGGCGCCATCACCCTGATGTTCGAGGGCGTGCCCACTTACCCGGATGCGGGGCGCTTCTGGCAGGTGGTGGACAAGCACGACGTCAACATCTTCTATACCGCCCCCACGGCGATACGCGCCCTCATGGGGCAAGGCGACGAACCGGTCACGAGACACAGCCGCAAGAGCCTGCGGCTGCTCGGCTCGGTCGGGGAGCCCATCAATCCCGAGGCCTGGGAATGGTACTACCACGTGGTCGGAGACGGCCGCTGCCCCATCGTCGACACCTGGTGGCAGACCGAAACCGGCGGCATCTGCATCACGCCGCTGGCCGGCGCCATCGATCTCAAGCCCGGCTCCGCCACCCGGCCGTTCTTCGGGATCCAGCCGGCGCTTCTGGATGCGGATGCCAAGGAGCTGGAAGGCGCCGTTGCCGGAAACCTGGTGATCAAGCAGTCCTGGCCGGGTCAGATGCGGACGGTCTACGGCGATCACCAACGTTTCTACGATACCTATTTCTCCACCTACAAGGGTTACTACACCACCGGTGACGGTGCCCGCAGGGACGAGGACGGGTACTACTGGATCACGGGGCGCGTGGATGATGTCATCAACGTATCCGGACACCGCATGGGCACGGCCGAAGTGGAGAGCGCCCTGGTGCTGCACGAGAAGGTTTCCGAGGCCGCAGTGGTGGGTTATCCCCACGAGATCAAGGGGCAGGGCATATACGCCTATGTGACGCTGATGGTCGGCGAGGACCCCAGTGACGACCTCAGGGCGGAACTCGTTAACCTGGTACGAAAGGAAATCGGCCCGATCGCAAAGCCGGATGTCATCCAGTGGGCACCGGGACTGCCCAAGACCCGGTCCGGCAAGATCATGCGCCGGATCCTGCGGAAGATCGCCGAAAACGAGCTGGACTCCCTCGGAGACACCAGCACCCTTGCTGATCCGTCCGTGGTGGATGATCTGGTTGCGAACCGGGGCGGTTGACAGTTCCCCCCGGTACCGGCTGGATCCACGGCACTACACGGTTCGCCGCATCCGGCGGGCGCCGACAATCGCCGGGACGGGAACCGGCAGTTCCCGGGCATGCGTATTCGTGGCCGGTGTGAACCGTCAGGTCAGGATATCTCGTTGCCTGCGGGTGGAGATGAACGGAGAAAAGCGGTCACCGCCGCGATGAAACGTTCGGGTTGCTCGACATGCAGCCAATGCCCGGCATCGGGAATCGGGGTCGTCTCGGCGCGGGTATAGCTACGGTCGATTGCGGCGCGCCCGGAACCGGTCATGTAGCGTGAGTTCTCGCCGTAGACGAACAGGGTCCGCGTAGCCGTTTTTGCCGCAAGACTCCAGCCCAGCAGGGCGGGCATGCTGCGCCGGATCGCGGGCAGGTTGATGCGCCAGAGATAACGACCGTCGCTGCGGACAAGATTCTGCAGCAGGAACTGGCGGATTCCCGGGTCGGCTATGTCCCGGGAGAGCTGTTGCTCGGCGTCCACCCGGCGGGTCACGGAGGCAAGATCCACGGACTCCATCGCGGCGATGAATTCGTCGTGATCATGGGAGTAGGGTACCGGGGCGATATCCGCGATGACCAGGGACTCAAGCGGCATCAGGCCCAACTGCGCCAGGGCCATGGCCGTCTTCCCCCCCATGCTGTGGCCCAGCACGACGGGGAGGCGGATCCCTTCCCGGTCCAGCGTTTCGGCGACATCCTCGGCCATGGACACATAATCCATCGACTCCGTCCATGCGGAATTGCCGTGATTGCGCAAATCGAGGCATGTGACGTGAAAGTCCCCGGAAAATGCCCGTGCGATGCTTCTCCAGTTGGTGCCGGACCCGAACAGGCCGTGCAGCATGACCAGTGGGGGATTGGCGGGATCTCCCTCTTTCAGACTGTATAGATGCAACGGTGTGGACATGTGTACTGAACAGGATTCCTTCCGGACAGTTTCCGGTCATTCACGGGAATGACCGGAACTGCCGCGCGACGTGACCGGACGGACTTTATACTACGCTGTAATATTTGTGTAACAATGCCCGGTTTCAATCTCGGCCATGGATAAAGACACCATCCTGATCGTCGAAGACGACGGCGCACTCAATGAAATGCTGCGCTTCGTTCTGGACCGTAACGGATTCAGGGCAATGCAGGCTGAAGATGCGCAAACCGCGGACCTCTGCATCTCCAGCCGGATACCCGACCTGGTTCTCCTCGACTGGATGCTGCCCGGTGCCAACGGCATTGAGTATGCGCGGAAGCTGAAGTCCCACCCGCTCACCGCCGACATCCCGATCATCATGGTGACCGCCCGGGGCGAGGAAGAGGACAAGGTCAGGGGTCTGGACCACGGGGCC
The DNA here is from genome assembly GCA_022827325.1 of Gammaproteobacteria bacterium. Lineage (GTDB taxonomy): Bacteria > Pseudomonadota > Gammaproteobacteria > Arenicellales > Poriferihabitantaceae > VYFG01. The sequence goes on along the minus strand of JAJDTE010000225.1, from coordinate 9,808 downwards.
GATGACTACGTCACCAAGCCGTTCTCCAACAACGAACTGATGGCCAGGATCCGGGCGGCGATCCGCAGGACCAAGCCGCAGAAATCCGGTAATGCGGTTACCTTCGGCAACATCCGCATCGATCCGGACTGTTTCACACTGGAGATCGGCGGGAGACTGGTGGAAATCGGCACCAAGGAATTCCTGCTGCTGTATCTCTTCCTGCGGAAGCCCGGCCGGGTGTATAACCGGTCGCACCTGCTGGACCGGATCTGGGGCAAGGACAGCTACATCGACGAACGTACGGTGGATGTCTATATCCGCAGGTTGCGTACCATCCTGGAGAAGCACGATCACTCCAGCCTGATCAAGACCGTTCGGGGCGTAGGATATCGGGCTGCGGCGAATTGAGCCGCCGATGAGCATGGACAGTCCGGGCGTGGTTCTCTGGGTCGGGCTGATGGCCGGCACCGCTGTGTCCGGCCTGATCTACCTGTTCTACCGGCTGGTTTACCGGGAGAATCCGCCGGGAAAATCCGACGGACCGGCTGATGGACAGAACGGGGCATCCGTTCCCGAGGAATCCGGTGATGCGGATGTTACTGACCTGCAGAGCAGCATGTCGGCTTCTCCGGATGCGGTCTTGCTGACCGGAGGACAATGGCAGCTCAGGTGGGCGAACGACACGGCATGCCAGTGGTTCGGTGTCGACCTGGATCGTGACATGGGCCGGCCGATCCGGCAGGTCATGAGTATTCCCGGATTTGACCAGTACCTCTCACGGCAGGATTTCGCCGATTCCTTCGAGTGTGACGCGCCGGCTGACGGCACCGTCCGGCTGGGGATTCGCGTGGCACCCTATCGAAGCGGCCAGTACCTGCTACAGGGAAGGGATATCACCAGGTTCCGCCAGCTTGAACAGATCAGGCGGGATTTCGTGGCCAACGCATCCCATGAACTGCGCACTCCGTTGAGCATCCTCTACGGGTACCTGGAAATGATGCAGGACGAACCAGACAACAGCATCGGCCCGCAGTGGAAACCTGCAGTGCGCCAGATGTTCGAACAGACTACCCGGATCAAGCAGATCATCGACGACATGATGCTGCTCTCCCGGCTGGATGAAGCGGACGAGGAACTGGAACAGCAGTACACACCCATGGCGCCGGTCATGCACAGTGCCCGCCAGGACGCCGAAACGCTGACTTCCCAGAAACATCAGCACATGCTTTGCGAAATCGATGAGAATTATTCTTTGTACTGCAATTCCAATGAGATACAGAGCATGGTTACCAATCTCATCACCAATGCGGTCCGCTATACACCCGAAGGCGGAAGCATCACCATCAAATGGAAAGTGGATCTGCTTGGCGGATCACTCAGTGTCGAGGACACCGGAATCGGAATCGAGGAGGAGAACATACCTCGCCTGACGGAGCGGTTCTATCGAACCGACTCCGCCAGGTCCCGGGCTGCCGGCGGCACCGGGCTTGGCCTGGCCATCGTCAACCACATCGTCAACCGGCACAACGCCAAACTGCTCATCAGGAGTAAAGTGGGTGAGGGCAGCCTGTTCACGGTCCTGTTCCCCAGGGATTCGATCCGTGCGGATCATGAACAGGTGAAACTGCTCCTCAACTGAGCTGGCGAGCCGGTGCGAGTTCCCTGTAACCTGCCTGTAACAATGGCTTTTTACACTCTGCTTTCCTATCCGATTTTTTCTTAATCTTTCCAAAGGAGAGCATTCTGATGCGAAAAAGCGCCATTTCCCTGGTGGCCCTCGGCCTGATCACTACCGCCACCTTTGCCCATGCGAGGGACCACATCATGATTGTCGGCTCGTCAACCGTATATCCGTTTGCGACGGTCGTTGCCGAAAACTTCGGCAAGACCAGCGGATTCAAGACCCCGATCATCGAATCCACCGGTTCCGGTGGCGGGATGAAGCTGTTCTGCGCCGGTGTTGGCGAGGAGCACCCGGACATCACCAACTCTTCCCGCCGTATCAAGAAGTCCGAATTCGACCGGTGCCAGGAAAATGGCGTCAAGGACATTGTCGAGGTGAAAGTCGGCTATGACGGTATCGTGATGGGAAGTTCCAAGGAAGCCCAGCGCCTGGACCTCACCCGCCGCGACATCTTCCTGGCTCTGGCCAAGGATGTACCGAATCCGGACGGCAGCGAGAGCCTGGTGTCCAACCCCTACATGACCTGGGCGGATGTCAACGCCGAGCTGCCCGCCATCAGGATCGAGGTTCTGGGTCCCCCGCCCACCTCCGGCACCCGTGACGCGTTCGCCGAACTGGCACTTGAAGGCGGCTGCAAGACCTTCGACTGGATCAAGGCCATGAAGAAGTCCGACAAGAGTGCCTACAAGGCCGCATGCCACACGGTCCGTGAGGACGGCGCGTACATCGAGGCCGGCGAAAACGACAACCTGATCATCCAGAAACTGCGGGAAAACCCCGACGCCCTGGGCGTATTCGGGTTCAGCTTCCTGGACCAGAACGCCGATGTGATCCAGGGTGCTTCCATTGACGGCGTTGTGCCGGAATTCGAACTGATCGCGGATGGTTCGTATCCGGTCTCACGCCCCCTGTATTTCTATGCCAAGACGGCCCATATCGGGGTGATTCCCGGAATCCAGGAATTCATGGATGCGTTCACTGGGGATGCTGCGTTCGGCGACGAGGGCTACCTGACCGACAAGGGGCTGATTCCCATGTCAGCCGAAGAGCGCCAGCAGTTCTCGTCCGCTGTCAGGAACCGGACCTCGCTGTCCATGTAACACCCGGGGCTGCATTCCTGGCCCTGAAGGCAGTAGGGGCTGACCGAACCGGTTCGGCAGCCCCTTTTCTTTGCCCCTCAACGACAGGTACCATGCGCATCCGGATTTCCCGTGACTGAATCGGACCTAGCGAGACCGCCCCGGCAATGAATATCCTGACCCTGCTGTTCGTGTTCTTCATTCTGGGACCGGTGTTCCTGATCCTGGCACTGAACTTCGCCCGCAACAACAGGGCGCTTCAACGGCGTGTGGAAAGGCTGATCAGGTCATTCCTGATTCTCTGCTCCTGCATTGCGATTTTCACCACCATCGGCATCGTGCTTTCGGTGCTGTTCGAGTCCATCCGGTTCTTCCAGGCGGTACCGATTACCGAGTTTCTCTTCGGCCTGGAATGGTCGCCGCAGACCGCAATCCGGGATGACCAGGTGGGATCCTCGGGCGCTTTCGGTGCGGTGCCGCTGTTTGCGGGCACCTTCCTGATCACTGCCATCGCCATGGTCATTGCGGTGCCGCTCGGACTCATGTCGGCGATCTACCTTTCCGAATATGCCGGTCCGACCATCCGCACGGTTGCCAAGCCGCTGCTGGAGATTCTTGCCGGAATTCCCACCGTGGTTTACGGCTTTTTCGCCGCCCTGACGGTGGCACCGCTCATCCGGCGCACTGCGGAAACCGTCGGATTCGGCGTTTCCAGCGAAAGTGCTCTGGCTGCCGGCGTGGTCATGGGGATCATGATCCTGCCGTTCGTGTCATCGCTTTCCGATGACGTGATCAACGCGGTCCCCCAGTCCATGCGGGACGGATCCTACGGACTCGGCGCCACCCAGTCGGAGACCATCCGCCGAGTGATCCTTCCCGCCGCATTGCCGGGCATCGTGGGCAGTATCCTGCTCGCGGTTTCCCGCGCCATCGGGGAGACGATGATCGTGGTCATGGCTGCGGGACTGGCGGCCAACCTGACGGCCAACCCGTTTGAATCGGTGACCACGGTCACCGTCCAGATTGTCACTTTGCTGATCGGCGACCAGGAGTTTGACAGTCCGAAGACGCTCGCGGCATTCGCCCTCGGTCTCGTCCTGTTCGTGATCACCCTTGTCCTGAACATCGTCGCTCTGCACGTGGTGCGTAGATTCAAGGAACAATACGAATGAGCACGCAGCGTCAGATTGTCGAGTCCACCCTGGCAAGACGCTACGCCAGGGAGTCCAGGTTTCAGTGGTATGGCCGGATTTCCATACTGATCGGCATCCTGTTCCTGGGTTTTCTTCTCATCACGACCTTTCTCAACGGCTACAAGGTTCTGTTGCAGACCTATATCCAGCTGGAAGTGGACCTGACCCCGGCACAGTTCGGGGGTGAGATCACCGAAGAATCCATTGCCGGCGCCAACTACGACGGAATCATCAAGTCAAGTCTGCGGGCCGAGTTCCCCGATGTCAGCGGTCGCAAGAACCGAAGGGCGCTGTACGGGCTGATCAGCAACGGGGCCCAATACGACCTTCGTGAAATGCTGATTGAAAATCCCGCCATGGCAGGGGACATCAGACCTGTCTGGCTGCTGGCCGACGATGAAGTGGATGTCTTCATGAAGGGACGTATCGACCGCAACCAGCCTGAAGCCAACCGGCGCCTGAAGGACAATGCCATCGGCTGGATCGATCAATTCATCGAACAGGGCAGGGTGGAAAAACGCTTCAACGTCCCGTTTTTCACCCGGGGAGACTCGCGGGAGCCCGAGCAGGCGGGTATTTTCGGTGCCATCATGGGGTCGTTTTTCACCATCATGGTCTGCATGCTGCTGGCTGTTCCCATTGGTGTGGCCGCAGCCGTGTACCTGCAGGAACTCGCACCCAAGAACCGGATTACCGACCTGATCGAGGTCAACATCAACAATCTGGCAGCGGTTCCGTCCATCATTTTCGGCCTTCTGGGCCTGGCGATCTTTCTCAACGTGTTCGGCTTGCCCCGGTCGGTGCCGCTGGTGGGCGGCATGGTACTATCCCTGATGACCCTCCCTACGATCATCATCTCGAGCCGTGCGGCACTTGCCGCGGTTCCGCCCAGCATCCGGGAAGCGGCCCTGGGCGTTGGTGCCTCGCCGATCCAGACCGTACTGCACCATGTTCTCCCTCTCGCCATGCCCGGAATGCTGACGGGAGCCATCATCGGCCTGGCCCAGGCGCTGGGGGAGACCGCCCCGCTCCTGGTCATCGGCATGGTGGCGTTTATCGTTGACGTGCCCGGGGGACCGATGGACCCGGGAACCGTCCTGCCTGTCCAGATCTATCTGTGGTCGGACAGTCCCGAACGGGCATTCGTGGAACGAACTTCGGCGGCAATCCTGGTGCTGCTGGCGTTCCTGGTGGCTCTCAACAGCTTCATCGTCCTGCTGCGCCGTAAGCTGGAGCGGCGCTGGTAATTCCATTTACATACACACTGAACCGATGAACGAACAGGTAAAGAGTGATTCGTCCAATCTCCTGGAAAGTGAGGTCGTTGACAATCCGGATTTCGTTACCGTGGGCGACATTGCCGTGGAGAATCCCGCCATGACCTGCAGGAACGTCAATGTGTATTACGCCGACAAGCAGGCGATATTCAACGTTTCGGTGGATATCGGACGCAACGAGGTGATCGCCATGATCGGCCCGTCCGGGTGCGGAAAATCAACAATTCTGCGCTGCCTCAACCGGATGAATGACACCATTGAAATCTGTCGAGTAACCGGTGATATCGCTCTTGAGGGTGAAGACATCTATGCACGCTCGATGGATGTCGTGCTCCTGCGCGCCCGGGTTGGCATGGTTTTCCAGAAGCCCAATCCGTTCCCCAAATCCGTTTATGATAATGTTGCGTACGGGGTCAGGCTGCACGGACTCGCCAGGAACAAGTCCGAACTGGACGATATCGTGGAACAAAGCCTGAAAAAGGCGGGCCTCTGGAACGAGGTCAATGACCGGCTGGACAAACCCGGAACCGGGCTGTCCGGCGGGCAGCAACAGCGTCTGTGCATCGCCAGGGCCATCGCGATCAGCCCGGAACTCATCCTGATGGACGAGCCCTGTTCGGCACTGGATCCCATTGCCACCGCAAGGATCGAGGATCTGATCGATGAGTTGAGGCAGCAGTATTCGATCGCCATCGTGACCCATTCGATGCAGCAGGCCGCGAGGGTTTCCCAGCGTACGGCCTATTTCCACCTGGGAAAACTGGTAGAGGTGGGACCAACGAATGACATATTCACCAAGCCCATCCATGGTTTGACAGAAGGTTACATTACCGGCCGTTTCGGCTGATACCAATCACCAACATTCCGGAATTTCCAACCATGACGACCATACAAGGAGAAGGACACATTTTCACCCGCTTCGACGACGAAATGAAGCAACTGCACAGTACTGTTGTGGGAATGGGGGTGCTGGCGGTCAAACAATTGCGTGATGCGGTGGATACCCTGCGCACGGAAGATACGGAAAAAGCCCACGATGTCATCAGCAACGATACCAAGCTGAACCAGCTGGATATCGATGCAGATGAACAGATCACCACCATCATTGCCAAACGGGCCCCTGTAGCCAAGGACCTGAGGGAACTGATCGCGGTAGGGAAGATCGTCAGTGAACTGGAAAGGGCAGGGGATGAGGCCCGGAAGATCGCCGGGCTGACTATCCGTTTTTACGAGGGAGCCAGCCGGCCCCCCAATGAGGAGATCCTTCGGGATATTTACACGCTCGCGGATTACGTCTCCGGGATGCTTGAAAAGAGCATGTCCGTGTTTGATGACCTGGATCTCAATGGCGCAGTGGAAGTACTGAACATGGGACTCAAGCTGGATGATCAGCTGCAGTCCATACTTCGGCATCTCAGCACCTTTATCATGGAGGATTCGCGCAATGTGGGCAACTTTGTGGATATCGTGCTGGGCATCAGGGCACTGGAACGCTTCGGCGGCCATGCCAAGAACATTGCCGGCCACCTGGTGTTCATCAAATTCGGGTTTGATGTGCGCCATGAAGGAATCGACGTAATCGTCAAGTCCATCAAGGAATCATAGTTCCAATCCTTAATCCATCCCGGACCCGGAACTCAGGGGGAAAAGACCGGTCTGACAGTGCGACTGCAAGGGCAGAAAGATCAACTCCACCGGTTACCATGGCTAATATTTCCAATCTGCCAAAATCCAGGCTCATGTGGCTTGGCCTGCTCGTTCTTGGCCTGTCACTGGAAGGGGTCGCACTCTACTACCAGTATGTCCTGGATCAGCTCCCCTGCGTACTGTGCATTCACGTTCGCATGCTGGTGTTTGTCCTGGTCCTGGTCAGCGTGCTCGGCCTGTTGTTTTGCCGCCTGCCACGAATGGGCGGCATGCTGGTGTTCGTCACCACGGGAATCTGGGCATGGATGACGGAGCGGTCCTACCAGTTGCTGGGCACGGAACGGGGCTGGATCATCGGGGAATGCCAGATGCAGTCCGGATTGCCGGATTGGCTGGCGCTGGAGGAATGGATGCCCTGGCTGTTCCGGATTCACGAGCCCTGCGGGTACACCCCGTTCGTCCTGTTCAGAATCACCATGGCGGAAATCCTGATCGGCCTGAGTATTCTGATGCTGCTATTCGGCATATCCCTGTCCCTGGCCATGGCCATGGCAGGCCGTCGCCCGGCTACTCCCTGATTCCTTGCCCGGCCGACTGGCGAAACCCGCCGGCATTCGACGATCAGGCCCGGTCCGTGACCGTATCCCCGGATTCTCTCGGCAGCGCCAGCGATATCACGGCCGTAATCCCGATCAGGGCCATGGAAACCAGCAGGCAGGCCTCTATCCCGCTTGTCTGATACAACCATCCGGAAAGGACGGTGCCGAACAGCCTCCCGGCGGCGTTGGCCATGTAGTAGAAGCCGATATCCAGGGACACCCCGTCACGGTCCGCATAGTGCACGATCAGGTAGCTGTGCAGTGAAGAATTCAGGGCGAACAGGAAGCCGAATGCCAGCAGGCCGAGCACCAGCCCGGGTACCGGATAAATCCCCTGCACCATGACCGAATAGATTCCAAGGGGAATCACCGTCAACACCGCGGCCCAGAGAGTCGCCAGACGCCCGTCCGGTGGCGCACCGTCCCGTTTGCGCACCAAAGCCGGCGCCAGGGACTGCACCACGCCGTAACCGATGATCCAGAGTGCGAGAAAACCGCCTATGCGCCAATGGTCCCAGCCAGCCACCGTCGCAAGATAGACGGGCAGGGCGACCACGAACCACACATCCCGGGCGGCGAAGAGAAACAGCCTGGCAGCCGACAGGCAATTGATGGCGCGACTCTTGGAGAAAATCTGCCGGAACGTCGGCTTTCTGCTGGATTTTCCAAGACCCTGCTGCAGCAATATCAGACTCGAGATCAGGACCAGCACAAGAGCCATCGCCATCACGGCGACGGCCCCCCGGAACCCGAAAACCGTTAGCAGCACCGCGCCAAGAAAGAATCCGGTCCCCTTGAGGGCATTTTTCGACCCGGTCAGGATCGTCACCCAGCGGTAGAGCCTTCCCTTTGCGCCCTCCGGCACCAACATCTTGACCGAACTTTTCGCGCTCATCTTGTTGAGGTCCTTGGCGATACCGGACAGTGCCTGGGCAGCCATGACCCATGGGACCGTCAGATATGCTGCCGGAACCAACAGGGCGGAAAGTGCCGCCACCTGCAGGAACAGGCCGACGTTCATGGTCCGGTTGAGCCCGAGCCGTGCACCGAGCCATCCGCCCAGCAGGTTGGTGACGATGCCGAAAAACTCGTAGAAGAGGAAGAGCAGGGCGATTTCCAGCGGCGTGTATCCCAGCTGGTGGAAATACAACACCACCAGCATCCTCAGCGCGCCGTCCGTCAGTGTGAATGCCCAGTAGTTGCCGGTGACGATCAGGTACTGCCGGATCTGGTGATCAGCCAAGGCCGAGCTCCATGGATCAGTCCGCGGGATTCGGCGCGGGGCCGACAAGGCGCACAAGGTCCACCACGCGGTTCGCATAGCCCCATTCGTTGTCATACCAGGCGAAAATCTTGATCTGGGTTCCGTTGACGACGATTGTGGAAAGGGCGTCCACGATGCTGGATCTCGGATCTGTTCGATAGTCGACGGATACCAGGGGGCGTTCCTCGTATCCCAGTATGCCCTTGAGGAATCCTTCGGAGGCGGCCTCAAGCAGTCCGTTGACCTCGTCCGCGCTGGTCGGTTTTTCCACCTCAAACACGCAATCAGTCAGCGACACGTTGGCCAGTGGAACCCTGATGGCGTGTCCGTTCAGTTTACCGGCCAGTTCCGGAAAAATGTCCCCGATCGCCCTGGCGGAGCCGGTGGTGGTCGGTATCAGGCTCTCCCCGCAGGCTCGGGCCCGGCGCAGGTCCTTGTGCGGTGCGTCCAGGATTCTCTGGGTATTGGTGACGGCGTGAACGGTCGTCATGCTGCCATGGCGGATGACCAGGTTTTCATGGATTACCTTGACAACCGGAGCCAGGCAGTTGGTGGTGCACGAAGCCGCCGTCACGATTGGATGCTCTTCGGGTGAATACAGGTGGTGATTCACCCCCATGACGATATTGAGCACTCCGGTGTCGGCCACCGGGGCGGTCACCACGATGCGGGATACTCCCTGGAGCCGGTACGGCGCCAGCTTTTCGACGGAACGGAACATCCCGGAGGCTTCGATGACCAGGTCACAATCGGACCAGTCCGTATCCTGTGGATCGGTATTCCCGGAGAATTCGACATCCCGGCCATCAACCGACAGGCCGTCCCTGGAAGTTACGACATCCCGGTTCCATCGACCGTGCACGGAATCGAAGGAGAGCAGGTGGGCGAATGTCGCGGCATCGCCTCCGGGATCATTTACACGGATAACCCGTAAATCCGCACTTTCCATAGCGATGCGAAAAATCATCCGACCCATCCGACCGAACCCGTTGATACCTAGTCTGAGTGTCATTGGCATGTCCAAGAAAAAAGTTAAACAGGATATTGTCCGAAAATTATATGACAGGCTGTTGAATCGGCCTT
>JAJDTE010000182.1:0-5095 GCA_022827325.1 Gammaproteobacteria bacterium | reverse complement strand
CTTCCAGGAGACCAACATCTTCAAGAACATGTCCGTCCGGGAGAGTGTCGTCGTGGCGCAGCATCTCCGGTCGTCGGCGTCCCTGGCGGGATATTTCCTCGGGACCCGCGCCGCGCGGTCCGACGAAGAAGAGTTCGGCCGGAGGGCGGACGAGGTTCTTTCCTTTCTCGGGATGTCGGAGATCGCCCATGAACGCGCGGGCAATCTTCCGCAGGGTCACCTGCGGGCACTCGGTATCGCGATCGGCCTTTCCACGGATCCGACCGTTCTGTTGCTTGACGAACCCTTTGCGGGAATGAATCACGACGAGACGATGAACATGGTCTCGCTCGTCGGGTCCGTCCGGGACCGGGGCGTGACCGTCCTGCTGGTCGAGCACGACATGGCGGCTGTCATGTCGATCTCCGACCGGATCGTGGTGCTGAATTTCGGCGAAAAGATCGCCGAGGGCACACCTGCCGAAATACAAAACGACGAAAAGGTCATCGAAGCCTATCTTGGCAGCGCCGATGACGAGATTGGAGTGTAGGGCGATGGCGTCACGGATACTGCATTTCCAGGATGTCGAACTCTACTATGACCGGGTCTACGCGCTGCGGGGCGTGACGCTGGAACTGGAAGAGGGAGAGACGATTGCCCTCATCGGCGCCAACGGCGCCGGGAAGTCTTCGATTCTCCGTGCGATCACCGGACTTTCCAGGATTGACAGCGGCTCGATCAGTTTCAGGGGCGAACGGATCGACGGTCTCAACACCGCCCGCATCGTGGAGATGGGAATTGCCATCGTTCCGGAAGGCCGCAGGGTGTTTCCCTACATGTCCGTCAAGGACAACCTGTTGATGGGTGCGTTCACCCGCAGGGACAAGACGGAAATCAGGCAGACTCTCGAAAGCGTCCTTGAGCGGTTCCCCCGCCTGAAGGAGCGGTACCGGCAGGTTGCCGGGACGCTGTCCGGCGGCGAACAGCAGATGCTCGTGATTGGCCGGGCCCTGATGGCCCGGCCGCAGCTTCTGCTGCTTGACGAACCATCGCTCGGAATCGCACCGAAACTGGTTCAGGACATCGCTCGCTCGATCATCCGGATCAATCGCGAGGACGGTGTTTCGGTGCTGCTGGTCGAACAGAATTCTCGCATGGCGCTCAGCATATCCCACCGGGCCTACGCTCTCACCACCGGCAACGTGGTGGTTTCGGGAGATTCCCGGGAATTGTTGAATGACACGCGCATTAAGGATGCCTACCTTGGCGGTGCGGCATAGGAAAACATGGAACTGCTCGTCGTAAATCCCAACAGCACGGCTTCGATGACCGATAAAATCGCTATTGCCGCACAGCGTGTCGCAGGGCCGCAAACGAAAATTGTCGCGGTCGGCTCTTCGTCAGGACCACCGAGCATCCAGGGATTCTACGACGGCGCCGTCTGTCTTGCCGGACTCCTGGAGCAGGTTGAACGGCACAGGCATGTGGACGGCATTGTCATTGCCTGCTTCGACGATACCGGGCTCGATGCGGTGAGATGCATGGTGGATGCGCCCGTGGTGGGCATCGGCCAATCCGCCTGCTACGCCGCCAGCTTGCTCGGCACCAGGTACACCATCATCACAACCCTTTCCCGCTCCGTACCGGTGCTGGAATCCAACCTTCTCAGGTACGGGCTGACCGTTCGCTGTGCCGGAATCCGGGCAACCGACATTCCGGTGCTGGAACTGGAAAAAATGACTCCAGGAACCATGGACGCCATTCGACGCACCATTGAAGTTGCGATCCGGGAGGACCAATCGGACGCGATCGTACTCGGTTGCGCTGGAATGGCTGACCTGATGGCACAGCTGTCCAGCGAGTTCGGCCTCCCGGTCATAGATGGACTGAGTTGTGCCGTCACGTTTGCCGAAGGGCTCGTTACTTCGAATCTGCGTACATCCAAGGCTGGAGGATATGGGTGAATAGCACTGCCCCCATGCAGACTCCGGCAATGTTTCACCTCGATTCCGGGAGTTCGCGTACTTCCTACTCAACGTCGGGAACTGGCAGATTGCCGCTCCGTCTTCGAGCCGGTCAGACGGTCGAGACGATTCGACGCCTTTCTTTCAGGAAGGCGTTGATGATTGTCACCCTATCAGCCTGAGGGTACCCTGGTTAAAATATTTCAGCCCGGATGTACCTGACAGCGCTTGTGGACCATGGTTTCGGTGGATCACGCGGAAGACGCGCTCCAAGAGAACCGTGCGGAGCCTAGAACGCACCCCTCCAGGTTGTAGCCGCTGCTCACGCAAATTCGCCCTGCAGATCTCCCCGGACGGCATCCGTTACACGATTGATCTTGCCCCGAGCCAGCAGGATGAGTGACATCGCGCCACCAAGCGACGGCTGCGGCGTCGTCAGCCACATCCACGCCGCATGACCGCCTCCAAACTGTCCAACCACTCGATCCAGACCCGGAAACGGGCGGTTCCGGTTATCGAACTGCACTGCCGGGAAGACATTTCCCGCCTCGCATTCTGCCATCCGTCGATCCGGCCGTAGACCGCACCGAGGCCAGGGGGAGTCCCACACTCTGTAATACCGTCGAGGACTGTATTGCTGCGAACCCCAAACTCTCGAATTGGACCAACGAGTTCTACTGCTACGAAGCTACCGCCGCCGAAAGTGCGCTCGCTCAACTGCAACCGATGGATTAGCTTTCAAATGGCCGATACATAATCTTTCAATCAGCCGCACTCTGAGCTTACATTTGGCCGAAACCGAATCCGGTCTTCTATCCCCGGTCCGTCAAGCGTCGGCTTGTCGAAGCGCTCGAAGATTCGCCGGTCGAACTGATTCACGGTCCTCGTCATCCCGACAAGACAACGCTCGCTCAGATCACCTGCGCGCCGAACGACCCGTCTTGGGGCACCAATGGGCCCGCATGGGAATACGCTCAGAAAAATCGGGACTACGGGTCTTTCAGCTTTGACGATCCCGTCACGAGAGACGGCGCCCTTGCGGGCCCGACGGGTTTCGTTACCGACTTGCCTGAGCAGGGTAGTCAGTTCTGAAATCAGGCGACGGAAGATTTGCCATGGGGTCTTGCCCTTGAGAATCCCAGTTATCGATAATGATCCGATAAATATTCCTTTATTCATTGCGAAAGGTGTCGCCGGATTCCGGCCATTATTCTTTTAGTCCCGAACTTCTAACAGGGACCACATCCTGGTTATAGTTCCTCTGTTGTAGGAGCCATCTATCCGGTAGAGGTGCCGGGATCACTTCCTGAACATCCTTGTACCCGTCGATTTTCCCGGCGTTCCTGGTACCTGCTCAGGCAGACTCAAAAATAAAAAACCCGGACGTATCCGAAGACACGCCCGGGGTGTGAAATGAATGACGGCCCGAAAGAGTCATGTAAAGGGCCGCCACCCTCGTTGAAGATCAGTCGTCCACGTTGACTCCGAACGCGCCAACCATTCTGCCGTCCTGAGCGAACGTGGAGTGGAACGTGCCGATTCCGATAGCCGGAACACCATCGTCGCCCTCCTCATGGAGATTCCCGGACCACTCACCTGCCGCGTCGCCGGCAACGCCGCCGATGGTCCACGTCGTCATCTGAGCGCCGGTGTTGGTGCTGTCGGGAGTGCCGTCGGCGGCAAGAGCGCCAGCAATGGCCCCGCCGTCGACGACGACGGACTTGCTTAACGCGACCGACCAGTCACGCGACTCGCCGTCGCCGCCGGTGAAGTTATCGACGGTGCCGGAGATCGAGTGAGTCTCGGCAAAGGTGGCTTCAAGCGTCACGTCCGCGGTGAAGTGTCCGGCGTCATTCGTTCCACCGGTAGAACTTCTGAGTGCGTACTTGCCGGCAGCGCCGCCCGTGTAGGTGGCCGAACCGCGCAGGGTGGAAATTTCGACGGTCGGAGCGGTGCCCCTGTAGTTCGCGAACGCGCTCGCCGTGTAGGTGTCACCGTCATCGGACTTGTGGAGCCACCAGCCGTAGGAGGCATACGTCGTGTCGTCCGCGCTCGTATCCATGAGCTTCATGTCAGGGTTGGTCGGCTTGAACGTCCACGTTCCGCCGGCGAGGGTGAAACCCATGTCGGCAACGTCAGCCGTGCAACCGACGGCGCGGTCGCTAGGTGTGCAATAGTACGTGCCGGGCACACCCTGGTAGCTGCCGCCAACCATGATTCTTATGTCATTTGTGCCTGGCTTGAACGCCTTCAGCCCAGCATCCTGATCGAAGCTCGGGCTGGCAACGCGACTCGTCGCATGGCCAGAGAGGCCAGTAACGTCTGCTGTTTCACCATCGGTCAAGGTGTACGCCGCGTTGAACGCCTGCCCCTCAGTCACTGTCGGATCGTCGGGGTGCGAGTAGATGACCGCCTCGTAAGTGCCGGTGACGCCGTCCCCGGAGGCCGTGTGCCGTGAGCCCTCCCAGCCATGGTTGGCGGCGACCATCGTATCTTCGTCCGCCGTCAAGGCTTGGTTGGCCAGGTCAACCGCACCCACGGCAGCGGGGTCTACGCTCCAAACCCCGGTGGCGTCGTCGACCGCTACCGTGTGCCCGGCCAACGGAGTCGCACCGATGCCGGCATACAGTTTCGCGGCTGTGGCGGCCATTGCTGCTGCGGCTTCCTCAGCAGCTGCGTCATTCGCCGCCATCAAGACAGCTGCGGCGCGTGACACGGCGCCCTGAGCGGTCATGACCTGGGCGTGATAGCCGGCCTTTGCCGCGTCATCAACATCCGCGGCGGCGGTCAAGGCTGCCTGAAGGCCGCTGATAGCAGCGTTGACATCATCAATCTGGGCTTGTGTGGGCTCGGATCCAGAAAGGGCAGCCAGCGCAGTGTTGACTGCCCCGGAGGCGGTCATGATTGCCATAGTCTGCATTTCCGCCCGCTCCGCTGCCAATTCTTCATCGGTCGGGCCGGGATCCACTGGTGCAGTCGAACTTCCCCCTCCGCAACCGGCGAGGAGCAGTGCCAGTGAAGCCACAAGGACCAGCACGAATTTATCTATTGATTTCATTTCGATGTTTCTCACAAAGTTGTTGAAAGGGTTGAGTCGGGACCTGGCCCCTGTTGTGCGCGATAAATGTATTTATCAGGCACAATATCCTTCG
>JAJDTE010000153.1:0-8579 GCA_022827325.1 Gammaproteobacteria bacterium | reverse complement strand
GTCTTCTTTGATCAACACGGGCTGGTATCACTGTCTGACACAGTGTTTCGGCTGCAGCGCTTGTCATGAACCGCCGTATACGGAACCGTACGTACGGTGGTGTGGGAGGACGGCGGAAGCAATTCCGCCTCCTACCCGATGCTGCAAGAAAAAAGCCGCAGCCCCTGGGGACTGCGGCTGAAGCGGAGGAGACGGCGACGCGGATCGCTAGAAAGGCAAGATCTCTTCGATCTCGTCCGCGTCCGCCGGTGCGGCATTCTGTGCCGCGGCCGGGGCCTCGGCGGGCTGCGCCTTGGCGCCGGGCCTGTCCAGGAACTGAATCCTGGAACCGGGCACGAGCATGATCTCCGTGGAGAACCGGTCGGCGTCCTCGCCGTCCTTGCGCCAGCGGCGGGTCTGGAGCTTGCCGTCGACGTAGACCAGGCGGCCCTTCTTCGCGTGCTTCTCCAGCATGGTGATCAGGCCGTCCTGGAAGGTGACCAGGCGGTGCCACTCGGTGCGGTCCACCCGCTCCCCGTCCCGGCTGATGTAGGACTCGTCGGTGGCGATGCTGAGGTTGGCGACGCGTCCGCCGGACGCGAGGTGGTTGACGGTGACGTCCTGTCCGATGCGGCCGATCAATGAGGCCTTGTTGAGTCCGAAAGTCATATGTACCTCCTGAAGGTAACGATGGTTGAAAACGAAATAACGATGGAACGAACCCCCGGGGGTCCGGGTTCTTCTTTCTCCCGGCCCCCTTCGGTTCACCTTCTCCAGACCTCCTTTCCCTCCGTCAACCTTCGGGACGAAGGTCGAGGGCCGGCTCAGAGGAAACGTCGTCGAGGATCTCCCGGACAACCTGGCTGTCCAGGCCGATCTCGCCGAGCAGCTGGTCGGGGCTGGTGGGGATTTCGGATGTTGCGGGCATTTCGGAATTGCCCCCGATGTCGCGGATCTGCATGATGGTTCTCCCGTTTCGGGTTGGATGGAAAGTTCGATGAACCCCGGGGAGGCGATCGGAGCCGGGCTCCCTCCCGCCTACCCGGGTTCACTCTTTCCGTCTCTGCCCTCCGACTCCGGAACGGGGCCTGGAAGGGCGGACAGGGGCGTGGGGAGCCAGGCTGCGGGCCGGGCCGGAAAAAGCCGCTGCGGGGCCGTCAGGGGCCGCTGCCGACGGATGAGGGTGGGTTTCCGTGTCGGCGCAGGCCGGCGCCGGCTCCGTCCCCGGCGCATCGCGTCCGGCGAGCCGTGGTCCCCGCCGGTTCCATGACCCCCGCCCGGCTGCCGCCCGGGACGGCTTGACCGTCTTCCGTGTCAGCGGCGGTGTATACTGGCCGGGCACGCGCCCCCCGTCTCCTTACCGGGTGACATGCCGACCGGCATCGCCCGATAGGGGGCGCGTGCTTCTTCCGGGTTTTGCCGGACCGTTGATGGTCATCCGCCGCCGCGGCCGACTCCACCGGTGCAGACGCGGGCGGGCCGGCAGCCGGCCGTCCGTGAAACAGGGGGCGGCGGCCCGGCTGTCACGGACATGGCCGTGCTGGATACGGGCCGGCGGTACGTACCGCCGGCGGTCCCCCGGCCGGCCGCGGAGCCGATGGACACGGCCATCACGACCACCCGACCGACCCCGCCAGCGGGTGGTTCTCGGCGACGACCTCGAAACGCCCCTGCCGGAGCTTGAGAAACGCGGCGCCGGCGTCCGCGTCGGCCCGGCTGTCGAAGGGCCCGTGCTCTTCCCCGGTGTCCAGGTCCACCACGGTGTATTCCGGTTCCCAGGCGGGCATCCCGCGGAAGTGTGCGGAGCGGGTGTAACTTCTGTGTGCGCAGGGAACACAGCGCGATGCTCCATTGCTGGGGGCTCCGCAGTCTGTACAAATCCCGGCCCGGCGCCTTTCCATGTAGCGCCGTCTGGAAGCGGCGTTTTTCCGCTCCTGCCGCCCGCTGTCCGCCTCCAGTGCGGAACAGGAAAAGCAGAGCGCGGCGCCGTCGAAGGTCGAGGCGGAACCGCATCTGACGCAGGATCCCGCTGCCCGTCTTTGGGCGTACTTCGCCTTGTCGCGCTCCTGCCTCCTGGTCCTGCACGGGGTGCACGTGGACGCGCCTTCGGCAGGTTCGGCCTTGCCGCATCTGCTGCACTTGCCGGCTTCGATCCAGGCGAGCCGCTTGCGCTCGCTGCGGACCCTGGCGGACCGGCGGCGTGACTCGGCTGGCCTTCCGCCATATTTCAGGCCCGCCTGCTTGCCCTCGTGGTACCGGACCCGGGCGCGTTCCCGGATCTTCTCGTTGCAGCCGTCGCAGAGCCTCCGGCCGGGAGCGGGCGGGGCCTGGCCGCAACGGGGACAGAGGTTCCGTGCGACCCGGGTTTCCACCTTCTTGCGGTAGTGCCGCCGTCCGGCCTCACGGGCCTTGTCAGGGCATCTCCGGGGTTTCCCCTCGGCCTTCAGCCTGGCGCTCCGTTCCTTTTCGCGTGCGCGCCTCTTGTCGGCGCAGGGTTCGCAGTTCGTGCGGCCGGGCACCGGGGGGACGACGCCGCACATCAAACACAATCCGGCGGCTTTCCTCTCCGCCATGCGTTGCCGGAACCGTTCCCGATTCCGCCGCTTGCCAACTTCTGGGTCGGAATATGCCACGGTACCCGCTCAGCCCTTGAGCCGGCGGTCGTAGCCGATGCCGCTGGCGCGGATGCCCCAGGCCTGCATGCCGCAGTCCCGCCGCTCGATCCCGGTCGCGATGATGATCTCGTCCCGGCCCGGGCAGAGTTCCCGGACCCTGTCCAGGGTCATGATCGTGGGCCGGGGTTTTCCCTTGCCGTTCGATCCCTCGGGATGGACGGGGACGATGTCGCCGTCGGCCCGGGAACGGAAACGGGTGACCGCGTAGCGGATGTCGGCGAGTCCGCCGCCGGGGAGGTGGACGAGGAATGTCCGCGCGCCGTGGCCGGGCGCCCTGATGGTGTCGTGCATGGTGATCTCCTGCCGGGATGATGGGAAGACGGAATGGCAGGCGGGGAAACCGGAATGACCGGAGAAGAACCTCTCCCCGGCCCCCCGCACGCCACCGGCTCCAGGCCGACCCCGACCTCTCGTCGGCGCGGGGCACGACGGGGAAGGTGATGGACGCCGTGGCCGTGATGGCGGGGATGGCTGTGCCGTCAGGGACGGTCCTGGGCCGGCCCGTGCTTGCGGATGATGATCATGGCCGGGATCATGGCCAGAGGGTGGGAAGGGAAGAGGCCGGGCGGCGATGACCCTCTACGCAGTGGAGGGGTGTAACCGGGCCGCGCCGGAAGCTGAAAAAGACCGCCGGGGATTGCCCGGCGGGTATATCCAAATCGTGAAATCGCAATCGCCCCCTGAGGGGCGGGCGGAGTCTATCACGAGGGCCGATGGAGATGACGGAAAACAGGCGGGCCGGTGATTTTCTGTGCGCACGGCCTGCACACTGCCGCAGTGCGCCCGGCGATGCCGCCCCTGTGGTCCCTCGGAGAAAGGGCTGACGGCAGGCCGGACGCTGGACGATTCCAGCAGAACCCCGGCAGTTCCTGCCGTGGCCGGAAAAACCGAACGGTGTGCTGCGGGAAGAAAAAAGCCCCACGAAGCGAGGTTGCCTGCGGGGCGGTAATTTCGATCAGAAAAAAATCGCCCCGGCAGTCGATCCGGAGCGGGCGCGATTCTACCAGATTCTACCAGAGCGGCAGATCGACCGGGAAAAGGAACGCCGAAAAAAATACCCCCGCGGTCTTCACCGGCGGGGGGCTCGAAATTCCACATAATGAAGTACCTTGGCTGACCAAGGTGTGCCGAGTCTAGCACGCGCCTTGACTGCCTGGGGTTAGAAATAGTTTGATTGCGGATTGCTTACTTGAGTTCGGGTAATTCAAAGCCGGGCAGCGCAAGGATGCGAACGCCTGCGTGCGCCGCCCGCGATCACGACATGCGCAAGTAAAGAGCAAATCTTCGATACCCAAGGCCATATTGCAGGACATCGCATGGCATGGTTTCTTTCGCCGGACCCGCCGCCGGAAAGGCCCGCGACAGGAACAGGCCTGTCCGGCAACTGGTGTCAGTCCATCCGGATTCGTATGACGACACCGCCCATCACGTCGCCGACCTCGAGGTCGGTACGGGGGGAGTCCCGGTGGTTGTTGTGGCAGGCAACGCAGGCCTCGACGACAGCATGGTCGGGGTAGACGGCCGTGAAATAACGCTCGCCGCCGAGTTCCTCCACGCCATAGAAATTTTCCCCGGGATTACCGGCGACATGGGCAAGGCCCTCCTTCTCGACCTCCGTCCCGGGGCCGTTCTGCCGGTTGATCGGATGCAGCGAGAGCAGCGCGTAGGAGAAGTCCTCGGTGTTGTCCATCACCGTCTCGGCACCGAAGCGGAACATCTGTGCGGGCAGTGGCAACGCCGCGTTGTCCTCGAAGTGCTCCGATGCGGTGAGAATCTGCTCGTCGACAGTGAGCCGCTGCACCACCATGCGGGTATAGACCTCGCGATCCGCCGACATCACGCGATAGAGCATGTCGGCGACCTTCGGGTACGGCAGCTTTTCGGCTTCGGCTCCCGTCGCCGCAGCGGCGGCGAACACAAGGCCGGCGGCGACCATCGGTATTGTTCGTTTCATCTCTTTCTCGACCAATTGTTCTTCTCCCCGACCGGATTATAGAGGCAGGCCCGGGTGCGGTCACTTCGGAAAGCACCACCGGCAATCGCCGGCAGTCATTGGCCGGTGGCCTGCTCCTTTCCTCCCGAGCGCCGCACCGCCCATTCGATGCTCTCGACATGCACCCCTGGTGTTCCGTCGAAGTTGCGTTCGATCAGCCCAGTGTCCGCGAGCGCGTCGAGCGAGAAACCGAGGCCGTGGCAGTCGAGGCATACGGGCCGGACCATCTTCCCGTTCGGGCGCAGCGTGTCGTTCTGGTTGTGGTTGGTCGCAAACCTGGCGCGTCGTTCGGTCCTGGGCATGTGGCAGGTCGCGCAGCTCACGCCGGCGCCGGGCGGCATCCGCCCGGCCCGTTCCGCCTGCCAGAGGCCGTGATGGGGACTTCCGAAGTAGGCCCGGGTGTGGGGGCCGTCGTGACAGGACGCACAGGCTTCGACTGCGGCGCGCGCGGTATCCACCTCGTGAGGCCGGTGACAGGTGCCGCAATCGAGGGCCCGGTCCGGGTCGGCATCGAGGCGCATCGGCAGGCGCGCCTCCCCGACGGTCATGCGTGTGGGCGGGGCGGGGTCGGCGAACCATTCGGCAATCGCCCCGGGCACGATGCCGGAGAGTCCCAGGCGTTCGAGCGCCCGGCGCGGGTCCCGGGGTCCGGCAACCCGGGGATGACGCCGCATGCCGTGCCTTCCCCCGGCAAAGGATTTCGCCTGCGGCTCGTGACAGGTTTCGCACACGCCGGTCGGCGGCTTGCCGATCCAGTGGACCGCGACCTCTGCCGGTTCGGCGTCGGCGGCGAGGTCAGCCGCGTGGCAGCCGGCACAGTTCACTCCGGCCGCCGCGTGGCCGGAACCGGCCCAGTGGTTGAGGACGCCGGAATCGGCGAGAGCGGCCGCGGGGGCCACGGCGTCGCCGCTTCCAAGCGCCTTGTCCGCAGGCCGCTCCCGGGCGAGGAACCGCGCGGTGAGTGCATGCACCGGCGTTGCCGCGACCGCCGGTTCACCAGCGTGCCCGACCAGGAACTCCCCGTAGAGGGCGCGGTTGTCGTGGTAGTTGTGGCAGCCCGCGGACGCGCAGGTGTCGAATGCGAGACCGGCATGGCTCGGCCGGTCCCGACGCACGTCCCGGTCTCCTTCGGAGTGGCACGCCACGCAGAAGTCCGCCGCGATCGTGACCGCGCCCGTGCGCGTGATCTCGGGACGATGTTCTGTATGGCACGACGTGCACATTCGCGCATCGAGCCGCTCCCGTAAGAAGGCCATTCTCGGGTTGCGAAACAGCTTCCGGGGATGGCTGTCGGCGGCGGCCTTCAACTCCGCTTCGTGGCAGTTCCGGCAGGTAAGCTCCAGCGCTTTCCCGGCCGCTGCCGCGCCGGTGAACGGGGGCGCGGCGTGGCAGGTCTCGCAGGCCATCCCGATCTGGTGATGCGCATCGGTGGTCTCGCCGACAGTCAGCATGTGCCGGTTGCCGCCCAGGATCATCGTGGCCGCAACATAAGCCGCGCCGAGCAGCGTCGCCCCGACCAGAGGCACGATGGTTCCGGGAGACATGCCGCGATGCCCTCAGTACAGGTAGGCGAGGAGGATGTGCACGATGAGAAGAGCCGGCAGCGGGCAGATGGCCAGTACATGTGTCCAGAGCAGGGAACGGACCGGCATCCTGCCGGCGCTGGTTCGCCGGAGCCGCCGTGCCCCGCCGATCGCGATGCCGGCGAGAGCCCCCGAGAGCAGTGCGGCAAGGTAGCAGCCCATCAGTACCGCGTTGACGTTGTCGCCGAGCCGGAACCCCGTATGGGCGAACAGGACCGCGACGCATGCGATACCGAGGATGATGTGGGACAGGCGCCACCGCTGCGAACCGGCGATGCGGGGCACCAGCCGCTTCCGGACAATCACGGCCACGGCGAGGGCAGCGGCGCTGAGTGCGAGCAGCAGGTAGCCGCTCCACTGCTGCCAGGGCCCGCCGGACCAGAGCAGCGCGGGGACACTGGAACCGAACCGGTCCGGTACGGGGATGCGAGGCCACAGCAGTGTCGCGGCGACAGATACGCCCCCCACAGAGGAGAATGTCAGGAGCAGCATCCGGTGGTGCTGAGCCCGGGCCCGGGCTGCATGCACGATCGTACCGGTCACCTCGCGCCCGATCAGGTCCAGCCTGCGCAACTGCGCGATCTGCATCCGCCCGATCGTCCGGCCGGGAAACAGGTCAGGGAGGAGCTGGCACGCATCCGCGAGTGCGACCAGCCCGATGTCGCGGGGATGGGGGATGTCATCGGCAAGAGCCGCCTCGATGCGTGCCCTGGCCTCGCGCACCGGACCGTCATCGAGCGTGGTGTGGCGAACCGGACCGAACGCCCACGGGAACCGCTGCCCGCGGCGCCCCAGGATGCCGCGGCGAACGAGTCCCGCGAGCGCCTGCTCGCGGATTCCGGTCGCGTCGTCGGTGGCGAGAACCCGGATCCAGGTTTGCGTATCCACCGTGTTCGCACGCGCGGCGATCTTCGAAAGGACACGATCCAGCATCGCAATGCCGGTCGGCGCGGAATCGATGACCACCAGTGTGTCGGGGTCGGTATCGATACGGTCGGCAAAGGCCAGGTCCAGCAAGACCGCGCCCGCGAGGGCGCACTCGACGGCGTATTGCCGGGACGGGATGGATGCGCCCTCGTCGTCGCCCAGCAACAGGAGGAGCTCCTCGGTCAGGGTCAGCATGAGTAGCCTCCGCCGACTGGTTTTTCCGGCCGCCCACGGGATGCAGGGTCGTTGCGCATCACCGGGTGGGCGGCGATGATTTTTCGATGCAGTGCACGAAACCGGCAGTGGCCGTTCGCACCGAACCGGTCAATGAGAAACCGGCGGATATCCTCCACCCCGCGGTATCCGGTTGGCAAGGCCTGGGCAGACAGCGTGTCCCGAAATATCACCGGATGGCTCGATGTCGCGCTGCAGACCGTGAAGTTCGGCTTTATCGGCAATGTCGGCAATTATGATTCCGGCTGGTGCGGCTGGTGCTTGAAGTGGCCGGCGAACAAGGGTCTGAGTAGCACGATTCGGCCGGGTTTTCCATGGTCAGGCATGATCCGGCTGCCCCGGGTCGCCGGAACCGGGCGCCGGCGCCGGTTGTCAATGATGTAGCGGAGCTCCACCGCTTTGTTGAAACCTGCCGGGTGTTGAAGCGATTGCATATGGTCACGTACAACCATGAAGGCGCAGGGTTGAGAACGCCCTCACCCGTAGTCTGCGGCATGTCGTCAAGCATGGACCGTGGTCCGCCGGTTGTCGCCGCGTCACCTTCCGGACTTCCCCGTCCGGCATCAGGATTGCAGCCGTGCCACGGTGGCTGGATAATGCCTGTGGAGACCCGGGGAAGCGGATGGTCTTGATCGTGCCATTGCCCCGCCCGGGCAAAGCGATGATGGGAGTATGTTCCGGATACAGCCCCGCCCGCTCATTCGCCGAGGCTGGCCCGTTCTTCCCGGTACCTGCGGGCGATCTCCCGGTGCCGTCGCGCGGAGGCCTGTTCATCGTCCCCACGACGGACACGGGACCCCCGGTTTCTCAGGGCCAGGATGGCCGCGGCTGCAAAGAGTGCCAGAACGGGCAGGGCCGGTAGGATGTTCTCCATAGTTCGTCTGTCATGGTTGGCCGGTGGAGGCGACAGGTCGGATACGTCCGTATCCTCGAAAGACAATCACAGTAACCCCTGCACCTCTCCATCCACTGTAGCCGGATCCGGGGAAGCATTCCTGCCGGGGACGGGGGTATTTCGTGGGGAATTCATGGCTGCCGGGCGGAGGCTGCCCTCCCGGGTGGCCGTCCATGGACCGGCGTCCGGACGTCAGGCGATGCGCCGGGCCGTTGCCGAATATCCCCCGCCGGTCAGTTCGTCCAGCCGCTTTGCGGACGCCTGGTCGTTGTGCACCACCAGGTGGGCCGTGA
>JAJDTE010000006.1:0-9080 GCA_022827325.1 Gammaproteobacteria bacterium | reverse complement strand
ATCGTCGTCAGCTGTGAAATGAACCCGCTCTTCCCCGGCCATCATGGTGATCTCGATCAGATCGAACTCGCGTCCGTGAAGAGGGTGAAAAGGGTGCGTGACCACAAAGCGCTGCTTCTTGATGCACAGATCACGTGCAGTTGAAAACCTACCGTAGCGGACGCATCCAATGCCCCAACTGCGGCCAGGAGATTGACGTCAACGACGTGCTGGCCCACCGCATAGAGAACCGGCTGCGCGGCGAACTCGAGGCGAAACAAAGGGAGCAGGAGGAACAGGTCCGCGCGCGGATGGAGGAAGTCGGCCGCCAGCAGGCGGCGCTTCAGGAGGCGCAAGAACGCCAGGCAAGGGAAACCGAGGAGGCCATTGCCCTCGGCATCAAGGAGCGGGAGGCGGAACTGGCGCAGCAGCTGAAAAACCGGCTCGAGTCCGAGCAGGAGGAAAAGATCGGGTCGCTCGAGCGGGAACTCGGCGAGAAGAACGATAAGCTGAAGGCCTTTCACCGCGCCCAGGCGGACATCGCCCGGCTGAAACGGGAAAAGGACGAACTGTCGGACGTGGTCCGGGCGGAGGCCGAACAGAAGCTGACCCGGGAACGGGAACAGATCAAGCGGAGTCTGGAGGAAAAGGCGCGGCTTGACATGGCGGAACGTGACAAGGTGATCTCCGACCTGAACCGCCAGTTGCAGGATGCCCAGCGCAGGGCCGAGCAGGGCTCCACGCAATTGCAGGGAGAAGTGCAGGAGCTTGCCATCGAGGACTGGCTGCGGGCGCGGTTTCCCCTGGATACCGTCGAGGAGATCAAGAAGGGCGCGCGGGGCGCGGATTGCCTGCAGACCGTCCATACGCGCAGTCGCCAGAACTGCGGGACGATCTACTACGAGAGCAAGCGCGCAAAGGCGTTTCAGCCCGGCTGGATCGAGAAGTTCCGGCAGGATATCCGGGAGAAGGGAGCCGATGCGGGGGTACTCGTGACCCAGGCCATGCCCCCGGACATGGACGGCATGGGGCAGCGAGACGGCGTCTGGATCTGCAGCTTCGAGGAATTCGGCAATCTGGCCGTCGTATTGCGGGACGGGATCATTCGCCTGAGCGAGGCTGTCGCCGCCCGGGAGAACCGGGGTGACAAGATGGGCATGCTGTACGATTACCTCACCGGGAATGAATTCCGTCAGCAGGTCGAGGCCATCGTGGAGGGGTTTACCCAGATGCAAACGGACCTGGAGTCCGAGAAGCGCTCCATGCAGACGATCTGGAAGAAGCGCGAGAAGCAGATCGAGAAGGTGCTGTTGAGCACCAACCACATGTACGGCTCCATCCGCGGCATCGCGGGCAACACGATCCCGCGGGTGTCATTGCTGGAGCTCGACGACGAGGCCGCCGAATAGCGTCCGGCGCCTTTGGGTTCGGGTTCCCCGGTTCAGGCGACCCGGAATGCCTTGCCGCTCTGGCTTTCCCCCACCCCCGAGACCAGATGGAGGAACCCGTTGATCACCGCCGGATCGGTGACCGGTTTGAGGCGTGCGCGGTTTTCGCCCGGATAGAAACGCCGCCTGAGGTCGGAATCCACCGGCCCGATGTCCAGGGTGTTGAACCGGATATCCGGGTGTTCTTCCGCGAGGATCTGGCAGAGGTTCTCCATGGCGGCGAGGGCACAGCCAAGCGGTCCCCAATAGGCTTTTCCCTGTCGCCCGCAGGACAGGGTGTGGAGCACCACCGACGGGTTGTCCGCGGCCTGCAGGAGCGGGACCATGGCGCGGATGAGCTGCATCGGCTGGCGGAGCACCCGCCACAGGCAGGTCTCCCAGGTCTCGACTTTCGACAGGGTTACCGGTGACAGCGGGGCGGAGGGGAGGTCCATGTGGACGATTCCGTGAAGGGCGCCCACTTCCTCCCCGAGGCTTTCGGCCAGTTGGGAAAAGTGATCCGCATCCGCCTTGTTCAGGTCCATGGCAACGAGCAGCGGTTCGGGGTAGTTTTCCGCGACCAGCGAATCATAGAGCTCCGCCAGAAGACGTTCCTTGCGGGTGCACAGCAGGAGCGATGCCCCGTGGGAAGCCAGGGCGGTGGTCACGGCATGTCCCAGGTCGGACTGGGCGCCGGTTACCAGCAGGTTCCTCCCCCGCAGCAGTCCCGGCCCCGGGGTGAAATCCGCCTGCAGGGATTGGGGAGAAACCATGGACGGTGCTGCAAACTGGACTGGGCGGACAAGACCAAATACTATCATAGCAGGTGATCACCGTATCACGGCCATGAACAAGACCATCGTCATCTCCGATGACCATCCGCTTTTTCGCCAGGCACTGCTGGCCGCGATCAAGCCATTGTTCAGGACCGCAGACATTCTGGAAGTGGAAACACTGACGGCAACACTGGAGGTTCTGGAACAGGGCAAGGTCGATCTGCTGCTGCTGGACCTGCGCATGAGCGACAGCAGCGGTCTGGCCGGACTCATCTACATCAAGAACAGCTACCCGGAAATGCCGGTCATCGTGGTGAGCGCGAGCGAGGGGGCGGAAACGGTGCGGGCCGCCATCCAGGCGGGGGCATCGGGCTACATCGTCAAGTCCGCATCCTCCGGCCAGATCAGGGGCGCCATCGAACAGGTGATCCAGGGGGTAACCGCGGTCCCGGCATCCGCGTCCACGGCGGTGTCCGAAGCGGAACGCAAGCTCCTTGAGGCCATTGAGAACATCGCCCTTTTGACGCCCACACAGCTCAAGGTGCTGGTGAAGATGACCGAAGGCCTGCTCAACAAGCAGATTGCCTGGGAGATGGGCATTTCCGAGGCCACGGTGAAGTCCCATGTCACCGCGATTTTCCGCAAGCTCAATGTCCGCACGAGGACACAGGCGGTGGTGGTGGCCAAGCAGCTGGACTTCGTGCTTTCGGATTCCGCCAACTGAGCGGGGCGGCGCCGTCTATCCGGCGCGTGTTTCAGCCTGCTCCGGTACCCAGACCGGGTCTTCCCCCGGCCGTTCCGCCATGGCCCGCCTGAGCAGCGTGCGCAGGGACGAGGGGTCCACGGGTTTGGTGAGAAAATACATCCCTTCTGCGTGCGCCCGGCTGCGGATCGAGGGATCCTGCTGGGCGGATATCATGACCCCGTAGCGTCCGACCCGGCCGGGTGGGCAGGCTTCCCGTAGCAGGTCAAGGCCCGTTTCCGTATCCTCCAGATTGTAGTCCGCGATCACCACTTCCGGATCCGTCCGTCCCAGTGCGGCCCGGGCGGTGGCGATGTCGGGACAGGAAATCACCTGGCATCCCCAGAGCTTCAGAAGCACCTCCATGGCCTCCAGCGTTTCCAGGGCATCTTCCAGGCACAGGACCCGCAGACCGCTGAGGCGACTGTCCGGCCTCCACGGTTCCTGTTCCGCCCTCGTGGCCATCTGCAGACGCCGGACGGGCACCGAGATGCTGAATCGGCTGCCCCGGCCGAATTCGGATCTGACCGTTACCGGATGCTCCAGCATCTGGGAAAGACGGCGGGTGATCGCAAGACCCAGTCCAAGGCCGTTCCCGTCGGATTGCCGGGTATCGTCCTGCACCCGGTGAAATTCCCGGAAGATCCGTTCCAGGTCCTCCGTCCTGATGCCGATTCCGGTG
Source organism: Gammaproteobacteria bacterium (assembly GCA_022827325.1). GTDB lineage: Bacteria > Pseudomonadota > Gammaproteobacteria > Arenicellales > Poriferihabitantaceae > VYFG01. The sequence continues at coordinate 5,474 of JAJDTE010000006.1, read as the reverse complement.
TCGTAGATTTCCAGCGACAGGCGGCTGCCGCGTAGCCGGCAGCCCACCAGGACTCCGCCCTCGGGGGTGTAGCGGATGGCATTGGTGATCAGGTTCTGCACCATGGAACGAAGCAGCCTCCGGTCGCTCTGGACGCCGATGTGGCGGTTGCGGACCTGCAGGGTCAGGCCCTTTTGCTCTGCGAGGGGCTCCATTTCCAGCGCCAGCTCCTCCAGCAGCTCGTGAATGTCGAAGACAGACAGTTCCGGCGTGATGCTGCCGGCATCCAGCTTGGAAATGTCCAGCAGGGCGCGCAGCAGCCTGTCCGCGTTCACCAGGGAACGGTCCACCCTCGACGTCAGTTCCTGGATGGTGAGGTCGGTCAGTTCGCACTGCTCGAGGATGTTCTGGTTGAACAGCCTCGCGGCGTTGATCGGCTGCAGCAGGTCATGGCTCGCCGCGGCGAGAAACCGGGTCTTGCCCTCGGTCACCTCCTGCAGTTGCCGGTTGAGTTCCTCCAGGTCGCGGGTTCTTTCCATGACCCGGATTTCCAGGCTCTCGTTCGCCTTGCGCAACAGTTCCTCGGCATTGACCGTGTCGGTGATGTCGGTGTAGCTGGTGACAAAGCCCCCGCCCGGCATGGGATTGCCCTGGGAACGGATGTATCGCCCGTTGGGCCTTTTGCGTTCCTCGCTGTGGGGCTTGCCGGAACGGAAGCCCTCCATCCGCCTGGCCACCTGGCCCTTGCTGTTGCCCTCTCCGTACTCGCCGCGGGCCGCATTGTATCGGAGCACCTCCTCCACCGGCATGCCGACGTAGAGGAAATCCTCGGGGAATTCCAGCAGTTCGACGAAGCGGGTGTTCCAGGCAACGAGTTTCTGGTGCCGGTCGATCACGCTGACGCCCTGGCTGATGTGCTCGAATCCGGATTGCAGCAGTTCGCGGTTGAAGGTGATGGCCTGGGATGTCTCATCCAGCATGACCACCAGGTCCTCGGCGCTGATGTCCCGCCCGAGCAGGGTTTTTGCCACCACGTGCCTTGCCGAGGAGGCGCCGATGACGCTGGCAATGGATCGCTCGATTTCCTGTACCAGTTCCCGGGGCACCGGGTCGTTTTCCTGTTGGCGGGCCGGTCCGCGCCCGGATCCGAATATCCGGTCGGACGCCGTCTCCCCGAGGATGCTCCGGCAAAGAGTCCGGGCATCGTGCACGGAGGCATGGTGACCTTCCCCCCGGAACAGGGGCATCGGATGCTCCACCGGCGTGGTATGCAGAAACACGCTCGCCTGGATCCTGTCCAGCAGGGAAGGCCTGAACCGGATGGAGCCGAGGATCAGGGCGCCGATGTTGAACGCCATGCTCCAGAATACCCCGTGCACCAGCGGAGACAGGTTCTCGACCCCGAACAGGTGGTGCGGATGCAGCCAGGACGTCTCCCCGAAGATCAGGTTGACTTCCCGGTAGCCCAGCAGGGTGGGCAGGAGGAGGCAGTATCCCCAGGTGATGAACCCCAGTATGAGCCCGGCCACCGCGCCCCGCCGGTTGGCGCCGCGCCAGTAAAGCCCGGCCAGGGCCGCGGGCGCGAACTGCATGGTCGCGGCGAACGAGACCAGGCCGATGTTGGCGAGTCCCTGGCTGGTGTCCGAGAGCCGGAAATAGCCATAGGAGCACAGCAGGATGAGCGCGATGGAAATGCGCCGTATGGTGAGGATGATCCGGCTGAGACCGGGGTGACGCAGGATGTTGAGGCGCCGTATGTAGATCAGCATCGGCATCACGATGTCGTTGCAGACCATGGTGCTGAGGCTGATGGCGGCGACAATGACCATGCCGGTCGCTGCCGAGATCCCGCCGATGAATGCCGCCGTCACCAGCAGGTTCTCACCGTGGCTGAGCGGCAGTATGAGGACAAACAGGTCCGCGTTGCCGCCCCCGGGAAGCAGGAGATTGCCGGCAAGGGCAATGGGGATCACGGCGAGGCTCACCAGGATCAGGTACGCCGGCAACAGCCACCGGGCGCCCATCACCTGGTGGTGGTTGTCCGCCTCCACCACGGTGACATGGAACTGCCGCGGCAGGAAGAGGATCGCGACCATGCTGAGGAGCATGCGGACCGTGAAATCCAGGAACGAGAAACCGGCCCCGGCATCCTCCCCCGTCGAGCCCATGTTCAGCCAGGAGACGCCGGGCGACGCCAGGGGAATTTCCGGGAGCAGCCGGAGACAGAAGACTCCGACGGCCAGGATGGCCAGCAGTTTCACCACCGATTCGAAGGCGATGGCCTGGATCAGGCCGCGGTGGTGCTCCGTGGCGTTGTGGTGGCGGGTGCCGAACAGGATGGTAAAGCCGGCCAGCAGGACGGCGCTGTAGAACGCCGTATCCGTCAGGGGGTGCTGCGAGCCGGTGGAGAAACCGGCCAGCGACCGGGAGGTGACGGTGTCGAATGCCAGTGCGATGGCGTGCAGTTGCAGGGAGATGTAGGGCAGCGACCCGAAGACGGCGATCACGGTGACCAGGATCGCCACCAGCCGGCTCTTGCCGTACCGGGAGGAGATGAAGTCCGAGACCGAGGTGATGTTCTGCTGCTTGCTGATGAGAATGATGCGTTGCACCAGCCGGTATCCCAGCAGGAACAGGAGAATGGGTCCGAGATAGATCGCGAAGAAGCCCCACCCGTGGGAGGACGCCGTCCCCACGGCGCCGAAGAATGTCCAGGAGGAACAGTACACCGCCAGGGAAAGGCTGTAGACCAGCGCCGATTTCGCGGGCAGCTGCTGGGACCCGAGCCGATCGCCCCGCCAGGCGATGTAGAACAGCAGGGTCACGTACAGCAGGGCCGCCAGCGCGAGAATGTCGGGTGAAATAATGTTCATGAACGGACCGGGTGCGGGCGAACGACGGTTCTGGCAGGCGACAGTCTATCAACAGTTTGGCCGCATTTCCCGGATTGGGCGGGTGCGACCGGCCGGCACCGGAACCCCTCCGGTCCCCGTTCCCGCCGTGTGTCCGGGTTCGGCACTCGCCGGGATTCATGTGGAATACCGGTCATCGCCGGTTGACGAAGGGTGAAGGGTATGGAATGTTCGGGGATGCGGGGGCGGACATGAACATCCGGAGGGATGCTCTTCACGGTCCCGGGACGTTACGATGCAGATCACGAAAGACACCGTTGTCGAGTTTCACTTCGAGATGTACGAAGGCGACCAGCTCCTTCAGTCCACGCAAAGGGAGTCGCCCGGTGTGCTGTACCTCCATGGAAGGGGGGCGATCCTGGACGCCCTGGAGCAGGAGATGGAAGGCCGGGCAAAGGGCGATACGTTCACGGTCACGCTGCCGCCCGAGCAGGCCTTTGGCCTGCGCCGCAGCGATTCGGTGGAACGGGTCCCGAGCAAGCACGTGCTGACCCCGGGACGGCACCTTCCCGGGGACGTGGTGAATATCCGTACACGGGCCGGGCCCCGCGAGGTCGTGGTGCTGAAGGTGGGGCGTTTCAATCTGGACGTGGACCTCAACCATCCCCTGGCGGGACGGACCGTGCGTTTCGATGTCGAGATCGATGATGTCCGGATGGCCACCACGGAGGAACTGGCCCACGGGCATGCGCACGGACCGGGCGGGCATCAGCACTGAGACGGTCGGCGGGAACCTTGCCTGAAGCCCCGGAAGAATCCCGAGTGGTCCCGAATGGACCGGTGACACCGCCGGAGCGCGGCTTTCCGGAATCCGAATTCGAGGAGCGGTTGGTCCGCTTCCAGCGGCGAATGGCACAAGGCCGGTGCGATGCCGTGATCCTGACCACGGAGGCCGAGATCCGGTTTTTCAGCGGCTTCCTCACCCAGTTCTGGCAGAGCCCCACCAGGCCGTGGTTCCTGGTGGTTCCGGCCGCGGGCAAGCCGATCTCCGTGATTCCGGAGATCGGAGAGAGCGGCATGGCCGGAACGTGGATCGACGACATCCGCACCTGGCCGAGTCCCTGTCCGGAAGACGACGGCATTTCGCTGCTCGCCGCCACACTGGAATCCCTGCCGCGGCGGCACGGCAGGACCGGAATGTGCCTGGGACCGGAAAGCATGCTGCGCATGCCGGCGCATGCATTCTCGCAGTTGCAGGACCGGATCGGCGGAGAACTGGTGGATGTCGCAGGGGTACTGCAGCGCCAGCGCATGGTCAAGTCGCCCCGGGAAATCGAGAAAATCCGATTCATCTGCCGCCTGGCCGGCGAGGCATTCGCCAACGTGCCGGATCACGCCCGTGTCGGCCAGACCGAACGGGAAATCTGCCGAGCCATGCAGCATGACCTCCTCGGGCTCGGGGCGGACAGCTGCAGTTACCTGGTGGCGGGCTCCGGACCCGGGGGATATGACAGCATCATCATGGGCCCCTCCGACCGGCGGATCGATCCCGGGGATGTCCTGATCATCGATACGGGGTCGACCTGGGACGGCTATTTCTGCGATTTCGACCGCAACTGGGCATTCGGCGCTGCGGACAGCGCGACCCGCGATGCCTACCGCGTGGTCTGGCAGGCCACCGGGGCGGGATTCGCCGCCGCCCGTCCCGGCGCCACGACCAGCGACATCTGGCATGCCATGCAGGCGGTCATGGCTGCGGGCGGCAGCCTCGGGAACGAGGTGGGCCGGCTCGGCCACGGTCTCGGCATGGAACTCACCGAGCCGCCTTCCAACACCCCGGACGACGGTACCGTGCTTGAGACCGGGATGGTGCTGACACTGGAACCCGGCATGGTGTTCGCGCCGGGCCGGGAGATGGTGCACGAGGAGAACATCGTGATCACGGTGGACGGGGCGGAATGGCTGACCCCGCGGGCCGCGGAAGAATTGCCGGTCATTGCGGGATGAGACTCGGTTCCGGAAATTCCCCCGTCTTCCCCCCTGCCGGCGCCGGTCCGTGCTGAAGGTCACCCTGATCAGCGCCGTGCTCACGGCCCTGGCCGTCTGGGTCCATTACGAGGGGCTGCGGTTCATGGGGGACCGGCTGCTGCACCTGACGCGGCGCCGGCGGATCCACCTGCTGCTGGCGGTATTCGGCGCCCTTGCGGCGCACGTCGTGGAAATCTGGCTGTACGGACTCGGGTTCTACCTGGTTCTCAGGGACGGGTCCATGGGGGTGCTGGTCGGTGCGGAGGGAACGCTTCTGGACTGCGTGTACTTTTCCATCAGCAATTTCACCAGTCTCGGCATGGGTGATCTGCAGCCCGTCGGTCCGGTGCGTTTCATTGCCGGCTTCGAGACCCTCACGGGACTGGTCCTCATCACCTGGACGGCTTCCTTCCTGTTCCTGGAAATGCAGAAGATCTGGACCCGCGGGAACGGGCGGTGACCAGCTTCAGGCCGGGAGCTTCGTCAGCTCGGCAACGACCCGGTCGCCGAATTCCTCGGTACTCACCATGGTGATGTCGGATCCGGGCTTGGAGATGTCCGGGGTGGAATAGCCTCCGGCGAAGACCTGCTGCATCGCCTGCCACAGGTTCTTTG
>JAJDTE010000148.1:0-13898 GCA_022827325.1 Gammaproteobacteria bacterium | reverse complement strand
GCTGTCGTCGGGGATGACCTCGACGGCATAGTGGGCGCCGGCGCCGCGGCTCCTCTCCCGGATGCGGCCGATCCGCTGCCAGACGTGTTCGAGCCCCTTGCGGGTGCGCGGCCGCGACAGGCCGTCGTTGAGTTTCTGCAGTTCCCCTTCGAAGCGCGCGCAGAAACGGTCGGCGATGCCCCTCTCCTTCTTCGCCCGCGCCTCGGAGTAGCAGTACAGCCGGGTCTCGGCCCCTTCGTCATCGACCACCTTGTGCACATGAACCGTCTGGCGCGTGCGGGTCTCCAGGGCCACCGCCAGGTCCGGGTCGAAGCGGCGGGTGCGCTCCCGGCTGACCACCAGATAGCGGTAACCGTGGTCCCGCAGCCAGGCGACATTGTCCTCGGTGGCCACCCCCGCATCCATCACCACCAGCGCGTCCCCCGGCGCGTGCAGGGCCTTGAGCATCGGCGCCAGGGTCGTGTCCTCGTTCACCGCGCCCGAGAACACCTCGGACCGGCGCACGAAACCCGAGCCGTCGAGCACCAGCCCCAGGGTCAGCGGCGGGCTGTCCGTGCGCTTCTCCTTGGAATGACCCCGCGCGGCCTTGGGCTGGGCCGCCGCCCCGCCCTCGAAGTAGGTGTTGGTCAGGTCGTACAGCGTCACCGTGTGGGATAGCCCGAACAGGTCCGTCGCACGGCTGAACAGGTGGGCCTCGATCGCGTCGCGCCGGGCCAGCAGGGCATCGGAGACCCGGTACAGGCGCATCGCGCTCATGCGCGCGAAATCCACGTCCAGGAGTTCCCCCAGGGCCGAGCGCCCGCACAGCCAGCGCCAGGTCGCACGCTCGGAGCCCGGCCTTGCCATGCGCGCGACGATGCCGGCCACCGCCAGGGCCCGCTGCGGACCGTTGAATCCCAGCCGCTCCAGCAGGGCCACAAGGCCGAGTTGCTCCGCGGCCCACAACCCCACGGCCTCGACGCCCACCGAGCGCGGCCGGATCATCTCCAGGGTGTCCACGTCCACCGTGTGCAGGTCCGGCTGCCCGGGCGTGGCCGGCGGCGCCTGGTGGAGCAGCTGCGCGGCGATGCGCTGGGCATGTTGCTCGACCTCCGGTGGGCCGGACAGCGGGGCCAGCTCGTCCTGGCGTTCGAGCAGCTGGCGGATCCGGGCGCACAGCATGGGCCAATACTGCCGCTCGACGGGGAACTCGCTGCCGAGGTTGAGGAGGGTGCGCTGGCGGACCTTGTCGCCGTGGCGTTCGCTGTGCACCAGGCGGTGGGAGTGATAGACGTCGCCGCGTTGGGTGGTTCGGGTCTTGGCGCGGCGGATGAACATGGGGGGAGGATATCGGGATGCCGGGCGCATTTCAACCCATGATTACGTTATTATGTCACTACATTTCGATTCCCGAAATGAAAACCATTACATATCAATCGGTTGGAAGATCGAAACAGTCGAAATCAGGCGATTTTCACCGGTTTTCGGCCTGAAATCGTTAAACTTGGGCTAGCCCTGGCCCGGGCACTCCGATTGTCTGCGGCGCGCTCGGAAGTTCGCAGATTCGAGGATCAACCGGCAATCATTGTGGAGCGGTATGACCGAATAATGTCCGCCGGTTCGATCCGGCGCATTCACCAGGAAGACTTGTGCCAGATCCTGGGGCTCCCCCCGGCAAGGAAATACCAGAACGAAGGCGGCCCCGGGTGCGCCGAACTGGGCGAAACGATCCGGACGCATTCGGGAGAGCCGGGTGAAGATGCGTGGACCTTCGCGCGCGCCATCATGCTGAACTGGATCATCGGCGGCACCGACGCACACGCAAAGAACTTCTCCATCCTGATCGGTCCGCAAGGCCGTGGGCGTCTCGCGCCGCTCTACGATGTGGCGAGCATGTTGCCCTACGGTGTAAATCCCGGAAAACTGAAGATGGCCACCAAGATCGGCGGGAAATACCCGCTCAACGAGATCCAGTCGCGCCATTGGGTTAAGTTCGCACGTGAAATGCGCCTGCCCCCCGCCGAAGTCATCGACATGGGAAGAGCCGCCTCAGAGATGTTGCCGGACCTGGTTTCCGAAACCGTCCACCGCGCCCGTGCCAATGGGCTCGATCACCCGATTCTGCAGCGCATGACCGAAATGTTGAGCGCCCGCTCGAAATATTGCGCACGCGTCCTGAAAGCGGCGACAACTTGAGCCGATGCTCGTGTACGCGGAGAAAACAACGAAACGGTCGGCGTGTCGGGATTGCGCAAGGCGATAGAGCAAGGCGTTCGATCCCATAGTGTGTGAGGACCAGATCGAAATTCTGGCCGTTCTCCTTGCTGATCCTGAGACGACGGGTCCGAACCGAGGCACCGAGGTTCTTGATCGCCTCAGGCATTGACCATGAGCACCTCGAGATACGGGCGGACGACCGCTTACTGACTGCTCCCGTCAGCGCCAATGCCAGGCCTATCCAGTCAAAGAGGACTTTTTCAGTTTGAAAACGTCACAGCGAATGTGTCTTTGGCACAGATTTCTCCGCACATTTCGATTGCATCCTGTCATCATGAATCACGAGATTGCCGAACATCGTGTTCGCCCATTTCAGCGCACCGGACGTAAGAAGAAAGACTTCGGGCACGACAACCCATTCTCCAATCCAGGCCCCTCCGGATCTTTCATGTTCGTGCAACGTCAGTTCACCGATCTGTTCGGCTCTCTGGCGACCCAACCTGGCGACAGCTTCGGCGAATTCCGATGCTCTCTGGTTCCGTTTATTTTGCATTGCCGAGGAAGCACCCTTGCCGTTCACATAAGTCTCCGAAACTTCGGCTATGTCAGAACCAGACAGATGGTTCACGTTGTGTGCAATCTTGCATAGTGAAGCGCAGAAAGCACCAAGCGAACCGACAATATCGCTGATCCCGTCGCGCGCGTTTTGCCAATGCGGTTCAACGACGTCGATACCCAGCTTCGACGCAACCGCCGATTTCACCATCTCCCCCGAACCGTTCTCGTAGCCGCGCAGATCACCTACCGGTCCTCCGACCTGGACGTTGAGACCCCGTTTTGCGGCTTGGCTGATCACCTCTTTTCGTCGGTACAGTTCCGACCGCCATACATTCAGCTTGGTCGAGAGCAGCATCGGGACAGCGTGTTGACCGTTAGTGCGGCCCATGATCAAGGTCGATGGATGGTTCCGGATATGCCTGTCCAGTAGTTCAATCAGCCGGTCCGCGCCGGTGCTGATCTCATCCAGACCGCACTTCATCTGCGTGACCATCGCAGTGTCCATGATGTCCTGCGTGGTCGCCTTGTAGTGCACATGACAAGCGTGGTGCCCCGCGATTGCGCGAAGCTGCTTAACCAACCCTACAATCGGCCGCCCCACCGAGGCCATCTCGGCTGCCAGAGCCTCCAGATCAAGGTCAGTGATCCCGATACGCTCAATTGAATCTGCAGCCGACGTGGGGATCAATCGCAGATCAGCCTGACACCGGGCCAGAACCTGCTCTACCTTCAGCCACGCCGATGTCGTGGCTTGTTCAGACCAGATACTCCGCATTTCAGCGGTCGAAAAACAGTCACGGTAGATGCGATAGTCAAGCATCGCCAAGCCCTCCCTCGGCCATCCGGCGTTCTTTCATGATCGACCGGATGCGGAATCCAATAGCGGCGAGTCCGAGCAGCAGGAACCCTGCGGCGACGGGGCGCTCGATGAAGATCAGTGCCCCGCCATCGGACATCAAAAGAGCCTGACGAAACGTCTCTTCGGCCCCTTTGGCGAGGACGAATGAGATCACGAAGGCCGCAACGTTGAAGTCGAATTTCCGCATCAGCCACCCGGCAAACCCGGCAACCGTCATAACCGTCACGTCGAACATGGATCCTCGAGCGGAATACGCAGCGACAAAGGCGGTCATGAAGATCAGCGGATAAAGAACCGGGGCGGGAACCCTGAGGATCAGCCGCGCCAGCCGCGTAGCCCCGAAATATCCGATCAGGCCATAGGCGAGTATTCCGAGCATGCCACAGGCAAAGAGTTGATAGACCAGTTCCTTGTCGGTCAGAAACAGCGTAGGGCCGACTTGAATACCGTGGATCAGAAACACGCCCAACAGAATTGCGCCGATGGTCGAGCCCGGGATGCCAAGCGTCAGAAGCGGAGCCATGGAGGGACCGGACACGGCATTGTTTGCGGCTTCGGGGGCGGCAACACCTTCCAGTGCACCCTTGCCCCACTGTTCAGGGTTTTTTGCCCGGCGCTTGCCCTCGCCGTAAGATATGAATGCAGCAATGGCCGAGCCAAGCCCCGGCAACACGCCAATCCCGGCACCAATGAACCCGCCCCGAATGACATGGGGCACACAGGGCCTGTATTCTTCGAACGCCAGGGAGTGACCACCAGGATCGGTCACGTTTTCCTTTATCTCGCCTTTCGCCTTCTTGCGCTCCTCCAGTTGTGCGAAGACCTCGCCCAAAACGAATACGCCGATCATCAGGGGTACCAGGCCAATCCCGTTGGAAAGCTCGAATGAGCCGAAGGTGTAGCGCTCCTCGCTGGAGATCGGGTCGAGCCCGATCATGGCCACGAGGATGCCGAACAGAGCCGAAATCAAGCCCTTGGTGATGGAATTGCCGATCACCGAGCCGATCACCACAAAGGCCGCGAAGTAGATCGCGAAGGTTTCCGGGGGACCAAGCTTCAGTGCAATGGCCGCGATGAAACCGACACCGATGACAAGCATGATATCACCCATGAGATCTCCGATGACCGAAGAAATGGTCGCGACCTTCATCGCCTTTCCCGCCTTGCCGGCACGGGCCAGTGGATACCCGTCAATCTGGGTGGCTGCGCTGGCCGCTGTTCCGGGCGTGTTGAAAAGGATCGCCGCAACCGAACCGCCATACCGACCGGATTTTCCGATCACATAGAGGAATGCCAGGGCGAAGATGGGAGACATGTAATAGGTGATGGGTAGCAGCATGGCTATGGCCGCCGATGCGGTGAGCCCGGGTGTCGCCCCAACGACCATGCCGACAGCGGCCGCCAATATGATGGCAAAGAGCAGCGTCGGGTCGGTGACGACGGATAGAAGTGCGGGAAATATTTCCATGGGACTTACCCCCAGAGCCAGTCGCCCAGGTCGAAGACTTCACCATAAGGCGGGAAGACGCCGAGCAACTCAAAAAAGAGAACGTGGAATACAAGCGGGCAGATGACCGCCGACAGGACCAGCCCGATCGGATTGCGTACGCCGAAGATGTAAAGGACGACCGGTGCGACGATGGCAGTTGGCAGGATATAGCCGAACCAGCGGAAGGACTGTTGGTAGAGCAACGCGATGGCAAAGAGGATCAGTATGTCCAGCGTACCGGTGTCACCGAACGGGACCGCGCCTTCGCCCCGCAGCATGGCCTGCAATCCTCCCAACAGCACCAAACCGGAAAGAACGAGCAAGGCTACGGCAGCGCCGAAGGGCACGATCCCGGCCCAGGTATCGCCGGGACCGGCGGCCGGGACCTGCCAGGCTCCCCAGATCGCGATCAGCGACAGTACAGTAAGAACAATACCCTCGACCATGTCTCGCATTACGGCCTCCGGAAGGAATGTGTGGGCCCGGATCGCCAGAGCGGAGCGGCCTCCGCCCTGACGGCGCCTGGCTCAGTTAGCCAGGCTCCGGACCAACGGAGCGGCATCTGCCTTCATCGCGGCCAACCCGGCTTTTGCATCATTGCCGTTGGCATAGACCGGACCGGTGCCGCGTTCCGCCAGAAGCTCGGCAAACTTCGGTTTGGCCGCGATCTTGGCCAGAGCGGCTTCCATGGTGGCGACGACATCGGCGGATGTTCCCTTGGGGGAAAATACGATCACCGGCGACGATACCGCGGCGAATGGAATGCCAAGTTCACCGAAAGACGGAACTTCGGTCATGATCGAGTCGCGGTCCGCGCTGTTCACCGCAAGTGCCCGAAGTTGCTCTTCAAAGCCGCGAAGTTGTTGAACGCCGAGGAAACCGAAATCGGCCTGTTCGCCGATGAGGGCTGCACGAGTCGGACCGCCACCCTTGAAGGGAACGTCCTGGGCCTCGATGCCATTCTGGGCAAGGAAGCCGAGACCGCCGACATGATGGAAGCCACCGCGGCCGGAATGCGCCCAGCGCAGCGACCCGGGGTTCGCCTTTGCGGCGTCGATCACGTCCTGCACGGTCTGGTACGGGCTGTTCATCGGGACCATGAGAGAGGTGCGAAGCTGACCCACCTGGGCGACGAATTCAAAACTCTCCAGCGCATCGATCTCGGTATCGCGGGTCATCGTTGAAAGCAGAAACGACCCCCCCGATGTCATCATCATGGTGTATCCGTCGGTACGGGCGCCGACCACAGCGTTGGCACCGTTGAGCCCACCCGAACCCGGTCTGTTCACCACGACGACCGGCACGTCCAACACGCCTTCCGCAGCGGCGGAAATTGCACGGGCGTAAGCGTCGGTTCCACCACCAGCCTTGTAGGGCACGACCAGATTGATCGGGCGCTTGGGCCAGTCATCCGCAAGGCCGGCTGTAGTGGTTGCGAAAAGTGCAGCGGTAGCGACACCAAGAAATGTTCTGCGTCTCATTTGAGCTCCTCCAGGGTAGTAACGCATTCACACTATCAAATATTGGAGTTGCCAATTCTGCAAATATGGCATTTAATGCTGCAAATTTTGCAAGAATAGAAGACATGAACATCAAAGCACTTCGGGCATTCAATCATGCGTTTTCGGAAGGATCAGTTGCCGCAGCATCCGAAGTCATGCACTTGAGCCAACCCGCCATCAGCCGTTTGATCAGCGGCCTGGAGGCCGAATTGAATCTCCAGCTTTTCGACCGTGGCGGACGCAGTCTCTCTCCCACTAGGGAGGGGATTGCCTTTTATCGAGAAGCAGGCCGTATCCTCGACAATTTCGAGGAGGTTCCGAGAATTGCCGGTGAAATCCGGGCAGGCCGAACGGAAAGCCTGCGCATCGTAACCATGCCGAGGATTGCCCAGTTTCTTTCCGCACCGGCCGTGGCCCGACTGATCCAGGAGCATCCCGAAGTGAACGTCAGTCTCGATGTGCGAGCCAGGCGGGAAGCCGGGAGTTGGCTGGTCGGAAGGGAATATGACATCGGCGTCGGGGCCTTGCCGGTGAGCCATCCCGGAATTCGTACCGTACCGCTTGTTAGGGTTCGAGCCCTGGCAATATTACCGAGAAAACACCCGTTGTCCGATGCAGACCATGTAACCGCCGTTCAATTGGCGAACAATACCGTCATTCGTCTGATGCATGGGCTGTTGCTGCGTGATCAGTTGGACGACACGTTCAATTCGGCGGGTGTCACACCGGCACAGACTCACGAGGTAGCGTCTTCTCAGCTTGCCTGTGCTCTGGTTGCGGAAGGTGGAGGAACCACAATTGCGGACGAAATGGTGGCCAACAACTTCAGGGAACGCGTTTCAATGGTTCCGATCGAACCCGAGAAATGGATGACGTTCGGGCTGCTTTATCCGAGGTCGGCGGAGATCAATGAAAACTCGGAGCGTTTCAAGGACATCCTGATCAGAATTGTGAATAGGGTCTGCTCGGATAGTGAAACAATGGAGAGTCTGGCAACGTAAATCTGATTATTCGTCAGGATCGTCGGCGACGCCGAAGACGGATTCTTGGGGGCCGGGCCTCCTATGGGCCCGCTGACAGTCATCGGAATGAACTGCCGGGTGTCGTCCTGGTGCTCGGATCGATGCAACTGCGCGATGTAACTCTCCAGCTGATAGATCACGGAACGGGCAAAGCGCGGCCCTCCATCTGACTTCATCTCCATGAGGAGTGCATAGCGGCTTCCATGGTGTGCCAAATCGATCCAGATATCGATCCGGTGCCGGATGTGAACTACTGCTCGTGGCGAACTCCGATGATCTGTGTGTTCAGGACGTGCTCCAGCAGGGCCCTGACCGCGTCTACCGCCGTACTTTCTACCTGTTTCTTTGTTTCTTTCGTTTTCACCATCTGGTGAAACTGGCATATTGGTGAAATTGCTGCGAACAAGCTGTCCGGGGGTTGCGGCCAACATCCGCTCCAACTGTTCTGTAGAGGAACTTGATGATGGGGTCGTCTTCGACTTTGCGGGCGTCGAAGTTCGAATATCCCGGCGTGAGTGTCATGTCGGGTTTAAGGCCACAAGGCGCCCTCGGAGAGTGCCTGTTGCAGCCGGCCGGTGGACCACACGTCGATCCCGTCCGCGGTCCGGAAGGACCGCTTGCCACCGTAGACCAGTATGCGTCGCGCTATTCCCGGGAGCTCCGCGATTGCGCGCAACCCCGGCAGCATGCCGGTGTGATAGCGCGGCTGTGACTTGACCTCGATCGCCGCCAACTCGCCTCCCCGGCGGAGCAGGAAGTCGACCTCAGTGCGGTTCGCCGGGTGGGGCGCCCAGTAGTGCAGTTCGTCGAACAGCCCGCCTTCCTCGGCGTGCGCCCGCAGGAGGTGCAGGATCCAGCCTTCCAGGAGCGCGCCGCGTTCCTCGGGTGCGATCGGCCCGTGCAGCTTCTTCACTGCACGGACCAGGCCCGGATCGACCCAGTAGAGCTTCGGATGGCGTCGCTCACGCACTCGCAGCCGCGGCTGGAAGGCGGGGAGGCGAAAAGCGAGTAGTGTGTCCTCCAGGATGTCCAGGTAACCCTGCACGGTGGTGCGCGCGACACCGCAGTCGCGTGCGATGCCGGAAATGTTCACGACCTGGCCATGATGGAGCGCGGCAATCGGCAGGAAGCGCGCGAACCCCGGGAGGTTCCGGACCAATCCTTCGGCACGAACCTCCTCGCGAAGATAGAGCCGGACGTAGCTCTCGAGCACGGGGCGCCGTTCCTCGGCGGCCTGGACCAGGGGAATGGTTCCGGTTTCGAGGGCAACATCGAGGTCGAAGTCGTCGCCGAGCTCGACCGCAGTCAGTGGATGCATGGTCTTGTGCAGCGCGCGGCCGGCGAGCAGGTTTACGCCCACCGCCTTGAGCTTACGCGCGCTCGACCCGAGCAGGGCAAACTTGAGCCGGCAATCCTCAATATGGCGGTGCACTTCGTTGAGGAGATTGGGAAGACGCTGAATCTCGTCGACCACCACCCAGCTGCCCGGCGGCACGGTCTGGAGATCCGCAGCGAAAAGGGATGGATCGGCGAGGTAGTCCTGGTAGCGTGCCTCGTCCAGGAGATCGATGCGCAGCGCATCGGGAAACTGCTGTCGCGCCCAGGTGCTCTTGCCGACCCCGCGGACGCCGAGGAGAAAGAAACTTTGCCCGGGTGGTCGGATCAGTCGTGGATAGGTCTTTATTGCCATATTGTCGTCAATTTTCTAAGAATTATGACGACATACTATCAATCTGGTATCGGCGAGTCAATGAAGGGACACAGGCGCCGCTTCCGCCAGGCCATTCTCGATCCCACCCTTGTCCGGTCAGACCGTTGCCCCAGCCGATCCGGCATGCCGTGAATCTTCCCGGTTAAAACACGCCATTCTGAATCAAACCTGACCACCCCGCGATCGCCAACGCTGTGGTCGCGCCGCACTCGATCCCCGTCCCATGGCCCGGCCACGTGGTCGAATCAGCGCCGGTGATCGCGAATCCCGGCGCTGGCCTGGGCAGATCAGTGGCTTGGCTATGGCGCAGGATAACGGCAAAAGCAGCCTCATTGAACTTTGACATTTCCCGGGGTGTCAGACGGAAATACGGGTGGCACTCCCGCAAACCTGGCTTACACTCACTCGGAATCAACCGGACGATTACCTGAAATTGGCCTGCAATCCCAATGATGCCGAAACGGGCCGGTGGTCAACTGCGACCATCCGCCTGTCCGCATGCTCCGAAACCCGCAATCCCGCGTCACAATGCCCCCGCATCCCGCCGCTTCAGCCTGTTGCCGCCCATCGGGCCGGTCTCGGGTCCTGAATTGAGCGCACGCCGGGACTCCGGTACTTGCCAGGAATGAAGGCGCTGGACGAATTCGAGTCCCGGCTCGGCGGCTGGGTCATCCGGTGGCGATGGCCGGTCATCGCCGCCAGCCTGGTCCTCGCCGCGGTCGCGACCAGCGGCACGCTCTTTCTCGAGTTCTCGGCCGACCACCGCGTCTACTTCTCGAAGAACAACCCCCAGCTTCTCGCTTACGAGGTGATGGAGGACACCTACGGCAAGAGCGACAACGTGTTCTTCACCGTCGTGCCGGAGGACCGGGACGCCACCTCCGCCCGCGCGCTTGAGGCCACCGTCTGGCTCACCGAACAGGCCTGGCAGATCCCGTTCGCGACCCGCGTCGACTCCATCACCAATTACCAGCACACCTCGGCCCTCGGCGACGATATCCTGGTACGCGAACTTGTGGACGAGACCGCTATCGGTGATGCCGACGAGCGCTCCCGGATCCGCGCCACCGTCCTGGGGGAGCCGCGGCTTGCGGGGCGTCTTCTGGCCCTTGACGGCGGAGTCAGCGGAATCAACGTCAATCTGCAGATGCCGGGCGAGGACCAGATGCGCGAAGGCGCCCATGTCACAGAGTATGCGCGCGGCCTCATGGACGAGTTCCGGGAGCGCATTCCCGGCATCGATGTGCGACTGACCGGCCTGGTGACCTTCAACCAGACCTTCATGGAAGTATCGGTGAGCGATCTGAAGACGCTCGTCCCGGCGAGTTTCGCCGCGATGACGCTGATGCTCGTGCTGCTGACCCGGGGCTTCCTCGGGACCTTCGCGATCATGCTCGTCGTGACGCTTTCGGTCATGACCGCCGTGGGTCTCGGGGGCTGGGTGGGACTCCCGATGTCATCGCCCGCCGCCATCTCGCCGATCGTCGTGCTGACCGTGGCGATCGCCAACTGCGTCCACATCTTCTCGACCCTGGTCCATTGCCTGCAGGGAGCGGCATCCCGCACGGCCGCGGACCGCGGCGGTGGCCCCCTGATTCCGCGCACCCGGACCGGCAATCCCGGGCACGATGCGATCATCGAATCGATCCGGGTGAATCTCCAGCCGGTGTTCCTCTCGGGTCTGACCACCGCGTTCGGCTTCCTCAGCCTGAACTTTTCCGAGGTGCCCCCGTTCCGCCAACTCGGCACCTTCGTCGCGTTCGGGGTCGGGGCGGCGTTCGTGTACTCCGTGACCCTGCTGCCGGCCCTGCTCTCCCTGCTGCCGATCCGGGCGCGGGAATCCCGGCTGGGACACGATACGCTGATGGCCATGCTCGGAGAGTTCGTGGTCCGTCGCCGCCGGGCATTGCTCTGGGGGTCCGGGCTGGTCGTGGCGGGGCTCGTGGCGTCGATCCCCCGGAACGAGCTGAACGACGTCTTCCTCCACTACTTCGACGAGCGGGTCGAGTTCCGGCGCGCCGCGGATTTCACCATCGAAAACCTCACCGGCCTGTACACCATGGAGTATTCGCTCCAGTCCGCCGGACCGGGGGCGATCAGCGACCCCGCCTATCTCGCCGACGTGGACGCCTTCGCCGAATGGTACAAGGAACAGCCCGAGACGGTGCACGTCAGTGCCATCACCGACATCTTTCGTCAGCTCAACATGAGCATGAACGGGGATGATCCGGCCGAATACCGGCTGCCCGCGAACCGGGAACTGGCCGCGCAGTACCTGCTCCTCTACGAGATGTCGCTCCCCTACGGCCTCGATCTCAACAACGAGATCGATGTCGACAAGTCGGCGACCCGGATGCGGGTAGCGATGCAAACGCTCTCTTCCAACGAGATCATCGCCCTGGACCGGCGTGCAAAGCACTGGCTCGGGGAGAACGCGCCGAACATCGTGCGCCCCGAAAGCTCCGGCACCACGCTGATGTTCGCGCACCTCGGCAGGCGGAACATCATCGCCATGCTCGTGGGCACCACGCTGGCCCTGGTCGGGATTTCCTTCGCCCTCATCTTCGCGCTCAGATCCTGGCGACTGGGGCTCACGAGCCTGGTCCCGAACCTGATTCCCGGCGCGCTGGGCTTCGGCATCTGGGGATTGACGGTGGGGGAGGTCGGTGTCTCCCTGTCCATGGTGACGGCGATGACGCTGGGCATCGTGGTCGACGATTCGGTTCACTTCCTCAGCAGGTACCAGCGGGCCCGCAGGGAGATCGGCTACAGGTCCCCCGACGCGGTGCGTGTTGCCTTCCGCACGGTGGGCCGGGCCCTGCTCACGACCTCCCTCGTGCTCGTGGCGGGCTTCATCGTGGTGAGTCTTTCCAGCTTCGAGCTCAACGCCGGCATGGGCAAGCTCACCGCGCTTGTGATCGCCCTGGCCCTCGTCGCGGACTTCCTGCTCCTGCCGCCGCTGCTCATGTGGTTCGACGCCGGCATCGACACCGGCAGGACCCTGCCGTCCTTCCGGCGTTGGCGCCGCAGGCGGGATGCTCCGCCGCCCATCACGACCCTGAGGCGCCCCGGGCAGGACTGATCCGCCGGGAGAATTTTTTCACGGGCGGGGTGCACGGCCCCGGAGGCCATGCAGGTCCGGTGATTCCCGCCGGGGTTATCTCCCGATGCGCCAGCCTCGAATACATCCGTAGTCCAAGGAATGAAAAAACCGCTGCCGGGTGCACGGGCACCCGGCAGCGGTTCGGGTTTCAGGCGGAGGCGCGGACTCCCGCGTCAGCGACCCTTGCGCCGCAGGGAGGCCGGGGTGTAATCCCGGCCCTGCGCCCTGGTGTCCCAGGTGCACATCTCGAACTCGTTGTCGAGACCGAATGCGAGGTAGCGCCCAGCCTGCAGGTCGGTATGCACTTCCAGGGTCGGCCACACCAGCGGCATTTCGTAGTAGTTGATCAGGTGCGCTTCCGACACGCGCCAGAACTGGTCCCGGTTGTCATAGATATCCGCAACCAGGATCTGCCAGGAATCCTCGTCGACGTAGAAGGTGCGCCGCTTGTAGAGGTGGGCGGCGCCTTCCTTGAGCGTCGCCTCCACCACCCAGACCCGGTGCAGTTCGTAGCGCAGCACGTCCGGGTTGACATGCAGGGGCTTGAGAATGTCGGTGTACTTGAGGTCGTCGCTGTGCAGCCGGTACGAGTTGTACGGAACGTACATCTCGCGCTTGCCGACGAGTTCCCAGTCGTAGCGGTCCACGGCGCCGTTGAACATGTCCAGCTGGTCTGCGGTGCGCAGCCCGTCGGAAGAGGTTCCCGGGTTGTCATAGGCGATGTTCGGCGCACGCCGCACCCGGCGCTGGCCCGGGTTGTAGGTCCATGCGTTCCGCGGCTCGCGGAACTGGTTCATGGTCTCGTGCACCAGGACGATGTCACCCGCAAGCCGTGCCGGCGCCAGCGTCGTCGACTTGAACAGGATCATCGTGTTGCCGAGTTCCTCCAGGGTCATGCCCGGAAGGGAATACCGCAACTCGGTCTCCAGGTGCTGCTTGACCAGCGTGTATGCGCCGCCCCGGGTGACGGCGGCCTGGCCGATGACGCAGGACACCGATTCGCCCCGGTAGCGCAGCAGATGGTTCCAGACCACCTCGAGGCCGTTCTTCGGAATCGGGAAAGGGATGCCGATGACCGCGTCGGCTACGCCGTTGCCGTCATCCACGAGTTTCGCGGTGGCCGCCACTTCCCGGGTCGCGTCGTAGATCCGTTGCGCGACGGAGGCGCTTCGACGGGTCGGATAGACCTGCATTTTGAAGCTCGGGTAGGTTTCCAGCATGCGCTGGTGCCCGATCGAGAGCCGGTCGCGATGTTCGTCCAGGTTGGAGGCGTCGATGACGAAGAGCGGAGCGTCCCCGGCGTAGGGGTCGCGGTGATGATCGCCGACCGTGAAGCCGGCCGGCGGCTCGGTGATGCCGCCCGCCCATTCCGGGATGGTGCCGTCGGCGTTCCCGGCCCGCTCTCCGCCGAGGGGCGTAAGGTCCGCCCCCAGCCGCGCGATCTGGTCGGCGGTGATT